>NZ_WBKT01000052.1 GCF_008868175.1 Micromonospora sp. AMSO31t
CCGGCGGTCGGCACCCCGGCGCACCCGGTCCGGGGCCGCGAGCACCCGCTCGTCGGTCTCGGCGGCGAGCGCCTGGTAGAGGCGGGTCAGTTCACGCGACATCGTTGACCTCCAGCTCCTCGGCGGCCACGCCGGGCAGCAGCTCGGCCAGCCGGGTGCGGCCCCGGGACAGCCAGGACTTCACGGTGCCGGTGGGGACCCCCGCCTCCCGGGCGATCTCCTCCACCGACAGGTCGAACAGGTAGTGCAGGGCGAGGGCCTGCCGGTGCCGGGCCGGCAACTGCCGCAGCGCCCCCACCAGCAGCACGGTGTCCTCGCCGGGGGGCCCGACGTCGGCCGGGGGGCCGGTGCGGCTGGCCGCGAGCCGCCAGCCGCGCAGCCGCCGCCACCGGTCCGTGGCCAGCCGGCTGATCACCAGACGCAGCCAGGCCTCGGGCGCGGGGTGGGCGGCCAGCTTCCCCCACTGCCGCCACGCGCGGGCGTACGCCTCCTGGACCAGGTCCTGGGCGTCACCGGCGTCGTCAGCCACCGCGCGGCCGTACCGGAGCGCCCGCCCCGACGTGCTGCGGTAGAAGTCGTCGAACGTGTTCACATCGCGCATCTGGACTCCCGCCTCCCCTCACGCCCACCTGTTCTGATGACGGTGGAAGCGGGCTCGGGGTTGCGGGTGTTCCGTCCGGTTTGCGACACGAGCCCGTGGTCCGCGACCGCTACGGGTCACGGACCACGGGCTCGCGTGGTCGGCTCGGCGTCAGCCGTTCGGTGTCGGGGACGACGAGGGCGACGCCGGCGGCGACGCCGGCGGCGACGCCGCGGGGCTGCCGCTGGGGCTCGGACCGGGCGACGGGTTCGCCGCCCCCTGCGCCTGCTGGAACGCGGCCATGGCCTCGTCGAGCGTCTTCAGCGCCCGCCCGTACCGCTCGAAGTCGCCGGACGCCTGCGCGGCCTTGACCTCGATGATCGCGCTCTGCACCCGGCCGGCCGCCTGGGCCAGCTCCCCGGTGAGCACCGGCGGGCTGGTGCCGCCCGTCGGCGGGTTGGTCCCGCCCGAGGTGGGCGGCGGCGCACCGCCGGGGGCCCGTTTGCCCTGCTCGACGAGCTGTTTGATGCCGTCGCTGAGGTTGTTCGCCAGCACCACGTACGAGCCGCCGTCGCCGTACGACAGCAGCACCCTCTGCAACTGCGGGAACGCGTTCTGGCTGTTGCTCTTCACGTAGACGGGCTCGACGTAGAGCATCCCGTTCCCGAACGGCAGCGACAGCAGGTTGCCGTACTGCACCTGGGACTGACCCGAGGAGAGCAGGTTGAGCTGCTGCCGGATGTCGCCGTTGTTGGTCATCTGCTGGTGCACCTGGACCGGCCCGGAGATGCGGGTCTGGTCCGGCAGCTCCAGCACCTCCAACTGGGGCCGCCCGTTCACGTACGACCCGGAGATCAGCGCGGCCAGGTTCTCCCGCCGGTTCGGGGTGACCGCCGAGGTGAGCTGGAAGCGCGGCCCGTCCTGCCCGGGGAACTGGGTGAACAGGTAGTACGGCGGCTGCTTCGCCCCGCTGTCCGGGGCGTCCGGCACGTTCGGGACCTGCCAGAAGTCCTGGCCCGAGTAGAAGTCGCCGGGGTCGGTGACGTGGAACCGGGCGAGCAGGTTGCGCTGCACCTTGAACAGGTCGGCCGGGTAGCGGAAGTGCTCGGCCAGCTCCGGCGGGATGTCGCCCTTGGGCAGCACCAGGTCACCGCCGAAGGCCTTGTTCCACGCCTTGAGCACCGGGTCGGTGTCGTCGAACGCGTACAGCTTCACCGTGCCGTCGTACGCGTCGACCGTCGCCTTCACCGAGTTGCGGATGTAGTTGACGTTCTCCCGGGCCAGCTGGAAGGTGCCGCGGCCGGTCAGCTCGTCGGCCGTCTCGGCCTGGAGGTTCACCCGCTCCGCGTACGGGTAGGTCGCGGCCGTGGTGTAGCCGTCCACGATCCACTGGACCCGGCCGTTCACCACCGCCGGGTACGGGTCGCCGTCCAGGGTGAGGAACGGCGCCACCTTCTCCACGCGGTCCCGCGGGTTGCGCACGTAGAGCAGCTTGGAGTCGTCGTTGACCGCCTCGGACAGGAGGAAGTTCGACTCCTGCTCCTTGATCGCGTACAGCAGGCGGCGGGGGAACGAGCCGATCTCGACGCCGCCCTCGCCCGTGTAGGTGTAGTACTGCTCGCCACCGGTGGAGGTCGGCTTGTCGAACTCGACGTCGCGGTCGCCGGTCTGCCCGACGATCGCGTAGTCGTCGGCCTCCATCCGCTCGCCGTAGTAGATCCGCGGCTGCTGGGCCGGGATCTGCTCCGACGGCGACGAGCAGCCCTGCGTCTCCTTGCTCGCCTCGCCGAGGAAGCCGGAGACGAAGTACGGCGTGCCGTTGCCGCAGACCTGGTTGGCCGGTGCCGCGACCAGCCCGTACCCGTGGGTGTAGACGGTGTGCCGGTTGATCCAGTTGCTCTGCTGCGAGGTCAGCTCGCCGTAGTTGATTTCCCGTACGCCGACCACGTAGTCGGAGGTCTTGCCGCCCACCGCGTACCGGTCGATGTCCAGCTTCGGGCCGAAGTCGTAGAAGCCGCGGACCTGCTGGAGCTGCGTGTACGTCTCGGACACCAGCTGCGGGTCGAGCAGCCGGACGTTCTGCACCACCGAGGTGTCGGTGGCCAGGTTGGCCGGCGGGACGAGATTGTTCGCCGCGTAGCCGGTGTTCTTCGTGTCGGTCAGCCCGAACGCGGCCCTCGTCGCCTTGATGCTGCGCTCGATGTACGGCGCCTCCTTGTCCCGGGCGCTCGGCTTGACCTCGAAGGTCTGCACCGCCCACGGGTAGATGCCGCCGATCGCCACCGCCGAGACGCCGAGGAGGGCGAGCGCGATGCCCGGCCAGACCAGGTTCCGCATCCACGCGTTGGAGAACACGATGATCGCGACGGCCACCACGACGGCGATCCAGGCGAGGATCTCCTTCGCCGGGAGCAGCGCGTTGATGTCGGCGTAGCCGGCGCCGTAGAGCTTGGCGCCCTCGTTGTACTCCAGCAGCATGGCCCGCTGGTCCAGCACGTACGCGATGGCCTTGAGCAGCACGAAGACGGCAACCAGCGAGCTCAGGTGGGCCCGGGCGGCGTTGGTCATCCGGTCCCCGACGCCCTGCAGCCGCACCCCGCCGAAGATGTAGTGCACGGCCAGCGCGCCGAGCAGGGCGAGCACCACCGCGGTGAAGCCGACGCCGAGCAGGTAGCGCCAGAACGGCAGCTGGAACACGTAGAAGCCGATGTCGACGTTGAACTCCGGGTCCTTCACGCCGAAGCTGCCGCCGTTACGGAACAGCAGCCACTGGCTCCACCGGCTCTGCGCGGAGAGGCCGGCGAACAGGCCGATGACCGCGGAGGCCAGGGCGATCCAGGTGCCGAGCCGGGGGCTCAGCAGCATCCGGTAGCGCTCCAGCGTGGCCTGCTCGGCGGAGTGCGGGCGCAGTTGCGGCCGCAGCCGGTAGGCCAGCCACAGGTTGCCGGCGACGATCACCGCCATGCCGAGCCCGATCACCAGGAACAGCAGCAGCCGGGTGGCGAGCACGCCGGTGAAGACCTGGGTGTAGCGGACCTCGTCGAACCAGAGCCAGTCGGTCCACGCGTTGACCCCCCACCCGAGCAGGGTGAAGAGCACGAACACCCCGATCAGAACTCCGATGGTGACGCGTCCGCGCCGGCTCATCCTCGGAAGGGGGCTGCTCCGCATGACCACTGTTGGCTCCGCACGCTCGATGTGATCGGCTCCGACCAGGCACCCAGAGTACGGGGTGTTCCTGAACACGTCGGGTCAAGGTCACGTCACGATCGTCCGGTGGCCCCGCGGCCCGGTCAGCAGCGGGTCGGCTGCCCCCCGGCGCGCAGCTTCTCCAGGGCCGTCAACGCGTCGTCCAGCGACCCCACCCTGAGCAGCGGCAGGTCGGGCTGCGGGTTGCGGACCGCCTCGGCGCAGTTGTCGGCGGGCACCAGGAAGACCTTCGCCCCGGCCTCCTTGGCGCCCACCAGCTTCTGCGCGATGCCGCCGATCGGGCCGACCCGGCCCTCGTCGTCGATGGTGCCGGTGCCGGCGATGACCCTCCCGCCGGTGAGGTCGGCCGGCTCCAGCTTGTCGACGATGCCCAGGGCGAACATCAACCCCGCGCTGGGGCCGCCGATGTCACCGAGGTCGATCTTAAGGGTGAACGGGTGCGGCTGCTGCTGGTCGATCTCGATGCCGATCCGCGGCCGGCCGTCCTGCTCACGACTCCTGACCGTGGCCGTGGCCGGCGCACCGGCCCGGGTGTAGCTGATCTTCAGCGCGGTGCCGGCGGGCTTGGCGCGGATCAGCTCGGTGAGCCGCGCCGCGCTGGTCACCGGCTGCCCGTCGACCGAGGTGATCACGTCGTTGGGCTTGAGCACGTCGACCGACGGGCCGCCCGCGGTGACCGTCTTGACCAGCACCCGGATCGGGTAGCCCAGCTCCCGCAGGGCCGCCGTCTCGGCGCTGGTCTGCGAGTTCTGGAAGTCCTCCGCGTTGCGCTGCTCGACCTCCTCCTGCGACTCCCCCGGCGGGTAGACCAGCTCGCGCGGCACCACCGCCTCGTCCGAGGAGAACCAGCCGGCCAGCGCCGAGCGCAGCCGGACGGTGGGCTGCACACCCACCGTGGTCAGCCGGAGCTGCCCGGCCGAGGTGGACGTCGCCCGGCCGGAGACCTGGATGATCTCCTTGCCGTTCTCACTGCCCAGGGTGTTGACGGTCGGGCCGGGACCGAGCACCACGTACGGGATCGGCACGCTCAGCACGCCGACGCTGAGCAGGGCGGTGAGCAGTGCACCGAGGAGTACGGTCACGCCGCGACGTCTCATGCGCCAGAGCGTACCGATCCGGCCCGGAACGTCCGGCGCGGTGACCGCAGGACTTCGCCCTCAGCGCAACGCCGACGCGCACGACCTGCGGCGCGGCCCGCGTACCGTAGACGTCGTGCCTGATATTCCGTTCGGCTTCGCGCTCCCGGGTGGGCAACCACCAGACCCCAACGATCCCGCGCAGATGCAGCAGTTCATGTCGCAGTTGCAGCACCTGCTCTCCGCGCCGGGCAGCGGACCGGTCAACTGGGACCTCGCCCGGCAGGTCGCCGCGAGCCAGCTCGCCGCCGCCGGCGACCCGGCGGTCTCGCCGTTCGAACGCAACGCGGTGGAGGAGGCGCTGCGCATCGCCGACCTCTGGCTGGAGCCGGCGACCTCGTGGCCCACCGGCATCCGCAGCTCGGTCGCCTGGAACCGCAACGAGTGGATCTACAAGACCCTCGACGTGTGGCGCAAGCTCTGCGACCCGGTGGCCAGCCGCATGGTCGGCGCCATGGGCGACCTGGTGCCGCCGGAGGCCCGGGCCCAGCTCGGCCCCATGCAGTCGATGGTCGCCACGCTGGGCGGCGCGCTCTTCGGCGGCCAGCTCGGCCAGGCGCTCGGCTCGCTCGCCGCCGAGGTGCTCTCCGCCGGCGACATCGGCCTGCCGCTCGGCCCCGCCGGCACCGCCGCGCTCGTCCCGGCCAACATCCGGGCGTACGGCGAGGGCCTGGAACTGCCCGAGGACGAGGTCCGCCTCTACGTGGCCCTGCGCGAGGCCGCCCACCAGCGGCTCTTCCAGCACGTCCCGTGGCTGCGCGGGCACGTGCTCGCCGCCGTGGAGAACTACGCCGCGGGCATCCGGGTCAACCGGGAGGCGATCGAGGAGGCGATGGGCCGGGTCGACCCGACCGACCCGGAGTCGATGCAGGCCATCGCCCTGGAGGGCATCTTCACGCCCGAGGACACCCCGGCGCAGAAGGCGTCGCTGGCCCGGCTGGAGACCGTGCTCGCACTGGTCGAGGGCTGGGTGTGCCACGTCGTGGACAGCGCCGCGGGCGACCGGCTGCCGAACGTGGTCCGCCTCGGCGAGGCGTTCCGCCGCCGCCGGGCCGCCGGTGGCCCCGCCGAGCAGACCTTCGCCGCCCTGGTGGGCCTGGAACTGCGGCCGCGCCGGCTGCGCGAGGCGACCGTGCTCTGGTCGGCGCTCACCGAGCACCGCGGGATCGCGGGCCGGGACGCGGTCTGGGGCCACCCCGACCTGCTCCCGTCGGACGAGGACTTCGCCAACCCGGAGGCGTTCGCCGCGACCACCAGCGACCTGGACGAGGAGCTGGCGAACTTCGACTTCACCGCACCCGGCGCGCCGGAGGAGCAGGCCCCGGGCGAGGACGACGACAAGTCCTGACACCGCACGTCGCCGGGCCCGCACGCACGCCGTGCGGGCCCCGGCGCAGCTTCCGGCGCTCGTCAGCCCGGCTGGCCGGAGAGCAGCGCCCGGGTCGCCTCCCAGCCCTCGAAGGCCGGGTCGAGGGTGGCCAGATCGGCCGGGCCGCGCAGCCGCCGCCAGCCGGCGGTGACCGCCACGTCCCCGGGGCGCGGGGCGGCGGCACGAACCTCGGCCGGCGCCGCGGTGTCCAGGTCCAGCGCCGGCAACCACTCCGGTGCGGGCAGCCGGGCCGCCACCCCGAGCAGCCCCGCCCCGCTGCCCTCCACCGGGGCGACCGCGACGGGGCGGCTGGTCAGCGGCCGGAGCAGCTTGCCGAGGGTCAGCCCCGGCACGTCGGGCGCGTCGGCGACGACCACGGCCGCCTGGTCGAACCCGGTCAGGGCGGCGAACACCGCGGCGACGGTGAGTTCCGGCACCTCGTACACGGCGGTGCCGGGCCAGACCACCGCGTCGGCCAGCCAGCGGTCCTCCGGCGTCACGGCCACGGCGGTCTCGACCTCGTTCAGCGTGGCCAGCAGGTCGACCACGTCCTCGGCGAGCGCGCTCCGCCACCGTGCCGGGTCGATCCCCGGGGGCGCCCAGCCCACCGGGCCGAGCAACGCCACCACCACACGTCGAGCCATCCGACGACCCTAACCCGCCACCCATCCCCACCCAGACGCCCCGAACCGCCCTGCCGCCGCGCCGCCGTGCGTTCCGCCGCGATCTTGAGGTTGGCCGCCGCAAAGGGGCGAATTGCGCCGCTAGCCTCATGATCGACAGGCCTGGGGGGCGGCGAGGCCGGACGGCGGGCCAGGCGGCGAGACTGGAGGGCGGGGCTGGGCGTCAGTCGGTCAGGGGGACGCCGGAGGTGGCGGCTACGCCCTCCAGGTAGCCGCGGGCCCGCTCGGATTTCGGATAGCGGCTGACCAGGGCCCAGAACGCGGCGTTGTGGCTGGGCACGATGAGGTGGGCCAGCTCGTGCAGCAACACGTAGTCGATCACCCACTCGGGCATGTCCTGGATGCGGTGGGAGATCCGGATGGTGCGGTCGGCGGGGGTGCAGGAGCCCCAGCGGCCGTTCTGGTTGGTCACCCAGCGGACGCTGGCCGGGGCAGCCGCCCGGCCGTGCTCGGGCAGGTAGAGGTTGATCAGTCGGGTGGCCCGGCCCAGCAGCTCGGCGTCGGAGCGGGCGAGCCGGCCCTCGCGGGCGGCGAGCCGGGCCAGCATCCGGTCGACCCACTCGCTCTCCTCGGCACGGGAGAACTGGTCGGGGATGAGCACGACGACGCGCTCACCGTCGCGGTACGCGGACACCGTGCGTCGCCGGCGCTGGCTGCGCCGTACTTCGACGACGGGCTTCCGCGTCCCGGCCATCACTGGTCCGCGCAGCCTCGGCTGACTGTCACGAGGGAAAGCTAATGCGTACTGACCAGGGGTCCGCAAGAGTCAACACGACGACACGCGCCCGGAAAATGGTGGTTGGTCGTCAGGAGTCCTGAAAAATTTCTTTGCGGCGGCAGTTGACCATCACCTGCGGGCCCCTGTCAACGTTAGGTGATCTACGGACGAGTTGTCGCGGTGGGGCCGCCCCGAAGGGGGATCTGAGGGCATTCACCCGGCGTGTCCCCGCGAAACTGACTTATCCGACGTAACGCGGCATGCACACTCTCGACGTCGACTTGCTCACAGAGTCGACGCACAGCTGACATGGAACCGCCCAGACCTGGGTAGGGTCCGCCAACCAGCGGTCACGTGCGTGATCGCGGAGAACCCGAGAACCCCCCGGCGCCGGCGCCACCCGTGGCCCGCCGCAGGGAACCCGCCGGAGGCGTCCGGTGGACGAGACGAGGAGGGCTACCGTGGCCGACCAGGCCCAGACCTACAACGGTTACTGCGTGAAGTGCAAGGAGAAGCGGGACTTCGAGGGCCGCGTGGAGGTCTCGAAGACCGGCATGAACATGGCCAAGGGCAAGTGCCCGGTGTGCGGCACAACAGTGAACCGCATTCTCGGCAAGGCCAAGGTCTGACCCGTCCGGGTCGCACGGGGGAGGGGTGGCTGTCGCCACCCCTCCCCCGTCGCGTAGCCGACACCAGCTCCCGGCGGGTTGTGGAAAACCCGGGTTTTCCTGTGGACAACGCTGGCCACGGCCCGGCGCACCTGTGGACAACGATCGACGGAGAGCGCGGACACGGTCACGATTCGTGGTGTGACCGAACCGGCGCCCCTCGCCCGTCCGACGCTGCTGCCCGGCCTCACCCGGTTGTGGCGGGACCGGCACACCCTCCAGCTCGGGCTGGAACCCGGCCCGGCCGTCCTGCTGGAGCTGACCAGCCCGGGTGCCGCCCGGCTGCTCGACCTGCTCGACGGCACCCGGAGCGAGCGGGAGATTCTCACCGCCGCCACCGCCGCGCGGGTCCCGTCGGCCGAGGCCCGGATGCTGCTCGACACGCTCCGGGCCGCCGCTCTCGTCGTACCCGCGCAGAGCCTGCTCCCCCGCGACCTCACCGGGCCGGTCCGGGCCCGGCTCACCGGGGAGGCCGACGCCCTGGCCCTGGCCGCGCCCGCCCTGCCCGGCACGCCGGCCCGGCTGCTGCGCCGCCGGCGGGCCGCGCGCGTGCTGGTCAGCGGGGCCGGGCGGCTCGGCGCGGCGATCGCCGTCGCGCTGGCGCAGGCGGGGGTCGGGCACGTCGTACCCGACCTGGCCGGCCCGGTCCGCCCCGGTGACCTGGTGGGCACCGGCCTCACCGGTGCGGAGCTGGGCCGTCCGCTGGCGCCGGCGGTCCGCGCGGCGTTGGCCCGGTGCGCGCCAGGCACCGCGACCACGCCGCTGCGGCCGGGCCGGGCCGACCTGGTGGTCCAGCTCGGCGCCGACCGCCCGGCGGCTCTGCTCGCCACGGGTTACGCGCGCCGCCGTCAGCCCCACCTCCTGATCGACCTTCGCGGCGGCGTGCCGGTGATCGGCCCGCTGGTCCGCCCGCCGGTAGGCCCCTGCCTGCACTGCCTCGACCTGCACCGCACGGACCGCGACCCGGACTGGCCGGCCCTCGCCGCCCAGCTCGCGGCCGGCGACGGCGAGCCGGTCTGCGCGACGACCACCCGGCTGGCCGCGGCGGCCTACGCGGCGGCCGAGGCGTTGACCCACCTCGACGGGGGCACCCCGGAAACGCTCGGTTGCGCGGTCGAAATCGGGCAGCCGGGCAGGTTCCGGCATCGCCGGTGGCCGCCGCACCCCTCCTGCGGGTGCTCCGGGCGTCGCCCGATCCGGTTCGGCGCACCCGCTCCCGGCCGCACAGCAGCAGCGGGCCCGCCGAGTCGGTAACAATGACCGGGTGACCGACATCCCGCGCCGGGCCGTGTCCCGGACCGCCAAGCTCGCCGCTCTGCCGCTCGGTTTCGCCGGTCGGACCGTCCTCGGCATGGGCAAGCGGGTCACCGGGCTCGCGTCCGACGTCATCTCCGCCGAGATCCAGCAGCGCACCGCCGAGCAGCTGTTCAGCGTGCTCGGGCAGCTCAAGGGCGGGGCGATGAAGTTCGGGCAGGCCCTGTCGGTCTTCGAGGCGGCGCTGCCCGACGAGATCGCGGCTCCCTACCGGCAGGCGCTCACCAAGCTCCAGGAGGCCGCACCGCCGCTGCCCGCGGCGACCGTGCACAAGGTGCTCGCCGAGCAGCTCGGGCCGGAATGGCGGGACCGGTTCGTGGAGTTCAACGACACCCCGGCCGCCGCCGCCAGCATCGGCCAGGTGCACCGCGCGGTCTGGCGCGACCCGGGCTACGGGCCGAACGGCGGCCCGCGCCACCGGGACGTGGCCGTGAAGATCCAGTACCCGGGCGCCGGGGACGCCCTGCTCGCCGACCTGAAGCAGCTCTCACGGCTGGGCGGCATGTTCCGCGCGATCCAGCCCGGGCTGGACGTCAAGCCGCTCCTGGCCGAGCTGCGCGAGCGGATCACCGAGGAGCTGGACTACGAACTGGAGGCCGAGTCGCAACGCGCCTTCGCGGCGGCGTACGCCGGCGACCCGGACATCTACATCCCCGAGGTGCTCGACGCCGCGCCCCGGGTGCTGATCACCGAATGGGTCGAGGGCACCCCGCTGTCGCAGATCATCCGGGAGGGCACCGAGGAGCAGCGCGACGAGGCCGGGCGGCTGATGGCCGAGCTGCACCTCTCCGCGCCGATGCGGGCCGGGCTGCTGCACGCCGACCCGCACCCGGGCAATTTCCGGCTGCTCCCCGACGGCCGGCTCGGTGTCATCGACTTCGGCGCGGTGGCGCGGATGCCGGAGGGGACCCCCGAGCCGATCGGTCGGATCGCCGCGCTGGCGCTGCGCGACGACGCGGACGCGGTGGTCGCCGGGCTGCGCGACGAGGGTTTCGTCAGCCCCACCGAGCCGATCGACGCCGAGGGGGTGCTGGACTTCCTCCGGCCGATGCTCGAGCCGATCGCCGCGGACGAGTTCCGGTTCACCCGGGCCTGGCTGCGCGCCCAGGCGGCCCGGCTGGCCAGCCCGCGCTCCCCCACCTACCAGCTCAGCCGGCAGCTCAACCTGCCGCCGAACTACCTGATGATCCACCGGGTGACGCTCGGCTCGATCGGGGTGCTCTGCCAGCTGGAGGCGAAGGCGCCCTACCGGGCGATCCTGGAGCGCTGGCTGCCCGGCTTCGCCCCGGTGAGCTGACCGACGCGCACGCCGAAGGGGCGGTGACCATCCGGTCACCGCCCCTTCCGTGGTGTAGGGATCTAGAGAGCGCCCAGGTCGCGGGCCGACTGGCTGCGGCCACGCATGGCGACGGTACGGGCGGAACGGGTTGCCTCAGTGCTCGTGGTGGTGCCGGCCTGAGGCCGGCGCATTCGAGCCCGGGACAACGCTTCGTGGAGTAGTTGCATCTCGGTTCCATTCGGCAGGTGCAGCATGGTTTCGGCTTTCTCGCGGCCGGTGAGGGTCACCGGCGGGGACGTTGGAACGGGGTTGTGTCAGGCTGCCAGCCGGACGGAGTTCCGCGACTCGGACAGCCCACTGGCCGCCAGTCGCGCCTCCGCCTCGACCCGGAGCTGGGCGTCACGGGCGAGGTCCTCCTTGCGCGGACGGCCACGGGGCCGCTTACGCGGGACGACCGCGCCACGCTCGAAGATCTCGCCGCCCCAGACGCCCCAGGGCTCGGACCGCTCCACCGCGCCGGCGAGGCACTCGACGCGCAGCGGGCAGTCCCCGCAGAGCGACTTGGCCAGCTCGAGCTCGGCAGGCGAGTCGGAGAACCACAGGTCGGGGTCGAACTTCCGGCAGGGCAGGTTCGCCTCCACCTCGACGCTCACGTCGAGCGGGGCCAACGCCAGACTCATCCTCCGGTCACCTCTCTCTCACTTCGATCTCGTGGATCGCATTTCTGACGGCACTACGGCAGTGCAAAAAAACTGAGGCCGCGGATCCCGGTGTGCGGGTTCCGCGGCCTCGAGGTGAGCCGGTGGTCTGGTGGATCAGACCGGTCTACCTCGAGGTGGAACGCCGCGGACATCCGTGCGCTTCTTGACGTCACCGATGCCCATGCCCGTGAAGCCACTGGTCCCCTCGATCTCCGCCAGCGGCGCCACGGTCCGGTTCAGCTCGGCCTGAACCTGGGCCTGGTGCACCTGCGGAGTCGACGGTCGAGCGGCAAGGGCCACCCGGACGGACGACAGCGGAGCGACGGCAGCTGGCATCGCCGCCGGACGCTCATAGGTGAAGATCTCCACGGGTGCCACCTCCTCGTCTTTCCTCGTGCCGACCTTGGACTCATCCCCCGTGAGCAGCCAGAATGGCGCCGCTCGCGAGGTGTGTCCTGAGGCTATTCCTCGCCTCGGGGCGAGGGCAAACGATTTACGGCTAGATTTCGAAACTTTTCTGCGGGCAGACCTCGTCCACCCCCGCACCGGCCACCAGGGCCAGCACCGTATCGCCGTAAAGTCCCAGTTTGCGGGGACCGATCCCGGCGATCGCGATCAGTTCCTCGGTGCGGCCGGGCCTCCGCTCGGCCAGCGCGGTGAGCGTGGCGTCGGTGAAGACCACGTACGCCGGCACCTTCTGCGCCCCGGCCACCCGCTGCCGCCACTCGCGCAGCCGCTCGTAGAGCTCCTCGTCCAGATCGGACGGACACGTCGGGCAGCGGCCCAGCTTCCGGTCCGCCGCGGCCAGCAGGGTGGCGCCGCAGATCCGGCAGGAGACCACCTGGGCGCGCCGCCGCTCGGTGCGCCGGGCCGCGCCCGGGCCCGCGCCGGCCCGCTCGCCGCCGCCGGAGCGGTCCAGCTGGGGCAGGAACCGGGACGGCCGCCGGGCCCGGCCGCCGGGCGAGCGGGCCGCCGCGTACGACAGCCAGAGCCATTCCCGTGCCCGGGTGACTCCGACGTAGAGCAGCCGCCGCTCCTCCTCGACCTGCTCGGGTGTCTTCGCGTACGTGGTGGGCAGGGTGCCCTCGGCCAGCCCGACCAGGAAGACGGCGTCCCACTCCAGGCCCTTGGCCGAGTGCAGCGAGGCGAGCGTCACCCCCTCCACGGTGGGCACGTGCTGCTGCGCGGCCCGCCGCGCCAACTCCTCGTTGAAGTCGCCCAGGGTGACGGGGCGTTCGATCGCGGCGGCCTCACCGATCGGCACCACCTCGGGCGTCGCCGCGTGCTCCTCGGCGAGCTGGACCAGAGCGGCGAGCGCCTCCCACCGCTCGCGCGCGGCCCCGCCGGCCGGGGGCGCGTCGGGCGCCCAGCCGACCGCGGCGAGCCCCTCCACGACGGCGGCCGGCAGCGGGGTCTCGCCCGGGATCGACCGGGTGGCGGCGCGCAGCGCGATCATGGCCTGGCGCACCTCGGGGCGCTCGAAGAAGCGCTCCGCCCCCTGCACCACGTACGGCACCGCGGCCTCGGTGAGCGCCTTCTCGTACGCCTCGGACTGCGCGTTGGTGCGGAACAGCACCGCGATCTCCCGCGCCGGGGTGCCGCCGTCGACCAGCGCCCGGCAGCGGGCCGCGACGGCGTTGGCCTCGGCCGGCTCGTCGGTGAAGATCCGCAGGTCGGGCTCGGGGCCGGGCGGGCGCTGGCCGTGCAGCTCCAGCCGGAGCCGGGCCTCGGCGCCCCGGGCCTGGGAGATCACCGCGTTGGCCAGTCCGACCACCTGCGGGGTGGAGCGGTAGTCCCGGACCAGCCGGACCACCGTGGCGTTGCGGTGGCGGCGCGGGAAGTCGATCAGGTAGGACGAGGTCGCCCCGGTGAACGAGTAGATGGTCTGGCTGGCGTCGCCGACCACGGTGAGGTCCTCCCGGCCGCCGAGCCAGGCGTCCAGCAGCCGCTGCTGGAGCGGGTTGACGTCCTGGTACTCGTCGACCACGAAGTGCCGGTACTGGCCGCGGACCTGCTCGGCGACGTCCGCGTGCTCCTCGATCCCCCAGACCGCGGCGCGCAGCATGTCCTCGAAGTCGATCACGCCGTTGCCGCGCTTGAGCCGCTCGTACGCGTCGAAGACCTCCGCCACCTTCGCCGGCTCGTGCGGGGTGTCGCGCAGCGCCTTGGCCGCGGCCACCACGTACTCCCCGGGCTCGACCAGCGACGACTTGGCCCACTCGATCTCACCGGCCAGGTCGCGGGCGGCGGCCCGGTCGGCCCGCAGGCCCACCTTGGCGGCGGCCAGGGTGACCACCCGGACCTTGCTGTCCAGCAGCTCGGGCATGGCCCGGCCCTCCAGCAGCCGGGGCGCGAAGTAGCGGAGCTGGCGCAGCGCCGCGGCGTGGAAGGTGCGGGCCTGGACGCCGCCCACGCCCAGCCCGGTGAGCCGGGCCCGCATCTCGGCGGCGGCCCGGGCGGTGAATGTGACGGCCAGCACGTGCCGGGGGGAGATGTCACCGGTGAGCGCCCGGTGCGCGATCCGGGAGGTCACCGCCCGGGTCTTGCCGGTCCCGGCGCCGGCCAGGATGCAGACCGGGCCGGCCGGGGCGGTCACCGCCGACCGCTGCTCCGGGTCGAGGCCGGCGAGCACCCGTTCCGCCGCTGAGTGAACCACCACAGCCAGGAATCATTCCAGCCTTCGGCGATGTTGCAGCGATTAGCCTGGCCTGATCGGACCGGGCGCGAGTCACCCCTTGGAGGACCTGACCATGTTGACGATGTATTCCACCTCGTGGTGCGGCTACTGCCACCGGCTGAAGTCGCAGCTCGACCGGGAGGGCATCGCGTACGAGGTGGTCGACATCGAGCAGGACACGAAGGCTGCCGAGTTCGTGATGAAGGTCAACGGCGGCAACCAGACTGTCCCGACGCTGCGGTTCGACGACGGCAGCGCCCTGACCAACCCGTCGATCGTCCAGGTCAAGCAGCACCTGACCAGCATCGCCGGCTGACCAGGCCGCACCCGGCCACAGCGGCCGCCCCCGGACGGGGGCGGCCGCTGTCGCGTCTCAGGGCACCCGGCGCCGGCGCGGCGCGGCGAGCACCTCGTGGTCGAGCGGGCGGCGCGGAGCCGGGACGTGGACCAGGACGGCCCGGGGCGCGGTGAGCCGGCGGCCACGCCAGAGGTAGAGGCCGGCGGCCGTCGTGGTCACCCCGACCAGGGCGAACAGCAGGCGGTAGTCGAGGACGCCGACGAGCAGCGCGCCCGCGCCGATGGAGACCGCCTGCGGGCCGCTGACCAGCGCCTCCGCGGCGGCGGCGACCCGGCCCAGCAGCCCCGGCGGCGTCCGCCGCTGGATCAGCGTGTTGAGCCCGACCATGGTCAGCGGCAGGGAGACCCCGGCCAGCAGCAGCGCCACCACGCCGAGCCAGAGCCGGGGGTACGCGAGCGCCAGCGCGGCCGGTCCGAAGAACGTCACCCCGGCGGCCAGTGCCCCCACCTCGCCGGTCCGGCGCACCACGGCGGCCGAGACGAGCCCGCCGACCAGCCCGCCGACCCCCTGCACGGTGACCAGCACACCGACGAACGCGGCGTTCCGGCCCAGCCCCAGGTCGACGTACGCGAAGATCAGCGACTCGGTGAAGCCCATCATGAGCGAGCCCAGCCCGTACCCGAGCAGGGCCCGGCGCAGCGCGGGGTCGCCGGACAGGTGCCGCAGCCCGGCGCCCAGCCCGGCCGGCCAGCGGCGCGCGGACCGGGCGGGTGCGGTCTCGGCGACCGGGAGCACGCCGACGACCGCGGCGGCGGTGAGGAAGCCGGACATGGCCAGGGCGACCAGCAGCCAGCCGCCGACCGCGGCGTAGAGCCCGGCCCCGGCCAGCGGGCCGACCAGCCGCAGCCCCTGCCGGACGGTCTGCAGCACCCCGTTGGCGTCGGCCAGCAGGTCGCTCGGCACCAGGTGCCGGATGAGCCCGCTGAGCACCGCGCTCAGGGTGATGTACGACAGGCCGTACAGCGCCGCCACCACGTAGATCACCCAGACGTCGGCGCGGTCGTGGACCGCGAACAGCGGGCAGAGCAGCACGGCCGTGCCCAGGTTGGCGGCCATGAAGAAGGGCCGGCGGCGGCACCGGTCGACCACCCAGCCGACCAGCGGGGCCAGCGCCATCGGCGCGATCACCGCGAAGATGGTCGCCCCGGCCATGCCGTCCGACCCGGTGAGGTCCTTGACCCAGACGGCCAGGGCCAGCAGCAGGATCGACTCGGCCGCCATGCTCGCCAGCAGCGCGACGAAGAGCAGGCGGAAGTCGGGGCGGCGCAGGACGGTGCGCATCGGGTTCCCTCCGGCGGGGGTGCGCCATCCGGCGCGTCGGGTCGGGCGCCGGTGAAGGCACCTCTCCACAGTCCTCTTTTTGTCGCGTGACACGCCCCCGCCGGACCCTCCGACACCGGTCGCGCCGTCCATACTGACCGTGGGGGGCGAATTTCATACAGTTACCGTCGCGTCCTGCGACGGTCGACGGGAAAGAGGACACCGTGCCTCCTGCCGCACCAGGCCCGATCCTGCGCCGTCGCAGGCTCGGCATCGAGCTGCGCCGACTCCGTGAACAGGCCGGCCTCACCGGCGACCAGGTCATCGAGCGGATCGGCTGGGCCTCCGCGTCCAAGCTGTCCCGCCTGGAGAACGGCCGCAGCCGTCCCGACCCGGACGACGTGGGCGTCCTGTTGACCCTCTACGGCGCGCAGGATGAGCTGCGCGAGGAACTGCTGGGCATCACCCACGACGCCGGCGACATGCGCGGCTGGCTGCGCAACTTCCCGGTGATGACCCAGCAGCAGCGCGCCTTCGCCGAGCTGGAGGCGGGGTGCGCGGAGATCTCGGAGTACAACCCGGTCCTGGTGCCCGGGCTGTTGCAGACCCCGGGGTACGCCCGGCACCGGATCATGTCCGCGGCCCAGGTGGCCGAGGAGGCCGGCGACCTGGAGACCGAGGACCCGGAAACCGAGGTACGCGCCCGGCAGGCCCGCCAGTCGCTGCTGACCCGCTCCCCCGACGCGCCGCGCTACACGGCGGTGCTGGAGGAGGCGGCGCTCGGCCGCCGGGCCGGCCCGACCGAGGTGCTGCACGAGCAGATCGTCCACCTCTGCGAGCTGGCGCTGCTGCCGAACGTGACGCTGCGCCTGCTGCTGCGGGACACGCGGGTCGGCGACTGGTACCTCCCGCCGACCGCCTTCTCGGTCTACCGGTTCGCCGATCCGCTCGATCCGGAGACGCTGGCCATCGAAGGTGGGTTCACCGACGTCATGTCGACCGAGGTAAACACCCTAAATCGCTATAAAGTGGTGTTCGAGTGGCTGAGCTCGGCGGCGCTCTCCGCATCGGACACCCTCTCCTGGCTGATCGAGGCGACGGGACGGCTGACCGGCACGGCAGCCGAGTCCACAGTGGCGTTCGGGCCGGCAACGGCGCCGACCCAGCGCCGCCGCGACTCGGGGCGCCTGACGACGGACCGGTGATGGACGGGGACGGTCCGCCTGCGGCGCCACTCGTCCCCATCGGAACACTCCAGACCAGGAGCAGAACCATGAACGACATCCGCAACAGCTCGTCCGAGCAGCTCGCCGGCGCCGCCTGGCGCAAGAGCACCCGCAGCCAGACCTCCAACTGCGTGGAGGTCGCGCCGCTGCGCACCGGGCCCGAGGCGGTGGCCCTGCGGGACAGCAAGGACCCGCGTGGGCCGGTGCTGCTGTTCAACCGGGCCGGCTGGCTCGGCTTCATCGCCGGGGCGAAGAACGGCCAGTTCGACCTGAACTGATCCGGCGAACATCCGGGGGCCGTCGGCGTGGCGCCGGCGGCCCCTTGCGCGTCCATCCCCGACAACTGTGCTGACCTGGGGTCACCCGATCGGTCGACGCCGCGAACGATAGGCGGGTTTCACTTGCTGGGACGGCGCACGGGCGTAACATGACGCAAGAGTGACGTGGAAGTTGCAGCCTGCATCCGTCCATCCGCACCCGGGGGCCACCATGCGGTTCCTGATCGTCCGCACCGAGATCCGTGCCGCCGCCGACACCGACATCGCCGCCGCCTGGGCCGGTGGCAGTCGGCTGCGGGACGAGACCAGCGCGCCGGAACCCCGCCGCCAGGTCGTCCACGCCGAGGACCGCGACGCCGCCCTGCTGCTCGCCCGCGCGCTGTCCACCGTGGGAGCCGTCCGCGCCGGCCGGCACCGGGTCAAGGTGCTGCCCATCGAGGACATGAACCCGGGTCACCCCTACCACTGGGGCGGCAGTTGACCCGCCACTGACGTCCGTCGCGACCGGACCGGCTCCCCCGCCGCGTTCCACGCCTCACCGGTCACGACGGCCCGTGTTCCCGGCCCGAGACCGCCGCGGCAACGACGGTCCCGGGCCGGGACCGCATCCAGCCCGCGTTTCGCCGCCCAGCCGACCCGCCCGCGCCTCCGCGACCTCCGCGATCTCCCACCGGCGCCTGTTTCCGGTGGTCAGCAGTGGCCGTCGAGCCAGCGGTGGACCAGGAAGAGGGCGATCGACGACGGTGGCGGGAGGACCAGGAGGTCCCCGCCGTCCACCCGGACCGGCTGGTCGGCCAGCGCGGCGCCGATCTCCCGCCGGGTGAACCAGCGGGCGCGGGCGATCTCGGCCGGGTCCACCTGGATCGGCGCGTCCGCGTCGGCGCGGGCCAGGAAGCCGAGCATCAGCGAGCCCGGGAACGGCCAGGACTGGCTGCCGGCGTACCCGATCTCCTCGACCGCGACGCCGACCTCCTCGCGGACCTCGCGCAGCACGGCGGCCTCGGCCGACTCCCCCGGCTCCACGTAGCCGGCCAGGCAGGAGTAGCGGCGCTGCCCCGGGGTGCTCGGCCAGGTGGCGTTGTTGCCCAGCAGGCAGCGGCCGTCCAGGCCGTCCACGCCGTCGTGCACCAGCACGATCATCGCCGGGTCCGTGCGCGGCCAGATCCGGTCGCCGCCCGGGTCGACGCGGGACCAGCCGGCCTCGTCCACCTCGGTCGGCTGGCCGGTCGACGAGGAGTAGCCGTGCCGGACGTGCCAGTTGAGCAGCGCCAGCGCGGTGGTGAAGATCCCGGCGTCGCGGTCGGTCAGCAGGTGGCCGACCTCCCGCAGGTTGACCCGGCGGGTGCCAGCCAGCTCCGGAAGCGGCGCGTCCACGGCGAAGACCGGCACGCCGTCCGACTCGACGCCGAGGAACATCGGCACCGACCGGGGCACCTCGGGCAGCTCGCCGGAGCCGACCAGCACCAGCTCCGGCGGGGCCGCCACGCCGCGGACCAGCGCCCGACCGTCGTCGGTCGAGTCCAGCACGAGCACCCGGGCCTGCTCCCACGCCTCGGCGAGCCACCCCGGGTCGGTCCGCCGGTGCGCCGCCCGGTCCAGTGTCGTCCGGGCCAGCGGTGGGGCGGGCTCGCCGGTCACGCTGTGCCCTCTTTCGTTCGCGACTGCGGGGCTCGCAAACCCGGCTCACTCCTCGCGCTCACGCGGCGCCTTCCTTCGTTCGCGACCGCGGGGCTCGCAGACCCGGCTCACTCCTCGTGCTCACGGTGACTCCGTGCGGATCGGGGCGAGGGCGGCGAGGCCGTCGGCGACCCGCTCGGCGTCGCCGAGCACCACGGTGACCGCCTGCGCCGGGGCGAGGTAGCGGGCCGCCGCTGCGGCCACGTCGTCCACGGTCGCCGCGGCCAGCCGGGCGGCGTGCTCGGCGAGGAAGTCCAGGCGCAGCCCGTTGCCCGCGTACGCGCTGGTCAGCGAGGCCAGACCCGCCTGCGTGGACATGCCGAGCTGGAGCGTGCCGAGGGCGTACTGGCGGGCCTGCTCCAGCTCGTCCGGCTTGGGCGGCAGGGCGGCCAGCCGGCCCAGCTCGTACATGGTCTCCAGCAGGGCGGGTGCGGTCACCTCGGTGGCCACCTCGGCGGCGGCGACCAGCACCGACCCGGCCACCGAGTGCTCGACCAGCGAGTGCGGCCCGTACGTGTAGCCCTTGTCCTCACGGATGTTCTCCACCCAGCGGGAGGAGAAGTAGCCGCCGAAGAGCAGGTTGGCCAGTTGCAGCGCGGCATGGTCGGGATGGGTGCGGGGCACGGCGGGCAGCGCGATCCGCAGCGAGGACTGCACCGAGCCGGGCCGGTCGACCAGCAGCACCGGGCCGGGCTCCAGCGGCGGCGCGGGCGGCAGCTCGGCCGGCTGCCCCTCCCCCTTCCAGCCGGACAGCGCCCGCTCGGCGGCGTCCAGCGCCTTCTCCGGCTGCACGTCGCCGACGAGCACCAGCACCGCGCCGGCCGGGTGCACCCGCTCGGCGTGCAGCCGGCGCAGCACCGGGGGCTTCACCGCGCGTACCTGGTCCGGCTCGGGGGTCTGCACCGCGTACGGGTGCCGGCCGTAGATCCGCTTGAGCAGCGCGGTGCGGGCCAGGTGGGCGGGCTGGCTCTGGGCCACCTGGATGCGGTCCACCAGCCGCTCCCGCTCGGTCTCCACCCAGTCGGCCGGGTAGGTGGCCCCGGTGAGCACGTCGGCGAGCAGCTCCAGCATCCGGTCCAGGCCGGTGACCAGGCCCGCACCGGAGAGCATCAGCCGGTCCGGGTCGATGCCGGCGGAGAGCCCGCCGCCGACCTTCTGCAACTCCGCGGCGAGCTGGGTCGCCGTGTAGGTCTCCGTGCCGGAGAGCAGGGTCTGCGCGAGCATCCCGCCGCGGGCCAGGTGGGTACGCCCGAACGGCATCCAGAGCCGCAGCTCGACCAGCGGGATCGCGCTGCGGCGTACCGCGATCACGGTGAGGCCGTTGCCGAGCGTGCGCTCGGCCTGCTGGGGCAGCTTGAGCCTGCGGTTGGGACCGAGCGCCGGCAGCGGCCGGACGCCCGTCTCCACGGTTTCACTCAACGGGCACCTCCGGCGATGACCTCGATGGACGCGCGGCGTTCCGGCCGCAGGGTGGCGGCGGCCGCGCGGACCTGCTCGTCGGTCACCTCGCCGACCAGCCGGGGCAGCTCGTTCATCAGGCCCGGCTCGCCGCGCTGCTGTTCCAGGACGGCCATTCCCAGCGCCCGGCCGAGCACCGCGTCGGTGTCCCGCAGCAGGTGGGTGGCCATCCGCGCCTGGGTCCGGGCCAGTTCCCCCTCGGTCAGCCCGTCGGTGGCCAGCCGGTCCAACTCCTCGTCGATGGTGCGCAGCACCTTGTCCACGTCGCCGCCGGGCGGCAGGTGTGCCTGGAGCAGCAGCGCGGTGGGGTCGCGCACGTCGAACGGGTCGCCCATGAAGCCGAGGTAGCCGCCCAGGCTGGTGACCGAGCGGTCCCGCTGGACCAGCCGCTCGACCAGCCGCGAGGCGTCGCCGTCGGTGAGCACCTCGGCCAGCACCACGTACGGCAGGTAGCCGGCGAAGTCGGTCACCGGGTCGGGCACGCGCCACGCCCCGGCCACCGCGGGCAGCGGGGCCAGCTTGTCGGTGTACGAGGTGCGCCGCTCCGCCGTGAGGTCCGGCTCGGTGAAGTCCGGGCGCTCCGGGGCCGGGCGGGCCGGCACGTCGCCGAAGTGGCGCTCGATCAGCGCCGTCGCCTCGGCCACGTCGACGTCCCCGCTCACCGCAAGGACGGCGTTGCCGCTGGCGTAGTAGCGGCGGAAGAAGTCGGCCGCGTCGCCGACGGTGGCCGACTCCAGGTCGTCGAAGGAGCCGTAGCCGTCGTGCGCGTTGGGGAAGGTGTCGAACATGACCGGCGGCAGGGTGAGCCAGGGGAACCCGCCGTACGGCCGGTTGAGCACGTTGACCCGGATCTCCTCCTTGACCACGTCGACCTGGTTGCGCAGGTTCTCCTCGGTCAGGCGGGGGCCGCGCATCCGGTCGGCCTCCAGGAAGAGCGCCCGCTCCAGCGCGTTGCTGGGCAGGGTCTCGTAGTAGTCGGTGTAGTCCAGGTGGGTGGAGCCGTTGAAGGTGCCGCCGGCGCCCTGGACGTGCCGGAAGTGGGCGAGCTTCTCCAGGTTCTCCGAGCCCTGGAACATCAGGTGCTCGAAGAGGTGCGCGAAGCCGGTGCGCCCCTCCGGCTCGGAGCGGATGCCGACGTCGTAGACCACCGCCACCCCGATGACCGGGGCGCTGCGGTCGGGGGTGAGCACCACCCGCAGGCCGTTGTCGAGGGTGAACCGCTCGACCGGGTATTTCGTCGCTGGAATTCTCGCTCTCCGCGTCGGCACGAGATCGACCCTAACGCGTCGGCAGCCCCCGCACCGGCGGTGTGGGCGGGCCCACCGGACGGCGGTGCCGGGCAGTAGCCGACCGGCGCCGCCATCTCCACCAAACAGGTAGGAATTGCCGAGAATCCGCAGGTCGCGCGTCCCGGACTGCGGACGGGTCTTGACGCCGCCCATGGCCTGCCCCAGTCTTCCTACCAACTAAGTAGGAATACTGCGGATTGGATACACGATGAGACGGCTCCCCTTCCGCCGCCTGGTCACCCTGGCCACCCTCGCCGTGGTCGGCGCGGCCACCCTGGGCGCCACCGCGGCCTGCGGCGACGACAGCGACGACGCGGCCGGCGGCTCCGGTCCGGTCACCCTGCGCCTGGGCTACTTCCCGAACATCACGCACGCGCCCGCCGTGGTGGGCGTGGAGAAGGGCATCTTCAAGGAGAAGCTGGGCGGCGACGTCACGCTGGAGACCAAGACCTTCAACGCCGGACCGGCGGCCATCGAGGCGGTCTTCTCCGGCGCGCTCGACGCCACGTACATCGGTCCGAACCCGACCGTGAACGCCTTCTCGAAGTCCAAGGGCGAGGCGGTCCGGGTGGTGTCCGGCGCCGCGTCCGGCGGCGTCGCGCTCGTGGTGAAGCCGGAGATCACCTCGGTGGAGCAGCTGCGCGGCAAGAAGATCGCCACCCCGCAGCTCGGCAACACCCAGGACGTCGCGCTGCGCTACTGGCTCAAGGAGAAGGGCCTGCAGACCACCAAGGAGGGCGGCGGCGACGTCAAGGTCGTCCCCCAGGAGAACGCGCAGACCATCGAGACCTTCGCCAGCGGCGCCATCGACGGCGCGTGGGTGCCGGAGCCCTTCGTCTCCCGGCTGGTCAACGCGGGCGGCAAGGTGCTGGTCGACGAGCGCGACCTGTGGCCGGACAAGAAGTTCGTCATCACCAACCTGCTGGTCAGCACCAAGTTCCTCAAGGCGCACCCGGACGTGGTGAAGAAGCTGGTCGAGGGGCAGGTCGCGGCGAACGAGTTCGTCAACAGCAAGCCGGACGAGGCCCAGCAGGCCATTTCCGACCACATCGGCAAGATCACCGGCAAGCCGCTGGACCTCAAGCTGATCAAGCAGGCCTGGCCGACGTTGGAGTTCACCAACGACCCGATCCCGTCCTCGCTGAAGACCGGCCTGGACCACGCCGTCGCCGTCGGGCTGACCCAGCCGGTGGACCTGAACGGCCTCTACGACCTGAAGTACCTCAACGAGGTGCTCAAGGCCGAGGGCAAGCCCGAGGTCGTCCAGCCGTGACGTCGACCACGACGACCCCGCGCAGCGCGACCGGCTCGGTCGCGCTGCGCGGCGTGACCAAGGTGTACGGCCAGGGCGAGCAGGCCGTCCTGGCGCTGGACGGGGTGTCGCTGGACGTCGCCCCCGGCGAGTTCGTCTGCCTGGTCGGCGCGTCCGGCTGCGGCAAGAGCACCCTGCTCAACCTGGTCGCCGGGCTGGACCGCGCCAGCGGCGGCCGGATCGAGCTGGGCGAGGGGGTCAATCCCGGCCTGATGTTCCAGGAGCCGGCGCTCTTCCCGTGGCTCACCGTCGAGGCCAACGTCGAGGTGCCGCTCAAGTTGCGCGGGCTTCCGCGCAACGAGCGCAAGGCCCGGGTCGCCGAACTGCTGCGGACCGTCCACCTCTCCGACTTCGGCCGCAAGCGCCCGCACCAGCTCTCCGGCGGCATGCGGCAGCGGGTCGCGCTGGCCCGCACCCTCGCCCTGGACACCCCGGTGCTGCTGATGGACGAGCCGTTCGGCGCGCTCGACGCGATGACCCGGGACATCCTGCACGACGAGCTGGAACGGATCTGGTCGGAGCGGAGGCTCACCGTGCTCTTCGTGACGCACAACGTCCGCGAGGCGGCCCGGCTCGCCGACCGGATCATCCTGCTGTCCAGCCGGCCCGGCCGGATCATCTACTCCACCGAGGTCGACGTGCCACGACCCCGGCGGATCGACTCGCCGGAGATCGCGGCCATCGCCGCCGAGGTCACCGACCGGCTGCGGACGGAGGTGGGCCGCCATGGCCAGTGACACCCTCGCCGGGACGCCGCGCACCGACGCGGAGATCTCCGGCCTCGACGCCCTGGAAATCGCCGGGCGGGAGAAGGCGCCGTCCCGGCTGCGAAGGCTCTGGTCGGCCACCTGGCCCAAGCTGGCCGCGCTGGCCCTGGCCATCGCCCTCTGGCAGGCCGTGGTCTGGAGTGGCTGGAAGGACCCGTGGGCACTGCCCGGACCGGCGCCGGTCTTCGCGGACCTCGGCCACTATGCGCTCACCTCGGCGCTCTGGGAGGGCCTGGCCACCACCGCGCGCCGGGCCGCCGTCGGCTTCGCCGCCGCGGTCGCCGTCGGGCTCCTGCTGGGCCTGGCCGTGGCCCGGGTGAAGGTGCTCCGCGCCGCGATCGGCTCGATGATCACCGCGTTGCAGACCATGCCGTCGATCGCCTGGTTCCCGCTGGCCATCCTGCTCTTCCAGCTCAGCGAGCAGGCCATCTTCTTCGTGGTGGTGCTCGGCGCGGCGCCCTCGGTCGCCAACGGCGTCATCCACGGCGTCGACTACGTGCCGCCGCTGCTGGTCCGGGCCGGCCGCAACCTCGGCGCCCGCGGGCTCAACCTCTACCGGTACGTGATCGCGCCGGCCGCGCTGCCCGCCATCGTGGCCGGGCTCAAGCAGGGCTGGGCGTTCGCCTGGCGCAGCCTGATGGCCGGCGAGCTGCTGGTGGTCATCGCCACCCGGACGTCGATCGGCGCGCAGCTCACCTATGCCCGGGAGCTGAGCGAGGCGACCCGGCTGATGGCCATCATGATCGTCATCCTGGTGGTCGGCATCGCGGTGGACGCCGCGTTCGGCGCGGCCGACAAGGCGATCCGGCGCCGGTGGGGCGTGCTGGACCAGGCCGGCAACTGACGCCGTGTACGTCTCCGCGCGCGCCGACTACGCGCTCCGGGCCATGCTCGCCGTCGCCGCCGCCGCCGGGTCCACCGGCGACGGGTGGCTCGGCGGCGGCGAGCTGGTCAAGGCGGCGAGCCTGGCCGAGCGCCAGGGCATCCCGCTCAGCTTCCTCCAGGGCATCCTGCTCGACCTGCGCCGGGCCGGGCTGCTGCACAGCCACCGCGGCACCGAGGGCGGGTACGCGCTCACCCGCCCGCCCGCCGAGATCAGCGTGGGTGACGTGCTGCGGGCGGTGGGCGGGGCGCTGACCAGCGTGCGGGGCATGCCCGCCGACCGGGCCGGCTACCACGGGGTGGCCGCCGGGCTGCGGGACGTCTGGCTCGCGGTGGACGGCGCCATCGCCCTGGTGGTCGACCGGACCACCCTCGCCGACCTGCTGGTGGACCGCGCCGCGGCGTCCTGACGGCGGCGCCGGGATCGGACCGTGGGTGCGACGCGGCCCGCACCCGATCGACTCCGGCTCGGCGGGGTGGCGGCATCCCGGCATGCCGGACACCGCCACCCCGCCGAGCTGGAGCGGAGGATCAGGCGGTCAGCGGCGACGCGGGCGGCGGGACCGGGCCGGCCGCGAGGCCTGCGCCGGGTGAGGTGCGGGCGGCGGGGTGACGGTGACCGGGACGCCGGTGGGCTGACGGGCGCCGGTGACCCGGGCCAGTTCCGCGTCGCCGGCGCGTACCCGGGCGGACTGCGGGGTGATGCCGGCGACGGTCATCAGCCGGGAGACGTCCCGGCGCTGCTCCGGCAGGACCAGGGTGACGACGGTGCCGGACTCCCCCGCCCGGGCGGTCCGGCCGCCCCGGTGCAGGTAGTCCTTCGCCTCGGTGGGCGGGTCGGCGTTGACCACCAGGTCCAGCCCGTCGACGTGGATGCCCCGGGCCGCCACATCGGTGGCCACCAGGGCGGTGACCTGGCCGGTGCGGAACTGCTCCAGGATCCGGGTGCGCTGCGGCTGGCTCTTGCCGCCGTGCAGCGCGGCGGCGCGAACGCCCTTGGCCAGCAGTTGGCGGGCGACCCGGTCGGCGCGGTGCTTGGTCGCCATGAACAGGATGGTGCGTCCCTCGCGGGCGGCGATGTGGGCCAGCGCGGACGGCTTGTCGTCCGCCTCGACGTGCAGCACGTGGTGCGTCATCGCGGTCACCGTGGCGGTGCCCGGGTCGACGGAGTGCGACACCGGCCGGCTCAGGAAGCGGCGGACCAGCTTGTCCACGCCGCCGTCCAGGGTGGCCGAGAAGAGCATCGTCTGGCCGTTCGGGGCGACCTGCTCCAGCAGCTTCGTGACCTGCGGCAGGAAGCCCATGTCGGCCATCTGGTCGGCCTCGTCGAGCACGGTGACGGCCACGTCGTCCAGCCGGGCGTCCCGCCGGTCGATCAGGTCGTGCAGCCGGCCCGGGGTGGCCACCAGCACCTCGGCGCCGGCGCGCAGCGCGTCGGCCTGCCGCTGGAGGGAGAGCCCGCCGACCACGGTGGCGCAGCGCAGCCCGAGCGCCCGGGCGTACGGGGTGAGCGCCGCGGTGACCTGCTGGGCCAGCTCGCGGGTGGGCACCAGCACGAGCGCCAGCGGGCGGCCGGGGCGGGCGCGGCGGCCGGCCGTGCGGTGCAGCAGCGGCAGCCCGAAGGCGAGGGTCTTGCCCGAGCCGGTGCGCCCGCGGCCCAGCACGTCGCGGCCGGCCAGCGAGTCCGGCAGTGTGGCCGCCTGGATCGGGAACGGCGCGGCGATGCCCTGCGCGGCCAGCTCGGCGACCAGCGCCGGCGCCAGGCCGGTGGCGGCGAAAGTGGGAACGGTCATGGTCATGCGAAAAGCCTTCCTCGAGGCGGCACGTGTCGAGGAAGGGCGCCGGGGAGCGGCGCGTCACCGGCGTCGCCGGTGGTCACAAGCACGAACCGAAAGGTACGGGCCGGCCCGCCGCAGCACGCCACGTCCCGCGGAGCGGGTGGGCGGCGCAGCGGACCGGCCCGTCACCGCGCCCGGGGGGGCGCGATGGGTGTTACCGGATGATCCGAAGATCAGAGCGGACGGATGTTCTCCGCCTGCGGGCCCTTCTGGCCCTGGGTCACCTCGAACTCGACCCGCTGGTTCTCGTCCAGGCTCCGGTAGCCGGAGGACTGGATCGCCGAGAAGTGGGCGAAGACGTCGGCGCCGCCGTCGTCCGGGGTGATGAAGCCGAAGCCCTTGTCAGCGTTGAACCACTTGACGGTGCCAATTGCCATTTGTTCGTCTCCTTGACGGAACGTTCGAACCCGCACCTGTTGCGGGCCCGAGGAGTGCGCCGCGCGTGGCCGCGCGCCGCACCTGTCGCTGCTGGTCGCCCCGCCCGGAGAACTCCGGACACAACAAAGAGCGCCTGGGGCCACAATCCGCCAGGCGCACACAGAGTCTCTGGAAACCAAAACTGCAACGTGGTCAGCCTAGCACGATCTCTGCAACACCGCGCCCTCTGTCGGAAATTCCGGCACGGCGGCGACGAGCGCGGTCAGCCCGGCGGCGTCGAGCAGGTCGGCGGGGCGCACGGTCACGCCGTCCCGCACGTAGTGGAAGGCGGCCCCCACCCGGTCGACCGGCACCCCGGCCAGCTCGGCCCAGGCCAGCCGGTAGACGGCGAGCTGCACAGCCGCCGCGTCGGCCTCCCGCCCGGCCGGCTGCCGGCCGGTCTTCCAGTCGACCACGTCGAAGCGGCCGCCGGGGCGGGCGAAGACCGCGTCCATCCGGCCCCGGACCACCACCCCGGCGATCACCGTGGCGAAGGGCACCTCCACCTCCACCGGCACCCGGTCGGCCCACTCGCTGGCCAGAAACCGCTCCTGGAGTTCGGTGAGCGCGTCGTCCGGCGCGGCGTCCTCGTCGGCCGCGCCGGGCAGCTCGTCCACATCGAGCAGCCGGTCGGCGCCGAAGCGCTGCTCCAGCCAGGTGTGGAAGGCCGTGCCCCGCCGGGCGTACGGGTTGGGCTCGGTGGGCATCGGCCGGCGCAGCGTCCGGGCCAGAGCCTCCGGGTCGCGGCGCAGCGCCACCAGCTGCGTCACCGACAGGTGCCCGGGCAGCTCCACCTCGACCGCCTCGGCCCGCCGGGCCAGCTCGGCCCGTTCGGCGAGGAGCAGGTCGGCCTCCCGCCGCCAGCGGGTCACCTCGGCGTCCTCGGCGGGCGCCCGCGTGTCGGCGTCCTCGGCGGGCGCACCCGCCGCGGCGGCCGCCAGCAGAGCCTCCTCGCGGCGGGCCGCCTCCGGGTCGGCCAGGCAGCGGCGGACCAGGGCGGCCGCCTCGGCGAGCGCCGGACGGCGGGCGCCCAGCGGGTCGGCCGGCCACTCCGCCCGCAGCACCGTCTCCGTGGTCGGGTTGACCGCGTCCCCGGCGGGCTCGGGCGTCCAGGCGTCGACCAGGTGGCCGTCCCCGCCGGCCAGGCAGGCGTCATGCACCTCCCGGAGGAAGACCGAGGGGCCGCGGAACTTCTTCGTCCCCTCCCCCCACCAGTAGCCGGAGCAGAGCAGCAGCCGGCGGGGGCGGGTCACCGCCACGTACGCCAGCCGGCGCTCCTCCCGCTCGTCGTGCGCCCGCCAGGCGTCGGTGAAGTCCTCCACCGCCCGGGCCACCCCGCGCTGGTCCTCCGCACCGGAAAGGCCCAGCTCGGGCAGCCCGTCCGCGTCGCCGCGGAGCGGGAACGGCAGCACGCCGAGCCCGCCCAGCCAGTGGTCGGAGTTGCGCACCGGCCCCGGCCAGACGCCCCGGGTCAGCCCGGCCACCGACACCACGTCCCACTCCAGGCCCTTGGCGGCGTGCGCGGTGAGTATCTGCACCGCACCTTCCACCACCTCGACCTCGCCGGGTGTGAGGCCGCGCTCCTCGTCCTCGGCGGCGGCCAGGTAGGCGAGGAAACCGGCCAGCGTGGCGCCGGGCGTCTCACCGCTGAACCGGGCCGCCACGTCGCCGAGCGCGTCCAGGTGGGCGCGGGCCAGGCCGGCGTCGCCGGCGCCGTCCCGGCCGGCCCGGACCGCCACCTCCACGTCCAGCCCGATGGTCCGCTCGATGTCCGCGATCAGCTCCGGCAGGGACTGGTCCAGCCGGTAGCGCAGCAGCGCCAGCTCCATCCCGTACGACCGCAGCCGCGCGTATCCCTCCGCCGAGTACGCCTGCGCCGGCCCCAGGTCGGCCAGCGCCTCGACCAGGGTGGCCTCGTCCAGCGCGTCCACGGTGATCTCCGGCCCGTCGTCGCCGGTCACCTCACGGCGGGCCCGCGCGATGGCCCGGGCCCGCCGGTGCAGGGCGACGAGGTCGCGCGGCCCGATCCGCCAGCGCGCGCCGGTGAGCAGCCGCAGCAGCGCCGCCCCGTCGGTCGGGTCGGCGAGCACCCGCAGCGTGCAGACCACGTCCCGGACCTCGGGGGTGTCCAGCAGCCCGCCCAGGCCGACCACGTCGACGGGCAGCCCGCGGGCGCGCAGCGCCGCCTCGATCGCCGGGATCTGGCTGCGCAACCGGACCAGCACGGCGGTGGTGGGGCGCCGGTGCGCCGGGATGTGCTCGGGCAGCGCCTCCGGCATCCCGGCCGCGCCGCGCCAGGCGGCCAGCACGCTGTCGGCGATCCAGTCGGCCTCGTCCGCGTACGTCTCCAGCAGCGCGCTGTGCACGGTGCCGGCGGCCCGCCCGCCCGGGCTGCGGTGCGGGATCGGGTCGCGGACGCTGAGCGCGGCGTGCAGCTCGGGCACCCGGGCGCCGGCCGCCCGGAGCGGCACCGACAGCGCGTTGGCGACGCCGAGGATCTCGGGGCGGTTGCGCCAGCTCGTGGTGAGGCTGAGCACCTCGGCGGGGGCGCCGTCGGTGCGGGCGAACTCGGTGGGGAACCGGTCCAGCGTGCCGGCGCTGGCCCCGCGCCAGCCGTAGATGGACTGACAGGGGTCGCCCACCGCGGTGACCGGGTGGCCGCCGCCGAACAGGGCGTTGAGCAGCACCACCTGGGCGTGGCTGGTGTCCTGGTACTCGTCGAGCAGCACCACCCGGAACCGGTCCCGCTCGATCACCCCCACGGCGGGATGGTCGCGGGCCACCCGCGCGGCCCGGGCCAACTGGTCGGCGAAGTCCATGGCCTCGAAGTCGTCCTTGCGCCGGGCGTACGCGCGGACCAGCGGCAGCAGCTTCAGCCGGGTCTGCTGGAGCTGGAGGGCCTTGCGCACGTCGGCGTACACCCGCCCCGGGCGGGACTGCACCTCGGCGAAGAACCGGCCGGTCCAGGCGGCCAGCCCGTCCGGGTCGACCAGGTGCTCGTCCAGCTCCCCGGCCAGGGCGAGCACGGCGTCGGTGATGGTCGACGGCATCCGGTCCACCTCGGACATGTCGCCGTCGTAGTTGCGTACCAGCAGGTCGACGAGCTGCCAGCGGGACGCCTCCGTGAGCAGCCGGGTGGTCGGCTCGTAGCCGGCGCGCAGCCCGTGTTCGGTGACGATCCGGCCCGCGTACGAGTGGTAGGTGGAGACGGTCGGCTCACCCGCGAGGGGGTCCGCGTGCGGGTCGCGGCCCTGCCGGCCGAGCCGCCGGATGAGCTGGTCGAGCCGGGTGCGTACCCGGTGCGCCAGCTCGCCGGCCGCCTTGCGGGTGAAGGTGAGGCCGAGGATCTGCTCGGGGCGGACGTAGGAGTTGGCGACCAGCCAGACCACCCGGGCGGCCATCGTCTCGGTCTTGCCGGATCCGGCGCCCGCGACGACCAGCAGCGGCTCCACCGGCGCGGCGATGATCGCCGCCTGTTCCCGGGTGGGCGCCGGCAGCCGGAGCAACCTGGCCAGCTCGACCGGGGTGTAGCGGGGGCCGGCGTCGGCGGCCCGGGGCGTCGGGGTGGCGCTGGTGCTGAACAGCGTCGGCTGGGTCGTCACGGTGCCGCCTTCGTTCGCGACTGCGGGGCTCGCAAAACCGGCTCAAGCGCGCATTCCGGCTCGGCCGCGTCCCACGCGAGCCGCCCCGGAACGCGCGTCCTCGCGCTCACGGGTACTCCGTGGGCGGCTCGACGACCTGACGGCCCTGCCCGGAGACCGGGCAGCTCGTGCGCACCGGGCAGACCCGGCACTTCGAGTTGGCGACGGCGGCGAAGGTGGCGGCGGCCATCGTGTCGGCGGTACGCCGGACCAGCGCGGTGGCCCAGCCGGCCTCGGGGCCCTCCCCGGCGGCCGCCTGCGCCTGCTCCTTGGCCTCCTTCGCGCCGGTGCCGAGCTGCACGAGCGCGGCGCCACCGGACTCCTCGCCGAAGTCGGCGAACGCCCCCGCCTCCACGGCCGCCTGATAGGCGCCGAGCTGCGGGTGCTCGGCCACCTCCCGCTCGGTGACCGCAGTGGACTTGCCGGTCTTCAGGTCGATCACCACGAGCCGCCCCTCGGCGTCGACCTCCAGCCGGTCGACCCGGCCGGTCAGCTCGACCGGCCGGCGCGGGTCGTCGAGGCGCACCGCGAACTCGTGCTCGATGGCGAGCAGCCGCCGCGGGTTGCCGGCCAGCCAGCGGAGCAGCTTGTCCACCATGGCCTCGGCGCGGGACCGTTCCGGGCCGACCATCCAGCGGGCGGCCAGCTCGATGGCGTCGAACCGGGCGGCCACGTACTCCAGCAGGGCCGTCCGGTCGACGCTCGCGTCCTCGGCCAGCATGGCGGCGGCGTGCACCAGGTTGCCGACGCCCTGCGCGGCGCTGGCCGGGGCGCTGCCTCCGTGCCGTTCCAGCAGCCAGCGCAGGCTGCACCGCAACGCGCTCTCCATGGCCGACGGGGTGACCCGCACCGGTTCGCCCTCGTCGACCAGCGGCCGGTCGTCGGAGAGGCCGCGCAGGCCCCACCAGTCGTCCGGGTGCGCGCCGGGCACCCCGGCGGCGGCCAGCCGGGCCAGCTCGGCCGCCGCCGCGCGCCGCCGGGTGACCGGCGCCGCCGGGTCGGTGATCGCGGTACGCAGTTCCGCCACCAGCGCCGACAGGGTGAGCCCGCGCGGCGGCAGGGTGACCGGCAGCGCGCCGGGGACCGCGTCCTGGGGATCCTCGTCCCCGACCGGCACCGGCCCGTCGGACGTGGGCACGTCCAGCGCGGCGCCATCGCCGGCACGTCGGTCCCGTCCCCGGCCCGCCGCCCCGGTCGAAGCGGCACCACCGGCCGGGGCGCCGCTGCCGGCCGGGGCGCCGCCGGTTTGGGCGCCGCCGCCGGCTGGGGCACCGCCGGTTTGGGCGCTCGGGCGCGGCTCCGGGTCCGGGCCGGCGGGGACGCCGCCGCTCCCGCCGACGGCGGGCGGGTCGGTGGCGGCCAGCTCGTGCAGGAAGCGGCTGGGCTGCTCCTCGTGGTCGTCGCCGCCGACCGCCGCCGAGGCCACCGCGGTGACCAGCAGCCGCCGCCGGGCGCGGCTCACGGCGACGTGGAACAGCCGGCGCTCCTCGTCCAGCAGCGCCGAGGTCTGCCCGACCAGGCTGGCCCGCAGCCCGGCGCCGTCGGCCCGGCCGGCGAGCACGTCGACCAGCCGCTCCGAGCCGAGCAGGCTGCCCCGCAGCCGCAGGTCGGGCCAGACGCCCTCCTGCACGCCGGCGACCGCGACCAGGTCCCACTCCAGGCCCTTGGCGGCGTGCGCGGTGAGCAGGCGGACCGCCTCGCCCCGGTCGGCGCTGGCGGCGAGCGTGTCCGCCGGCAGCTCCTGCCCGAGCACGTGGTCGAGGAAGACCTCGGTGCGCGCGCCGGGCAGCCGGTCGGTGAACCGGGCGGCCGCGTCGAAGAGCACCATGACCGCGTCGAGGTCGCGGTCGGCGGCCTCGGCGCGCCAGCGCTGCGCGGTCTCGTGCTCGCCGGTCGCGGCCCGGCCCCGGGTGATGGCCCCGGCCCAGCGCTCGGCGAGGCCGCTCTCCCGCCACACCGCCCAGAGCACGTCCTCGGCGGTCGCGCCGGGTGCCGCGGCGGCCTGCCGGGCGGTGTCCAGCAGGTGCGCCACGGTCTGCGCCGGGGCCGCCCAGCGCCGCTCGACGGCGGCCAGCTCGGCCGGGTCGCGCAGCGCCTCGACGATCAGCTCGCCGGACGGGCGACGGTCGCCGGCGGCCAGCGCGAGCGCGCGCAGCCCCTGGCGCAGCCGCCGCTCGGCGAGCGGGTCCGCGCCGCCCAGCGGCGAGTGCAGCAGGGCGACGGCCGACTCCTCGTCCAGCCGGTCGGGGTCGAGCGCGCAGCGGAGCAGGAGCAGCAGCGGGGCCACGCCGGGCTGGAGGTGCAGCGGCAGGTCCTCGCCGTGCACCACGGTCGGCACCCCGGCGGTGTGCAGGGCGCGCCGCAGCGAGGGCAGCTGCCGGCCGGTGGAGCGGACCAGCACCGCCATCCGGGACCACGGCACCCCGTCGAGCAGGTGCGCCTCCCGCAGCGCGTGGGCCAGCCAGGCGGACTCGCTGGTGGCCGAGCGGAAGGTGCGGACCTCCAGCGCGCCCGGCGCGGCGTCGGGGAGCGGGCGCAGCCGCCGGTGCGCCGCCGGGCCGCGTAGCCGGCGGGCCAGCCGGGCGGTCGCGGCCAGCAGCTCCGGCCCGGCCCGGTAGGAGGTGGTGAGCGTGACCTGGGCGGCCGGCGCGCCGGAGGCCGTGCGGAACCGGTGCGGGAAGGTGGTCACCCCGGCCGGGTCGGCGCCGCGGAAGGCGTACGTGGAGGAGTCCGGGTCGGCGAAGGCGACCAGGGACTTGCCGCCCCCCGCCACGACGGCGAGCAGGTCGAGTTGGGCCGGGTCGGTGTCGGCCAGCTCGTCGACGTAGACGTGGGCGACCCGGCGGCGCTCGGCGGCCAGCAGCTCGGGGTCGTCCAGCAGCATGCCGGTGGCGGCCCGGACCAGCTCGGCCGGGTCGTACGCGATCGAACCCCGGTTGCTCACGTCGCGCAGGGCGAGGACGGCCACGTACTCGCGGAGGAAGCGGGCGGCGGCCGGCCAGTCGGCGCGGCCCAGCTTCTCGCCCAGCCGGGCCAGTTCGACCGGGCCGACGCCCCGCTCCGCGGCGCGCATCAGCAGGTCGCGGAGCTGCTGGGCAAAGGCCCGGGTGCGCAGCGCCGGGCGCAGGTCCTCCGGCCAGCCGACCGGGTCGTCGGCCGGCTCCTCGCCCACGATGTCGAGCAGCTCACGGATGATGAGGTCCTGCTCGGGGCCGGTGAGCAGCCGGGGCGAGGGTTCGCCGCGCTCGGCGGCGGCCCGGCGGAGCAGCCCGAAGGCGTACGCCGGGAAGGTGCGGACCAGCGGCTCGCGGACCACGCGGTGGCCGTTGCCGGCGATCCGCGCCTCGATCCGGTGGCGCAGCTCGGTGGCGCCCCGCCGGCCGAAGGTGAGCACCAGGACGTGTTCCGGGTCGACGCCCTCGGCCACCCGGGCGGCGACCGCCTCGACCAGCGTGTCGGTCTTGCCGGTGCCGGGGCCGCCGACGACCAGCATCGGGCCGTCGGTGTGCGCGACGACCTCGGCCTGCACCGGGTCCGGCCGGCGCGACGGCGGGTGCGCGGCATCGCCCGCGGACCCCCCGGATCGCGGCTCCGTCTCGGTCGGCCACGTGGACCGACCACC
>NZ_WBKT01000053.1 GCF_008868175.1 Micromonospora sp. AMSO31t
AGCGGGGTGGGCGCCGGGTCGGTGCGGCCGGCGGCGGGGCGGGCGGCCCCGGGCGAACACTAGACCGTCCGGGACGCGCCCCGAATCCCGTTCACCGGCCGCGTGGCGGGGCTCACCGCTCAGCGCACGACGAGCTGCCTGGTCACCGGGGCCGCGCCGTCGCCCTTGGCCTTCAGCGTCCAGGTGCCGGCGCCGCCGAACGTCACGACCGCGTCCGCCGTGCCGTTCGGCTCGGCCCTGACCTCGGCCGCACGCTTGCCGTCCGGGTCGAGCACGTCCAGCGTCCGGGCCGCCGTGGTCTTGTTGGTCACCCGGAACTGGATCTTCTCGCCCGGCTCCGCGATCAGCCCCTCCGCGCCGGTGATCCCGGCCGCCGTCAGCTCGACGGCGACCTCCCGGTCGTACGCCGTCTCGGCCGCGGCGCTGGCCACGGCGCCGTCGTCGGAGACGGTGATCCGGGTCCGCACCCCGTCGCCCTGCCGGCCCGGCTTGCAGGCCACCTCGTACAGGCCGGTGGCGAGGGTGGCCCGCAGGTCCCCGGTCTTCCCCGGTGCGACGTCCGCCGCCTCGGCGACGACCTTGGTGAAACCGTCCCCCGCACGGCCGTACAGGTAGACCCCGGTGGCCTGCTGCCCCCGGTTGGTCACCGCGAAGGTGACCGCGCCCGGGTTGAAGAGGGTGGTGGCCACCTCGCAACTGGTGTCGGTGGCGGTCACCGGGACCTCGCCACCGGTGGGGGCAGGGTCGTCGTCACCGCAGGCGGTGAGGGCGGCGGTGGCGCAGATCGCGGCCACGACGGCGGCGGTACGGCTCTTCATCGGCTCTCCGGGGCGGAGGTCAGCGGGCTGACCAGGACGGACGCCGACAACCACCCCCGGCACACCGCCCGGGGGGACTTCGGCGGAGTCAGGAGAGTCTAAGCGGGCCGGCCGTCCTGGCAAGGGGACAGGTTGGCGCGACCGTGGCCACCCGCCGAGGCGGGTCAGCGGGCGAGATGGGCCAGCCCGCTGCCGATCACGTCCCGCCGCCCCCACCGGCCCGGCACGTCGAGCAGTTCCACCCGGCCGAACCGGGCCGGCACCCGCGGCGCCATCAGCAGGTGCTCGCCGGCCGCCTCCAGCCCGAGCAGGGCGCGCAGCAGCAGGAACGGAGTCGCGGTCGCCATCGCCTGCGGGCTGTTCGCGGTCGGATAGCCCACCGGATACTCGGTCAGCTCCCGGGCGTAGCCGGCGAACGCCTCGGGCAGCCGGCCGTGGAAAAACCGGGAGACCTCCACCATGGCCTCGGCGATCCGCCCCGCCTCCTCGGCGAAGCCGTACCGGCGCAGGCCCCAGGTGATCAGCGCGTTGTCGAACGGCCACACGGCACCGAGGTGGTAGCCGAGCGGGTTGTACCGTTCCTGTCCGGTGGCCAGGCTGCGGATGCCCCAGCCGGAGAAGAGCCGGGGCCCGACCAGGTGGGCGGCCACCTCCGCGGCCCGCTCCGGCGGGACGATGCCGCTCCACAGCAGATGGCCCATGTTGGACGCCAGCGCGTCGACCTGCCCGCCGTCACCGTCCAGGGCCAGCGCGTAGTAGCCCCGGTCGGCGATCCAGAAGTCCCGGTCGAAGCGTTCCCGTAGCGCCGCGGCCTCCCGCTCCAGCCGGTCGGCGTACGCCGGGTCGCCCCAGAACTCCCGGGCCATCCGGGCACCCCGCAGCTTCGCGTCGTACGCGTACCCCTGGAGTTCGCAGGTGGCCAGCGGCGGGCCGGGCAGCCGTCCGTCGGCGTGACAGATCGCCTCCGGCGAGTCCTTCCACCCCTGGTTCGCCACCCCCGAGCGCTCGTTGCGCCACAGGTACCGGACGTAGCCGTCGCCCAGCAGGTCGCCGTACTCGTCGATCCACCGCAGGGCCGCCCGGGCCTCGTCCTCGAACTCCCGCACCAGGCCCACGTCGCCGCTCCACCGCTCGTACTCGTCGAGCAGGATCACGTAGAGCGGGGTGGCGTCGGCGGTGCCGTAGTACGGGGACTGCGGGCGCTCCTCGAACGCCACCATCTCCCCGTACCGGAACTCGCGGAGGATCTTGCCGGGTTCCTCGTCGCGGAAGTCGTCGAGCACCGTGCCCTGGTCGATGCCGAGCATCCGCACCGTGGCCGACGCCAGCTCCGGCGCCACCGGCAGCGCCATGAAGCTGGTCAGGATGCTGTCGCGGCCGGTGATGGTGGCCGCCCAGGGCAGGCCGGCGGCGGGCATCACCTCATCGGGCAGGGTCAGCGGCGAGTAGCGCAGCGCCGCCAGGTCCACCAGGCTGCGCCGGTAGGCCTCGGTCAGCGCCTCCCAGTCACAGGTGAGCTGCGGCGTGCGGGACAGCCACGCGCTCAAATCATCCTGCCGTTCCTCGGCGCTGGCCCGGGGCCGCCGCTCCAACCGGTCCCGGACGTCGATGCCGTCCGGGCGCAGCACGAACGACCGCACCCGCAGGGTCGTCGTCCAGGCCTGCCGAGGCGCCAGCCGCACCGTCCAGGTGAGACCCCGCTCGTCCACCCGCACCGGTTCGCTGCTGGTCACCGCGGTCTCGCGCTGGAACCTCTCCCGCTGGTAGCCGAGGCGCAGCCCGCGCTCCTCGACCTGCCGGTAGAGCCGCCCCGGCGGCGTGCGCTCGGCGGCGACGCCCAGGATCGGCGCGAAGTCGCTGCCCACGTCGAGCCGGACGGTGAACTCCTCCGGCACGTGGTGGTGGTTGAACAGGGTCAACCGCTCCTCGAAGACGCCGCCGGTGATCGCGCGCTCCCGGATGAGCGACGACTTGGCGTCCACGTAGTGCGTCGGGGCGCCCGGGACGAGGAAGAACCGCATCTGGAGGTGGTCCCGCTCGGCGATGGACAGCGACGTCAGCCGCTCGCCGTTGAGCGTGAGGCGCCAGACCGACAGGAAGCGGGTGTCGAAGTCGAAGAAGCCGACCGGATTGGCCGCGGTCGCCTCGATGTCGCCGTTGTCCTCGCTGAGCACGAAGACGTTGCCGTCCAGCACGCGCACCAGGTTCTGGTTCATCCGGGCCTCCGGCCGGCGCGCTCCCGCGGGTGCCGCGCCCCGGGCGGCGCCGGGAAGAGGCGCTCCAGCAGCACCACGAACCGGAAGTGCCCGTCGGCGACGATCTCGTTGCGCAGCCAGGCGGTCAGCGGCTTGACCTCACCCCGGGCCATCCGGACGAAGACGTCCCGCCGGGTCCGGATCACCGTGTCGGCGTACCGCGCGCGGTGTTCCACCGCGAGCCGGCCATGGCGGATGGTGACGTGCCAGACGTCGAGCCCGTCGGACCCCTCCAGCTCGAACCGGATCGTGCCGGTGGTGCGGCGCAGCACCCGCTCGGGTGCCTGCCGGGCGAGCTGCGCGAAGAACGCCTCGATCGGATCGGACACCGCACCGCCTCCCGGGAGAGGGCCGGCGCGCCGCCGGCACCGATGCCCGGCGGGCCGCGACGACGGGCGCGTCCGCACCGCCTCGGGCGCCGCCCCAGACTATCGCCGGGCCCCGGCACGGACCCGGGGATCGGGGGAACTGCGGGGGCCGGCAGGATGGCGGGATGCGCCTGGTCTCCCTGCTCCCCTCGGCCACCGAGATCGCCTACGCTCTGGGGCTCGGCGACGACCTGGTCGGGGTCACCTTCGAGTGCGCCGTGCCGCCCGCGTACCGGGCCGGCACCACGGTCGTGGTCGGCGGCCGGGACACCAGCGGCATGAGCCCCGGCGAGATCGACGCCTACGTCAAGGGCCAACTCGCCGCCGGCGCCGACCTCTACACCCTGCACGCCGGGGCGCTGGCCGGGCTGGGCCCGGACCTGATCCTCACCCAGGACCTGTGCCGGGTCTGCGCGCTGCCGTCGGGCCGGGTGGCGGACGCCGTCGAGCACCTCGGCTGCCGGGCGGAGGTGCTGTCGCTCGACCCGTACACCCTGGCGGACGTGCTGGACACGATCCTGGCCGTGGGCGCGGCGGCGCGGGTGCCGGACCGGGCGGAGGCCCTGGTGGACGGGCTGCGGGCGCGGCTCGCGGCGGTCCGCGCGGCGGTGGCCGGCCGGCCCCGGCGGCGGGTCGCCGTGGTGGAGTGGGTCGACCCGCCGTTCGGTGCCGGGCACTGGATCCCCGACCTGGTCGAGGCCGCCGGCGGCGAGCCGGTGGCGACCCATCCCGGGGCCCGGTCCACGCCGACCACCTGGGCGGCGCTGCGAGCAGCCCGGCCCGAGGTGGTGCTGGTCGCGCCGTGCGGATTCGGCCTGGACGGGGCCGCCGGGCAGGCCGCCGGGGTGGCCGCGCACTTCCCCGGCGCGGAGGTCTGGGCGCTGGACGCGGACGGCCTGGTCGTGCGGGCCGGCCCGCGTCTGGTCGACGGCGCCGAGGCGATCGCGGCGGTCCTGCACCCGGACGCCGTGCCCGCCCCGCCGGAGGGCGCGGCCCGCCGGGTGGCCTGAGCCGCCGATGCCGCGGCGGGCCGGCACGCGCGAACGCCGCCCCGCAGCGGGGACGGCGTTCGCGTCGGTGCTCGGGTGGAACCCGTCAGGTCATGTCGTCGTAGCGGCGCTCGATCGGCGCCGGTGCGGCGACCGGCTCGGGCGCCCCCACCGGGGCGGGCGCCTCGACCCCGCCGGCGGCACCGACCGCCTCGACGGACAGGTCCAGCGGCGAAACCTCGTCGTCGGGCACGTCCGCGTAGAGCTCCCGGCCGCGCCCCCGCCGCTTGTCGTTGATGAACGCCACCCCGACCGCGACGAAGTAGAGCAGCGACAGCGCGGTGGCCAGCAACGTCATGCCGAACGGACCCGGGTCGGGCGTGGCGATGGCGGCGAAAGCGAAGGACACGAAGATCACCACGCGCCACCAGCTCAACAGACGGCGGGCGCTGGCCACGCCAGTGAAGTTGAGCATGAGCAGGATCAGCGGGAACTCGAACGCCACCCCGAACAGCAGGATCATGTTCGTGATGAACCCGATGTACGCGCTGACCTCGAACTGGTTGGACAGCCCGCCGACCCCGGATTCCATCAGGAAGCTGAGGCCCTTGTCGACCACGAAGTAGGCCAGCACCGCGCCGGCGGCGAACAGCGGCGCGGCGATCGCCACGAAAACGTAGGCCCACTTGCGCTCGTGACGGTGCAGACCCGGGGCGATGAACGCCCAGAGCTGATAGAGCCAGACCGGCCCACCGATGATCAGGCCCAGCCAGAGCGCGAGTTTCAGCTTCAGCACGAACCCGGTCGTCGGTGCCAGCGCCAGCAGGTCCTGGCACTGGCCCAGCGCGTTCGTCGTGTCGGGCAGTCGGCAGTACGGCCGCTTCAGTAGCAGGAAGACCGGATCTGCGAGCCAGAAACCGACGATCAGGCCGCCGACGACGGCCAGCGACGCGCGGAACAGCCGGTTACGCAGCTCACGGATGTGCTCGATGAGCGTCATCGAGCCGTCGGCGGCCCGCTCGAACGTGCTGGGGCCGCGCTTCTTCAACCCGAAGGCCACGGTGGTGGGGCCCTCTCGGATCAGTTCTCGCGGACGCGCTGCACCGGGTCGACCGGCGGGGCGACCGGCTGCTGCGGCTGCGGGGCGAACTGCTGCTGCGGCTGGCCGACCTGCTGCTGCGGCGGGAGCGGCTGGTAGCCGGTCTGCGCGTCGGCCTTCTCGGCCAGGTCACGGTCGTCGTCGTGCAGGCTCTTCGTCTCGGCCTTGATGATCCGCAGCGAACGGCCCAGCGAGCGGGCCGCGTCGGGGAGCCGCTTCGCGCCGAAGAGCAGGATCAGCACGACCACGAGTACGGCGATGTGCCACGGCTTGAGGGCACCCATGGGAAGCTCCAGTCGCTCTGTGTCGGTGAGGGGGTGGTCGCAGCCCATCGTACGTGCCTCGAAGACGCTTGCCACCCTGCCGGGCCCCGGTTGCGGGCCTGGTCGGTGAAGTCTCGGCCAACCCGGAGTGTCCCGTCAACCACCCACGGGGCGCAATCGTGCGCGGATCCGGCCGTGAACGCGCAGCTACCGCGCAGCGGACCGACCGCCGTCGATCACTTCCCGCGCCTGGCCTTGATCAACGTCATGCGCTCCTGCGCGACACCCGCCCGCTCCTGGAGCGCCTCGGCCCGCGCCTGGAGTTCCTCGGCGGCGGACCGCAGCGACTCCGCCTCGGCCTGGCGCCGCTGCAGGGCCAGCGCCGTGCGGCGCAACCGGGGCAGCCGCGCCACCACCGGCCGGACCGCCAGGGCCAACACGATCAGCGCGAACAGCACGACCCCGAGCACGATCCACGTCACCACGCGGTCAGCCTACGCCGGTGGCGCCGGCCACCGCCGGGTCGGCGCGGTCGACCGGGGTGGCGTACGCGTCGAGGGCGGCCGCCGCCTGGGCCCGCACCTGCTCGGCCAGCTCGGCCGGCGCGACCACCGTCACGTCGGGCCCGAGCCCGAGCACGAACCGGCGGGCCCAGCCCAGGTCGGTGACCCGCAGCGACACCAGCCACTGCTCCCCGTCGGCCTCGACCCGCTCGCACGGGTAGTACTCGGTGATCCACCGCTCGCCCCGGCCGATCCGCAGGGTGATCAGCGGCAGGTCCGGTGAGGGGCGGAACACCCCGTCGCTGAGGTCGTGCGGGCGGGCCTGCGGCGGGACCACGGCCTGCTCGGCCAGCTCGGTGACCGCGTCGATCCGGTCGGCCCGGAACAGCCGGACCGCCTCGGCCCGGCGGCACCACGCCTCCACGTACGCCCGACCGCCGACCATCAGCATCCGCAGCGGGTCGATGGTGCGCTCGGTGGTCTCGTCCCGCGCGGCGGTGTAGTAGGTGATCCGCAGCGCGCGGCCGCGTTCCACGGCGGCGCGCAGCTCGCGGACCCGGGCCGTGTCGCCGGGCAGCCGCACCTCGACCGGGGCCCCGGCCAGGTCACCGGCCGCGCTCTCGATCTTGGCGAGGGCCCGCTCGACCGCCTCCCGGTTGGCCACCCCGGGCGTCTCGGCGAGCATCCGCAGCGCCACCACCAGGGCCAGGGCCTCGTCCGGGGTGAGCCGCAGCGGGCGGTCGATGCCCGCGTCGTAGGTGATGGTCACCCGGTCACCGTCGAACGCCATGTCGATCAGGTCACCGGGGCCGTAACCGGGCAGGCCGCACACCCAGAGCAGCTCCAGGTCCTCGCGGAGCTGCTTCTCGGTCACCCCCAGGTCGTGCGCCGCCTCGGCGATCTCGATGCCGGGGCGGGCCAGCAGGTAGGGCACCAGGTTGAGCAGCCGGGCCAGCCGGTCGGCCGAGGCGCGGCCGCCGCGGGCCGCCGGGCGGGTCACCGGGCACCCCCGGTGACGGCCAGGTCGTCGTGTCGGGCCGCGATCTCCTTCAATCGCTGGATGACCGCCTCGCGGACCTCCGGCGGCTCCAGCACCCGCACGTCCGGGCCGTAGCCCACGATGTGCCCGGCCAGGTAGTCGGCGTCGGCGTACGGCAGGACGAGGCGGTCCCCGTCCGGCCCGGCGTGGCTCTCCACGGCCCAGCGGCGCAGCCCCGCGGCGCGGCCGGCAGCGACCAGCACGGTGGCCCGGCCGGTCCGCTCCACGGGCCCGGACCAGCGGGCCACGTGACTGATCAGGTCCACCCCGGCGGGCGGCTCGTACGCCTCGGGCTGCCCGGTCACCCGGACCGCGCCCACCACCCGCGAGAGCCGGAAGCAGCGGGTCGCCGCCCGGTCCAGGTCGTGGCCGACCACGTACCAGCGGCCGCGCCAGCAGACCACGCCCCACGGCTGGACCCGACGGCGGGTCGGTGCGTCCCGGTCGGGCACCCGGTAGTCGAAGTTGACCTCGCGCCGGTCGCGCGCGGCGGCGGTCAGCGGTGCGAACGCCGGGTCGACCGTGACCATCGGCTCCAGGCCCAGCGTGGCCTGCGGGTCCACGTCGATGCCGGCGGCGCGCAGCTTCGCCAGCCCCGACGAGGCGGCGGCGGCCAGGCCGGCGTGCTGCCACAGCCGGGCCGCGATGCCCACGGCGGCGGCCTCGTCCGGTTCGAGGGGGATGTCGGGCAGCGCGTACTCGCGGGGCGCGATCCGGTAGCCCGGCTCGGCGTCGAAGACGCTGGCGGTCCCGGTCTCCAGCGGCACCCCGAGTTCCCGCAGCTCGGCCTTGTCCCGCTCGAACTTGCGCTGGAACGCCTCGTGGTCCTTGGCGTCGTCGGGATCGTGCTCGTAGCCGGGCACGGTCGCGGCGATCTGCGCGGCGGTCAGGAACCGTCGCGTGGACAGCAGGCAGATCACCAGGTTGACCAGGCGTTCGGTACGGGTCCGCGACACGTGGGAAACGCTAGCAGCCCGCACGTCCGCAGCGCGCACCCGCGCGGGCGCGGCGCGCGGGAGTCGCACCCCGGAGGCGATCCGCACCACACCGCCCGGGCCCTCCCCGCTCGCCGCGCGGCGGGTCGGTGACGGCCATAGGGTGGGCGCATGGCGGGGGCGGAGGTCAAGAGCGAGAGTGTCGGCACGGTCGTGGTGGCCGGCGTGGCGAACCTGGCCATCGCCGTCGCCAAGCTCGTCGCGGGCCTGCTCTCCGGCTCGGCGGCGATGCTCTCCGAGGCCGCCCACTCGGTCGCCGACACCACCACCGAGGTCCTGCTCTACCTGGCGCTGCGGCGCGGGGCACGGCCCGCGGACACCCGGCACCCCTTCGGGTACGGCAAGGAGAGTTACGTCTGGGCCTTCCTCGCCGCGCTGTTCACCTTCGTGGTCGGCGCCGGCTTCGCCATCACCCACGGCGTCACCACGATCCTCGTGCACGAGCACACGGGCAACTACCTGACCTCGTACATCGTGCTGGCGATCTCCTTCGCCATCGAGTCGGTCTCGCTGGCCCGGGCGGTCCGGCAGGTCCGCAACGAGTCCCGGCGCTGGCGGGCCACCCCGCGCCGCTACCTGCGGCTGACCGCCGACACCACGGTCAAGGCGGTCTTCCTGGAGGACAGCGCCGCCCTCGTCGGCCTGCTGCTCGCCGCCGCCGGCCTCACGCTGTCGCACCTCACCGGCGACGAGATGTTCGACGGCGTCGCCTCGATCCTCATCGGCGTGCTGCTGCTGGCGGTCGCCGGCATCCTGGCCCGCAGCAACATCTCCCTGCTGGTCGGCCGGGCCGTGTCCGACCGGGTACACCGGCAGATCGAGCACGAGCTGGCCGAGCTGCCCGCGGTGGACCGGGTCGACACCCTGATGACCATGTTCCTCGGTCCGGAGGACATCCTGGTCGCCGCCAAGGTCGACTTCCACGACGACGCCACCGGCGCCGACATCGAGGCCGCCGCCGACGAGGCCGAGCGGCGGCTCACCGACCGGTTCCCGGAGATCGGGTACGTCTTCCTCGACCCGACCCGGTCGAGGAGCGGCAGCGACGGGCACCCGGCCCGCACCACGCAGGACGAGGACGAGCGGGCGGTGGACCAGGAGCCGGGCGGGGTGCCCTGACCGGCGGGCCGGCGACCCGGCCGCACCCCGGGCCCGCGCCGGCCGATACGGTGCCGGGCATGGTGCGATGGCGGTCCGGCACGGTCACGGCGGTACGGCGACGGTGGGCCGGCGCCGCCGAACTCGACGTCGACCTGGCCGACGGCGGCCGGATGCGCGCCCTGGCCTACCCGGCCCTGGTCGGTGACCCGGAGCCCGGCGACCGGGTGCTGCTCAACGCCGGCGCCCTGCTCATGGGCCTCGGCACCGGCGGGTACGCCCTCGTCGTGGCCCTGCCCGACCGGCTCCCCGCCGACCCGCCGCAGGCCGCCGAGAGCCGCGACGCCGGGCACCTGGTCAAGGCCCGCTACACCCCGCTGCAGCCGATCCTGCTCGGCGTCGACGAGGAGGCCTCGCCGCACCACGCGCGGCTGGCCGCCGCCGAGTCCGTCGACGGGATGCCGGTGGTGACCGCCGACCTGCACTCCGCGCTGCCGGCGATCCTGGCCGGCGTCCACGCCGGCGCCCCGGACGCCCGGGTGGCCTACCTGCTCACCGACGGCGGGGCGCTGCCGGCCTGGTTCTCCCGCACCCTCGCCGGGCTCGCCGGCCACCTCGCCGGCACGGTCAGCGTGGGCCAGGCGTTCGGCGGCGACCTGGAGGCGAGCACCCTGCACAGCGGCCTGCTCGCCGCGCGGCACGTGCTCGGCGCCGACGTGGCGATCGTCGCCCAGGGCCCCGGCAACCTGGGCACCGGCACCCGCTGGGGCTTCTCCGGGGTGGCCGTCGGCGAGGCCGTCAACGCGGTGGCCACGCTGGGCGGGCGGCCGGTCGGCTCGCTGCGCATCTCCGCGGCCGACCCCCGCCCCCGGCACCGGGGCGTCTCCCACCACAGCCTCACCGCGTACGGCCGGGTCGCCCTGGCCCCCGCGGAGCTGGTCGTGCCGGACGCCCTGGACCCGGCTCTCGCGGCCGAGGTGGACGCGGCGCTGGCCCCGCTCGCGGCGCGGCACCGGATCGTCACCGTGCCCACCGACGGCCTGGACGCGGCGCTGCGGGCCAGCCCGGTCGGCCTGTCGACGATGGGGCGCGGGCTCGACGGCGACCACGCCTACTTCCTGGCCGCGGCCGCCGCCGGCCGGCACGCGGCCCGCCTGCTCGGCTGAGCCGCTCAGCGCGCCCCGTAGCCGTGGGCGACGATGTGCTCCGCGGCCCGGGTGTAGCCCGCCGGGTCAGCGGGCGCCACCGTGCCCAGGCCGTCGACGTACCGGTTGTACATGCAGAACGCGGCGGCGATCAGCACCGTGTCGTGGATCTCCAGGTCGGTGGCGCCCTCGGCGCGCGCGGCGTCGACCAGCTCGGTGGTGACCTCCCGGCCGCCGCGCTGCACGGCACCGGCGATCCGCAGCAGCGCCCGTAGCTTCCCGTCGACCGGCGCCGCGTCCAGGTCCTGCCGGACCTGCTCCACCAGCGACATCCCCGCGGGCAGCTGCGCGGCCGCGAACGCCGAGTGCGACGCGCAGCAGAAGGTGCAGGCGTTCAGATCCGACACGTACGCGGCGACGAGTTCCCGCTCCCCCGCGCTCAGCGTGGGATGCGGGGCGTGCAGCAGCGTGTCGGCGAGGTCGAACAGCGGCTTGGCGGTCTCCGGGCGGTAGCGGGCCAGCCCGTTGATGCCGGGGTGGGCCTGCTCGTCCAGTCCCAGGTCGATGTGTGCGATGACGTCACCCTCCCGTGCCCGCGCCGGCCGAAGCCGGCGGGTCGAATCCGGTCGATGTGACAACCTTCGCGGGCGGCCGGGCCGGGGCGCAACTCCCGCTGTGGTTCCGCCGGTCAGCCGGCCAGGAAGATCAACGCCAGCCAGGCGCCCACGATGAGCACCAGCGCCGCCGCCAGCACCCAGGTCGGCACGGCGAACTCGCCGCGGCGGTTGCGCTCGATCTCGGCGCGGATCTTCTCCCGGCGCCGCTCCACCCAGTTCAGCTTCTCGGTGCCGCCGTCGCGGCCGGCGGACGTGTCGCGGCCCGGACGGCCGGCAGGTTCGGAAGTGTTCATCGCGACGCCAGCGTACCCGTGGGCGCGGCGGCCGGCGCCCCGGCACCGGCCGCCCGCCCCCGGGTCACATGCTCGCGATGAGCCGTTCCACCCGCTCGTCGTACGCCCGGAACGGGTCCTTGCACAGCACCGTGCGCTGCGCCTGGTCGTTCAGCTTCAGGTGCACCCAGTCCACGGTGAAGTCCCGCCGCTTCTCCTGGGCGTGCCGGATGAACTCGCCGCGCAGCCGCGCCCGGGTGGTCTGCGGCGGGGTCTCCTTCGCCTCGAAGATCTCCGGGTCGGTGGCCACCCGGTCCACCTCGCCGCGCCGCTCCAGCAGCCCGTACAGGCCCCGGCCGCGCCGCAGGTCGTGGTAGGCCAGGTCCATCTGTGCCACCCGCGGGTGCGACAGCGGCAGGTCGTGCTTGCGCTGGTAGCGCTCGATGAGCCGCAGCTTCGTCACCCAGTCGATCTCCCGGGCCACCGGGTCCAGGTCACCGGTCTCCACCGCCCGCAGCACCCGCCCCCACAGCTCCACCACCCGCTTCGCGGTCTGGTCGCCGCCGCGGCGCTCCACGAACTCGGTCGCCTTCGCCAGGTATTCCTGCTGGATGTCCAGCGCCGAGACCTCCTTGCCGGAGGCCAGCCGCACCTTGCGCCGGCCGGTGATGTCGTGCGACACCTCCCGGATCGCCCGGATCGGGTTCTCCAGCGTCAGGTCCCGCATCACCACGCCGGCCTCGATCATCCGCAGCACGATGTCGGCCGTGCCGACCTTCAGCAGCGTGGTGACCTCGTTCATGTTCGAGTCGCCGACGATGACGTGCAGCCGCCGGTAGCGCTCGGCGTCGGCGTGCGGCTCGTCGCGGGTGTTGATGATGGGCCGGCTGCGGGTGGTCGCCGAGGAGACGCCCTCCCAGATGTGCTCGGCCCGCTGCGACAGGCAGTAGACCGCGCCGCGCGGCGTCTGGAGCACCTTGCCCGCGCCGCAGATCAACTGGCGGGTGACCAGGAACGGGATCAGCACGTCGGCCAGCCGGCCGAACTCGCCGTGCCGGGACACCAGGTAGTTCTCGTGGCACCCGTACGAGTTGCCGGCCGAGTCGGTGTTGTTCTTGAACAGGTAGATCTCGCCCGCGATGCCCTCGTCGTGCAGCCGCTTCTCCGCGTCGACGAGCAGGCCCTCCAGGATCCGCTCCCCCGCCCGGTCGTGGGCCACCAGGTCGGTCACCGAGTCGCACTCCGGCGTCGCGTACTCCGGGTGCGAGCCCACGTCCAGGTAGAGGCGGGCTCCGTTGCGCAGGAAGACGTTGCTCGACCGGCCCCACGACACCACCCGCCGGAACAGGTACCGCGCGACCTCGTCGGGGGACAGTCGGCGTTGCCCGCGATAGGTGCAGGTGACGCCGTACTCGGTTTCGAGGCCGAAGATTCGCCGCTCCATGATGTGACATTAGCCGCCCGGGGCCCCGGATGGGCAGCGCTCAACCCAGTGGTCTCATCCGCACCGGGCCGGGGATTCCCCGCGTTCGCACATCCCGCCGCCGGGTACGGTCCCTGCCGTGAGAATCCTCGTCACCGGCGGCGCCGGCTTCATCGGCTCGGCGTACGTCCGGCGGCTGCTCACCGGCGCCGAGCCGGACCTCACGGCCGACACCGTCACCGTGCTCGACGCCTACACCTACGCCGCCACCGAGGGCGCCCTCGACCCCGTCCGCGCCGACCCGAGGCTGCGGGTCGTCCGCGGCGACATCCGCGACCCCGCCCTGGTCGACGCCACCGTCGCCGGCCACGACGTCGTCGTGCACTTCGCCGCCGAGTCGCACGTGGACCGCTCCATCGCCGCTGCGGCCGACTTCGTGACCACCAACGTGGTCGGCACCCAGACCCTGCTCGACGCGGCCCTGCGCCACGGCGTGCGCCGCTTCGTCCAGGTCTCCACCGACGAGGTCTACGGCTCCATCGCCACCGGCGCCTGGACCGAACAGGCCCCGCTCGACCCCAGCTCGCCGTACTCGGCCAGCAAGGCCGCCGGCGACCTGCTCGCGCTGGCCTACCACCGCACCCACGGCCTGGATGTCGTGGTCACCCGCGGGGCCAACACCTACGGGCCCTGCCAGTACCCCGAGAAGATCATCCCGCTGTTCGTCACCAACCTGCTCGACGGGCACGACGTGCCCCTCTACGGCGACGGCGGCAACGTCCGGGACTGGCTGCACGTCGACGACCACTGCCACGGCGTCGCGCTCGCCCAGGCCCGCGGCCGGGCCGGCGGGGTCTACCACCTGGGCGGCGGCGCCGAACTCACCAACCGGGAACTCACCGGCCGGCTGCTCGCCGCCTGCAACGCCGGCTGGGAGCGGGTCCGGCCCGTCGCCGACCGCAAGGGCCACGACCGCCGGTACGCGCTGGACTGGACCACCACCCGACACGAACTCGGCTGGGCCCCCACGGTCGACCTCGACGCCGGCCTGGCCGCGACGGTCGACTGGTACCGGGCCCACCGCGCCTGGTGGACGCCGCTGAAACCGCACCGCTCAGGCCGGTGATCGACTCCAGGTCGGCGAGGTGGCGCCTTCCCGACTCCGGGGACACCGCCACATCGGCGAGCCGGAGTCGATCGAGGCCCGGGCGCCGGACGGGGCGCGCTCCGGCGCCCGTCGGCGCTACCGGGGCACGCTCCGGCGCCCGGCCGGCGTCACTCCTCGGGCTGCTCCTCCTGGGGCTGGCCCTCCAGGTCCGCCGAGCCCGCCGACGTGGTCGGCTTCTTCGCCTCCTCGGTCGGCACCGTCGGGGTCTTCGCCCGCCCCGCCGCCGGCGCCGCGTCCGCGCTCGCGTCGCCGTCCAGCAGCGCGGTCAACGCCGCCCCGGTGATCCGTCGGAACGTCCGCCCCACCCGGCGCCGGTCCAGGACCGCCACCTCCAGCTGGTTCGCCGCGATCGTGCGGGCCGCCCCGCCCTCGCCGCCGACGCTGCTCAGCGCCTTCACGGCCGCCCGGACCGCCTCGGACAGCGACATCTCGGGCCGGTGCTCGTTCTTCAGCACCCCGGTGATCGCCTCGGCCTGGCCGCCCATCGCCATCCGGCCCGGCTCGTCGTTGACCGACCCGTCGTAGGTCAGCCGGTAGAGCGCGTCGTCGTCCGACGTGGCGCCCACCTCGGCGACGCAGATCTCCACCTCGAACGGCTTCGACTGCTCCGTGAAGATCGCGCCCAGCGTCTGCGCGAACGCGTTCGCCAGGCCCAGCCCGGTCACGTCCCGCCGGTCGTAGCTCAGGCCGTTCAGGTCGGCCATCCGCACCCCGGCCCGGCGCAGGTTCTCGAACTCGTTGTACCGGCCCACCGCGGCGAAGCCGATCCGGTCGTAGATCTCACTGACCTTGTGCAGGGTGCTGGACAGGTTCTCCGCGACGAAGAGCACCCCGCCCTCGTAGCTCAGGACCACCGCGCTGCGGCCCCGGGCGATGCCCTTGCGGGCCAGCTCGGAGCGGTCGCGCATGATCTGCTCGGGCGAGGCGTAGAACTGCATGGCCACGGCGGCGGTTCTCCTTCGGGCGCTGTGCTGCGGACTGCTGACTCAGGTGCGGCGAGAGCGGGGTCAGCCGCCCGGGTTCTCCATGCGGGCGGACACCACGCCCTCCGCGATCGCCGCCGTCTCGGCGTCGGTGAGCCGGTGTGTGCCCTCGGCGGTCGCGGTCATCACCACGGGATAGATCCGGCGGGTCAGGTCCGGGCCACCGGTCGCGGTGTCGTCGTCGGCCGCGTCGTAGAGCGCCTCCACGGCCAGCCGGGTCGCGTCGTCGATCGACAGGCCCGCCCGGAACCGCTTCTTCAGCGCGGACTTGGCGAACAGCGAGCCGGAGCCGATCGCGTCGTAGCCGGTCTCCTCGTAGGGGCCGCCCGTCACGTCGAAGCTGAAGATCCGCCCGGCGCGGGCCGGGTCGGCGGCGGCCAGGTCGAAGCCGGCGAAGAGTGGGATCACGGCGAGGCCCTGCATGGCGGCGCCCAGGTTGCCCCGGATCATCGAGGCCAGCCGGTTGGCCTTGCCGTCGAGCGAGAGCATGGCGCCCTCGATCTTCTCGTAGTGCTCCAGCTCCACCTGGAACAGTCGCATCAGCTCGATGCCGATGCCCGCGGTGCCCGCGATGCCGACCAGCGAGTACGCGTCGGCGGGGTGGACCTTCTCGATGTCCCGCTGGGCGATCAGGTTGCCCATCGTGGCGCGCCGGTCGCCGGCCATCACGACGCCACCGCTGGCGGAGATGGCCACGATGGTCGTCGCGTGCGGCGCCATGTCGGCGGCCATGCCGGGCGGCAGCGGCCGACGGCCGGGCAGCATCTCGGGGGCCACCTTGCTCAGGAACGCTGTGAACGAGGACGTCCCCGCGTTGGTGAACACATCTGGAAGACGCCCGGATGGATCAAAACCCGCTGCCACGTGGTTCCTCTCAGGTACGTGATCGCCCTGGCCAGACTCTCGGGGCTGTCCTTGAACTGGCCAAGACCACCGTTGCAGTTGAAGCAGAGTATCCCGCGCACCCACCCGGTGCGATGATCGTGGTCCAGGTGTTCCGGGTCGGGTGACCCGCAGATCGCGCACACACCACCCTGCTCGGCGAGAAGCGACCGTGCTTCTCCTTCAGACGCTTGGCATAACTGGCCTTCGAGCGAAGGTTGAAGCAAGGCTTGCAGTAGCTGCCACGGCCGTCGGGCCGACGACTGTCAGCGCAGAAACCATCGAGCGGCTTCCACGCGTCGCAGTCACGACAGCGGCGAAGGCCGTCCCGATCATCCAACGGGCGAGGCATGTCCTATTTAACCGGCTATGCCCTATTGGCCGCCTTTTTGCACGTAGCCCCTGACGAACTCCTCTGCGTTCTCCTCCAGGACGGAGTCGATCTCGTCGAGCAGGTCGTCGACGTCCTCGGTGATCTCGGCGTGCCGCTCGGCAACCTCGGGGTTGGCCTGCGCGGTGACCTCCTCGACCTCCTCGTGCGACTTGCCGGACTGGGTCTGGCCGCCTTCTTGGGTCGCCATGGTGTGCCTCCTCCACGATCGCCTGCGATCAACTTACCTCGCGCCGACGACGAAAGGCCCGTCGCGCGCCGGGTTGCGGCACGGGACGGGCCTTCCGGCATCCGGCTCAGCCGCCGGTCAGCATCTCCAGCAGGTCCTTGGCGGTGTCGCAGCGGTCGAAGAGCTGCCCCACGTGCGTGCGGGTGCCCCGCTCCGGCTCCATCATCGGCACCCGGACCAGCGACTCCCGGCCCACGTCGAAGATGACCGAGTCCCAGCTCGCGGCGACCACCTCGGAGGCGTACTGGGCGAGGCAGCGGCCACGGAAGTAGGCCCGGGTGTCCTCCGGCGGCTCGGTCATCGCCGAGCGGGTCTGCTCGTCGGTGAGCAGCGTCTTCATCGAGCCGCGCTGCACCAGCCGGTGGTAGAGGCCCTTCTCCGGCCGCACGTCCGAGTACTGCAGGTCGACCAGTTGGAGCTTGTGCGAGCCCCAGCCCAGCTTCTCCCGCTCCCGGTAGCCCTCCAGCAGCCGCAGCTTGGCCACCCAGTCGAGCTCGTCGGCGCAGAGGAAGGCGTCGCGGCCGAGCCGGTCCAGCACGCTCTCCCAGCGGTCCAGCACGTCGACGGTCTGGGCGTCCGCGTCGGCGCCGTAGCGGTCGTCCACGAAGGACCGGACCCGCTCCAGGTAGGCCCACTGCACGTCGAGCGCGGTCAGCCTGCGGCCGTCACGCAGCCGCATGAGGTGGGTGAGCGACGGGTCGTGGCTGACCGCGCGCAGCTCGCTGACCGGGTCGGCGATGCCAAGGTCGGCACCGAGCGCCTTCTCCTCGATCATGGTGAGGATCAGCGCCGTGGTGCCGACCTTCAGGTAGGTGGAGATCTCGGAGAGGTTGGCGTCGCCGATGATGACGTGCAGCCGGCGGTACTTGTCGGCGTCGGCGTGCGGCTCGTCCCGGGTGTTGATGATGGGCCGCTTGAGGGTGGTCTCCAGCCCCACCTCGACCTCGAAGAAGTCGGCGCGCTGGGAGATCTGGAAGCCGCTCTGGCCGCCGTCCTGGCCGATGCCGACCCGCCCGGCGCCGCAGACGATCTGCCGGGTGACGAAGAACGGCGTCAGGTACGCCACGATGTCGGCGAACGGCGTCTGCCGCCGCATCAGGTAGTTCTCGTGGGAGCCGTAGCTGGCGCCCTTGTTGTCGGTGTTGTTCTTGTAGAGGTGGATCGGGTGGGTGCCCGGGATGGTGGCGGCCCGCTTGGACGCCTCGGCCATCACCCGCTCACCGGCCTTGTCCCAGCGCACCACGTCGAGGGGGTTGGTCACCTCGGGCGTGGAGTATTCGGGGTGCGCGTGGTCGACGTAGAGGCGGGCGCCGTTGGTGAGTATGACGTTGGCCAGTCCGAGATCCTCGTCGGCGAGCGCCTCGGCCGGGTCGTAGGCCGCCCCGGAGTAGGTGAAGCCGCGGGCGTCGCGCAGCGGCGACTCCTCCTCGTAGTCCCAGCGGGCCCGGCCGCCGCGGTTGAGTTCCGGCCGCGCCCCGTAGGCGTTGACCACCTGGGAGGAGGTGACCATCGGGTTGGCCCCGGCCTGGCCGGGCACGGAGATGCCGTACTCGACCTCGGTGCCCATGATCCGTCTAACGCTCATCGACCTGCCCGCTCCGCTCGCCCGTCCCGGTCCCCCGTCACGTCGAGCGTAGTCGCCGTCACGCGGGATGGGGGCGCGGCGGCCCGGGGCGTCCGGTGTGGCGGGGCACGGCGCCGCGCGGGCGTGGACGCGCGGAGGCCCGCGGCGCGGTGCGCCGCGGGCCTCCGTCGTGCCGTCGGACTACAGGTACTGGCCGGTGTTGCTGGCGGTCTCGATGGACCGGCCGGCCTCGGCGCCCTTGCCGCCGGAGACGAGCGTGCGGATGTAGACGATCCGCTCGCCCTTCTTGCCGGAGATGCGCGCCCAGTCGTCGGGGTTGGTGGTGTTGGGCAGGTCCTCGTTCTCGCGGAACTCGTCGACGCAGGCGTCGAGGAGGTGCTGGAGCCGCAGGCCCTTGCGCCCGGAGGTGAGGAACTCCTTGATGGCCATCTTCTTGCCCCGGTCGACGATGTTCTGGATCATCGCGCCGGAGTTGAAGTCCTTGAAGTAGAGGACTTCCTTGTCGCCGTTGGCGTAGGTGACCTCGAGGAAGCGGTTCTCCTCGGTCTCCGAGTACATCCGCAGCACGACCGCGTCGATCATCGCCGCCACGGTGGCCTGCGGGTCGCCGCCGTGCTCGGCCAGGTCGTCGGCGTGCAGCGGCAGCCCGGAGAGGATGTACTTGGAGAAGATGTCCTTGGCCGCCTCGGCGTCCGGCCGCTCGATCTTGATCTTCACGTCGAGCCGGCCGGGGCGCAGGATCGCCGGGTCGATCATGTCTTCCCGGTTGGAGGCGCCGATGACGATGACGTTCTCCAGGCCCTCCACGCCGTCGATCTCGCTGAGCAGCTGCGGAACGATGGTGTTCTCCACGTCGGAGGAGACACCGGAGCCGCGGGTGCGGAAGACCGAGTCCATCTCGTCGAAGAACACGATCACCGGCGTGCCCTCACCGGCCTTCTCCCGCGCCCGCTGGAAGATCAGCCGGATGTGCCGCTCGGTCTCGCCGACGTACTTGTTGAGCAGCTCGGGGCCCTTGATGTTGAGGAAGAAGCTGGTGTGCTTCTCCTCGCCCCGCCGCTCGGCGATCTTCTTGGCCAGCGAGTTGGCCACCGCCTTGGCGATCAGCGTCTTGCCGCAGCCGGGCGGCCCGTAGAGCAGGATGCCCTTCGGCGGCCGGAGCTGGTGCTCGCGGAACAGGTCGGCGTGCAGGAACGGCAGCTCGACCGCGTCGCGGATCTGCTCGATCTGCGAGTGGAGGCCACCGATGTCGGTGTAGCCGACGTCGGGCACCTCCTCCAGGACAAGCTCCTCGACCTCGCTCTTCGGGATCCGCTCGTACGCGTACGCCGAGCGGGGCTCGATCATGAGCGAGTCGCCGGCCCGGATCGGCGAACCGATCAGGGTCTCGGCGAGGTGCACGATCCGCTCCTCGTCGGAGTGCGAGACCACCAGCGCCCGGTCGCCCGGCGCGCCGTCGGGACCCGCGAGGATCTCCTTGAGCATCACGACCTCGCCGACCCGCTCGTAGCCGAACGCGTCGACGATGTTGAGCGCGTCGTTGAGCAGGACCTCCTGGCCCCGACGCAGCTCGTCGACCTCGAGCGAGGGCGAGACGGCCACCCGGAGCTTGCGCCCGCCGGTGAAGACGTCCACCGTGCCGTCGTCGTGCTTGGCCAGGAAGACGCCGTAGCCGCTCGGCGGCTGGGCGAGGCGGTCGATCTCCTCCTTGAGCGTCACGATCTGCGCGCGAGCCTCCTTGAGGGTGCTCACGAGCCGTTCGTTGTTCTCGGTCAGCCGCGCCAACTGCGCCTGGGTGGCCGCCAGCCGCTCCTCGAGCTGCCGGACGTGTCGGGGGCTTTCGGTCAACTTGCGCCGCACCAGGGCGAGTTCCTCTTGAAGGAACGCAACCTGCGTGGAGAGATCGTGGGCCTCCTTCTCCCACCGTGCGGCGCGCGAGTCCGCGTCGTCGCTGCGTGCCACGTCCCACCTCCCCGGGGGGCTTGAACGTTCTGACCTAACACTAGCCGCTATGAGCCCGATTCGGTCCTCCGCAACGCGCTCGTCACCGAAGCTTGATCGCCAAGGGCTGGTCGTCGGGCGGGTACGGGCGTTCGGGTACCGTCGGAGCGTGGGACGGGAGAACATGGGGGGTGCTTCGTGACCGACGTCGCGACGGACCAGCTGCAGGTCTGGGTCGATCAGGACCTGTGCACGGGTGACGGCCTGTGCGTGCAGTACGCGCCGGAGGTCTTCGAGTTCGACGTCGACGGCCTCGCGTACGTCAAGGGGTCGGACGGCGAGCTGCGCCAGGCCCCGGGCGCCCGGGTGGACGTGCCGGAGCACCTGCGCCTTGAGGTGATCGACTCGGCGAAGGAGTGCCCGGGCGAGTGCATCCACGTGGTGCGCGCCCGCGACGGCGCCGAGGTGGCCGGCCCGGAGGCCGACGACTGAGCTGACGGACACGACGGGCCGGGAACCGGGAGGTTTCCGGCCCGCGGTGTCTCTCAGAGCATGGGGCGGCCGACGACCGAGGCGACCAGCCGGGCGAACTCCTCCAGCCGGGCGATCTGCCCGGCGCCGCCGTCGTCGAGGGTCTTGCCGAAGCGCAGCGCGTCGTGCCGGGGCGCGCCGGCCATCTCGTCGCTGGGCGGCGCCTCGTCCAGCGAGCTGAGCAGCAGGTAGACGTCGATGCTGTCGACCCGGACCTCGCCGTTGTCGGCCCGGGTGAGCCGCCGGCGGCAGCCGACCTCGGTGACGGTGGAGACCGGCACCACCCGCAGCGAGGAGGTCATCGAGCCGGCCGGCCCCTCCCCCGGCGGGACGTCCTCGCCGTGCCAGAGCACGAGCCGGCTGCCGTCGCAGACGACGACCTCCTGCCACACGCCGTTGACCTCGTTGACGAAGCGTTCCAGGGTGAAGCCGAGCACGGAGGCGCCGCGCAGCACCCCGCCGAGGGCGTCCAGGGCGATGTCGGGGTCGCGCAGGTAGGCCCGGGCGGCCGACTCCAGATCGGTGTAGGGCGACCAGTCGGGAAAGACGGCGGGCAGGTCCCCGTTGCCGTAGCCCGGGTTGCTCATGCCACCGCCTCCCGGCCCGTACGCCGCCGCCGGTCCGGACCGCCGGGGCGGGCGCGGCGCCCGCCGCGTGCCCCGATCCGCTCGCTCATGCCACCGTCTCCACCCGCTCGGTGTGGTCCCCGCCGGAACCCATGATCCGCCCGCTCCTACCCGTCCGCGCGGCGGGGTCACGCCCGGTCCGGCTCCTCGCCCTCGGCGCCCGCCCGGCGGGCCGCCTCGGCGGCGCGCAGCGCGTCGCGGCGCTGGGCGTACGCCTCGGCGCCCTTGCTGGGCTTACGGCGGCGCGGCGGGGCGGTGACCCCGGGGGCGAGCTTGCGCGCGGAGACCAGGAAGGCGGTGTGCGCGATCATGCGGTGGTCGGGCCGGACCGCGAGCCCCTCGGCGTGCCAGTCCCGGACGAGGGACTCCCAGGCGCGGGGCTCGGTCCAGCCGCCCCGCTCGCGCAGCGCCTCGACCAGCTCGGAGAGCTGCGGCGTGGTGGCCACGTAGCCGATCAGCACGCCGCCGGGAACGAGGGCCCGCTCGACCATGTCGAGCATCTCCCAGGGGGTGAGCATGTCCAGGATGATGCGGTCGAAGCCGGTCTCGGTGCACTCGGCGACGTCGCCGACGTGCAGCCGCCACGCGGGGTGCGGGCCGTTGAAGAACGCCTCGACGTTGCGCCGGGCGATCTGGGCGAAGTCGTCGCGCACCTCGAACGAGTGCAGCTCACCGTCGGTGCCGACGGCCCGCAGCAGCGAGCAGGAGAGCGCGCCGGAGCCGGCGCCGGCCTCCAGGACCTTCGCGCCGGGGAAGATGTCGCCCATGGCGACGATCTGCGCCGAGTCCTTCGGGTAGATCACCTGCGCGCCGCGCGGCATGGACAGCACGTAGTCGGACAGCAGCGGCCGCAGAGCCAGGAACGCCGTGCCGCCGCCGGCGGTGGTGACCACGCTGCCGTCGGGGAGGCCGATCAGCGTGTCGTGGCTGAGGATGCCCCGGTGGGTGTGGAACTCCTTGCCGGGCTCCAGCGTCACGGTGTGCATCCGGCCCTTCGGGTCGGTCAGCTGGACCCGGTCGCCGGGACGGAACGGCCCCCGGTGGACCGGGGGCAGCGCCGGGACGGTGGAGGTTTCTGCGGTCACGTGTTCGTCTTCCGTTTGGGTTCGAGGAGCTGGGCGAGATCCGCGATGTGCAGGACGCCGACCACATCTTCGCCTGCCGTCACGACGTACTGTGCGCCCGGGTGGGTGCGCACGGTCTCCAGCACCCGCTCGCCGTCGGCGTCGACCGGCAGCGCGGGCACGCGGCCCAGGTCGCGGGCCACCGCGTCCACCGCGAGCCACGGGCGCCGTTCCGCGGGTACGGCGGCCACGCGGGCCGGGTCGACCAGGGCGACCGGGCGGCCGGTGGAGTCGACCACGGCCAGCGCGGCGTCGGGCGTGGCACCCTCGGCGCGGCGGCGCTGCGCCTCGGCGAGCGGGGTGCCGGTGGGCACCGGCAGCAGCGGGCGGGCCAGCCGGGCCAGATCGACCAGCGGCAGGCGGTGGCCGATCCGGGCCATCCGGATGGACTGGCCGGCGCCCCGCCAGAGGGTCACGGCGACCAGCAGCATGAGCGGCAGGGCGAGCGGGGCGAGCGCCCGGCGCAGGGTGAGCAGCACGACCAGGGCCACGGTGGCGACCGCCACGGCGCGGCCGATCCAGCCGGCCACCTCGGTGCCCCGGTGCCGGTCCCGGGTGACCGCCCAGACCGCGGCGCGCAGCGCCCGACCGCCGTCCAGGGGCAGCCCGGGCAGGCTGTTGAACACGGCGACCACGACGTTGCTGACCGCGAGCTGGAAGGCGAGCTGGTGGGCGAGGGTGCCGGCGGGCAGGGCCATGGTGGCGGCGACCGCGCCGGCGCCGAGCACCGCCGAGACGGCCGGCCCGGCGAGGGAGACCAGCAGGTCGACCTTGGGGCTGGGGGCGTCCCGGTCCATCTCGGTGTAGCCGCCGAGCAGCTCCAGGGTGATCCCCCGCACACCGATGCCGTAGCGCCGGGCGGTCAGCGCGTGCCCCAGCTCGTGCAGCAGCACCGAGCCGAGCAGCGAGACCACGAAGCCGAGGCCGACCAGGTAGCCGCCGAGGTGGCCGAGGTCGAGCTGGCGGCGGGCCAGCGCGGCGTAGAGCACGGTGACGACCACGGTGAGCAGCAGCATCGAGGCGTCGGCGCGCAGCGGCACCCCGAAGACCCGGCCGAGGGTCAGACCGGGCCGGCGTGACGGGCGGGTCCGCTGCTCCACCGGGTTGATGCTACGCGGGGCCGATCATGCCGCGGTGCGGCGACGGCAGCCCTGTCACACCGGTGCCCTAACCTTCCGGGCATGACGGCGGAACCGGTGATCGACACGCAGCCCGACCCGACGGCCGCGGCGCCCACGGTGCGGGCGTCGCTGTCGCCGTCGCGGGCGGCCGACTTCAAGACCTGCCCGCTGCTCTACCGGTTCCGCAGCATCGACCGGCTGCCCGAGCGACCCACCGTGGAGCAGGTCCGGGGCACGTTGGTGCACGCCGTGCTGGAGCGGCTGTTCGACCTGCCAGCGGGCGCCCGCACCCCGGAGTCGGCCGGCGACCTGGTCGCCCCGCAGTGGGACCGGCTGGTCACCGAGCAGCCGGAGCTGGCGACGCTGTTCGCCGAGGGCGACACGGCCGCCGTGGAGGGGTTCCTCCGCTCGGCGGCGGCGCTGCTGGAGGGCTACTTCGCGGTGGAGGACCCGCGCCGGCTGGAGCCGGCCGAGCGGGAGGCGCTGATCTCCGCGGTGGTCGACGACGAGTTGCTCATCCGGGGCTACCTCGACCGGCTCGACGTGGCGCCCGACGGCGCCCTGCGGGTGGTCGACTACAAGACCGGCGGCGCCCCGCGCGAGGCGTTCGAGGCGCGGGCGCTGTTCCAGCTCAAGTTCTACGCCCTGGTGCTGTGGCGGACCCGGGGGGTGGTGCCGCGGGTGCTGCGGCTGCTCTACCTCAAGGACGCCGAGGTGTGCGACTACTCCCCCGACGCCGACGAGCTGCTGCGCTTCGAGCGCACGGTGGTGGCGCTCTGGCAGGCCATCGAGCAGGCCACCGCCCGGCAGGACTTCCGGCCCCGGCCGAGCCGGCTCTGCGACTGGTGCAGCCACCAGGCGCTGTGCCCCAGCTTCGGCGGCACCCCGCCGCCGTTCCCGGTGGCCGGGCCGGCCGACCCGCTCACCGACGCCCGGTCCCGGCCGGCCGCGCCCGGCGCGGACGAGTGACCCTCCTCCTCGCGGAGGAGGCCGGGTTCGGCATCGGCGACGAGGACGCGCCCCGGGCGGCGGCTAGCGTCGGAGCATGACCAACCGGCTGCGCGCGTGGGCGCGGGACCGGCCGCTGGCCGTGGACGCCGGCGCGGCCGTGGCGCTGGCGCTCGTGGACGCGGCGTTCCTGCTGCTGACCCCGCGGGAGCTGCGACCCGAGCAGATCTGGGCGGCGCTGGGCTGGAGCGTGGTCTGCGCCGCCCCGGTGGTGATCCGCCGGGTCGCCCCGTGGCCGGCGGTGGGCGCGGCGGTGGCCACGCTGGCCGTGCCGGTGCTGTTCGCGCTGGCGCCCACCACCCAGGGGCTGACCTTCGTGGTGCTCACCTACACCATGGCGGCGCACCGGCCGCTGCGCTCGGCGTCGGTGGCCGGGCTGCTGCTCTGGGTGCCGGTGGTGCTGGCGAACGTGGTCGCGCCGCTGGACGGGGTGCTCGACATGGGCCCCGGCGTGCTGGTGCTCGACAACCTGCTGACCGCGTCGGTGGCGTTCGCGGTGGGCCGGGCCGTGCAGGCCCGCAGGCAGTCCACCCGGATGCTGCGGGAGCGGGCCCGCATCGCCGAGGCCACCCAGCGGTCGTTGACCGAGCAGGCGGTCGCCGACGAGCGGCGCCGGATCGCCCGGGAGTTGCACGACGTGGTGGCCCACCACGTCAGCGTGATGGGCGTGCTGGCCACCGGGGCGCGCCGGGTGTTGCGCCGGGACCCGGACGCGGCGGACGAGGCGATGGCCACGGTCGAGGAGACCGGCCGGGCCACCCTGCGGGAGCTGCGCCGACTGCTGGACGTACTGCGCACCGATGCCGAACCGGCCGCCGAGCTGACCCCGCAGCCGGGGCTGACCGGCATCGAGGCGCTGGTCGAGCAGGTCCGCGACGCCGGGCTGCCGGTCACGCTGCGGGTCGACGGCACGCCGGGGCCGATGGAGGACGGGGTGGCGTTGACCGTCTACCGGATCGTGCAGGAGGCGCTGACCAACGCGCTCAAGCACGCCGGCCGGGCCACCGCGCTGGTGCGGCTCACGGTCACCCCCGGCTTCCTGGCCGTGGAGGTCACCGACACCGGACGCGGTCCGGCGCCGGTGGCCGACCGGATCGGGCACGGTCTGGTCGGCATGCGGGAGCGGGTCGCCCTCTACGGTGGGGTTCTGCGGACCGGCCCGCGGCCGGGCGGCGGCTTCCGGGTGTACGCGCGGATTCCGCTGGAGCCGGCCGGGGCGGTCCCGGCGTGACCGGCGCCCGGCCGAACGAGGGAGACCGATGACCGACAGCACCGCCGGCCGACCGGTGCGGATCCTGCTCGCCGACGACCAGCCGCTGCTGCGGACCGGCTTCCGGATGGTGCTGGGCACCGAGGACGACCTGGACATCGTGGCCGAGGCCGGCGACGGGGTGGAGGCGGTGGAGCTGTCCCGGCGGCTGCTGCCGGACGTGGTGCTCATGGACATCCGGATGCCGCGGATGGACGGGGTGGCGGCCACCCGGGCGATCGTGGACGCCCGCCTGCCGGTGCGGGTGCTCATCCTCACCACCTTCGACCTGGACGAGTACGTGGTGGGCGCGCTGCGCGCCGGGGCGAGCGGCTTCCTGGCCGAGGACGTGCCGGCCGAGGACCTGGTGACCGCGATCCGGACGGTGGCGGCCGGGGAGGCGGTGGTGGCGCCGCGGATCCTGCGCCGGCTGCTGGACCGCTTCGCCGACGTGCTGCCCGACCCGGCGGCCACCCCGCCGAAGGCGTTGAACACGCTGACCGAGCGGGAGCGGGAGGTGCTCGTGCAGGTGGCACGCGGGTTGTCCAACGCCGAGATCGCCCGGGCGCTGTCGGTGAGCGAGACCACCGTGAAGACCCATGTCGGGCACGTGCTGACCAAGCTGGGGCTGCGCGACCGGGTGCAGGCGGTGGTGCTGGCGTACGAGACGGGCCTGGTCCGTCCCGGCGGGTGAGGTGGCACCGGTCACCTACCGTGACCATCGGCGGCGCGGCGGGGTTGACCATGACGCGACGTGAGGTCCTAGCGTCGGTGGCGCCGGCCGGTCAGGGATGACCCTGAGCCGGCGTCGGGGGTGACCCCAACGGAAATTCCGGCGAGGTTCCGCCCGGGGGTGGACGGATCCGGGCCCGGCGGCACCGAGGATGGAACTGCCGCACCGACCAGCGGGGGCGGTGCGGATCAGCAGGCTGACGGAAGAGGTAGATGATCGTGACCGCGACGGTAGGGCAGCAGGCGCAGGCCGCGGCCCGCGCCAGCGACGTGTGGAAGGTGTACGGCAGCGGCGAGGCGCAGGTGATCGCGCTGCGGGGGGTGAGCGCCGAGTTCGAGCGGGGCCGGTTCACCGCGATCATGGGCCCGTCCGGCTCGGGCAAGTCGACGCTGATGCACTGCCTGGCGGGCCTGGACTCGGTGACCCGGGGCACTGTCATGATCGGTGACACCACGGTGACCGGGCTGGGCGACGCCGGCCTCACGAAGCTGCGCCGCGACAAGGTGGGCTTCATCTTCCAGCAGTTCAACCTGCTGCCCACGCTCACCGCTCAGGAGAACATCCTGCTGCCGCTGTCGATAGCCGGCCGCAAGCCCGACCCGGCCTGGTACGACACGGTGATCGACACCGTCGGCCTGCGGGAGCGGCTCGGGCACCGCCCGGCGCAGCTCTCCGGCGGCCAGCAGCAGCGGGTGGCGTGCGCCCGGGCTCTGGTGGCCCGCCCCGAGGTGATCTTCGCGGACGAGCCGACCGGCAACCTGGACTCCCGCTCCGGCGCCGAGGTGCTCAACTTCCTGCGCAACTCGGTCCGGGAGCACGGCCAGACCATCGTGATGGTCACCCACGACCCGACCGCCGCCGCGTACGCCGACCGGGTGGTCTTCCTGGCCGACGGTGAGATCGTCTCCGAGCTGATCGAGCCGACCGCGGACACGGTGCTGGACACCATGAAGAAGCTCGACGCGCCGGCCGAGGTGGGCAACTGATGTTCCGGGCCACTCTGAAGAGCCTGCTGGCGCGCAAGCTGCGCCTGCTGTTGTCGGGCCTGGCGGTGGTGCTGGGTGTCATGTTCGTCTCCGGCGCGTTCGTGCTGACCGACACCCTCGGCCGTTCCTTCGACGCGGTCTTCTCCGACGCGTTCTCCGACGTCGACGTCAACGTGGCCGGCAAGCCGAAGGTCGCGCTGTCCGAGGTCGAGGGTGAGCAGGTCGCCGCCCCGGTGCCCGCGTCGGTCGTCGACCGGGTCAAGGCGGTGCCGGGTGTGGCCGACGTCCAGGGCGTGGTCAACACCGACGGGGCCCGGCTGATCGGCAGCAACGGCAAGGTGGTCACCTCGTTCGGCCCGCCGCAGCTCGGCGAGAACTGGCTGGGCGAGAGCGACCTCGTGAAGCTGCGGGAAGGGCGCGCGCCGCAGGCCGACGACGAGATCGTGGTCAACGTGGCGCTCGCCGAGGCGGCCAAGGTGAAGGTCGGCGACCGGGTCGGCGTGCTGACCCTGGCGCCGAAGAAGGAGTTCACCCTGGTCGGTGTCTTCGGCTACAGCGGCGGCCGGGACTCGGTCGGCGGGGTCAACGAGGTGGCGTTCACCACCCCGGTCGCCCAGCAGTTGATGCTCGGCAAGCCGGGTGTGTTCTCCAACGTGACGGCGCAGGCGGCCGGCGGCACCACGCCCGAGGCGCTGCGCGACCAGGTGGCCCGTTCGCTGGGCGCGGACTACGAGGTGAAGACCGGCAAGCAGCTCGCGGACGACGCGTCCGCCGGGCTGAAGGAGGGCCTGTCCTTCTTCAACAAGATCCTCCTCGGCTTCGCCGCGGTGGCGCTGCTGGTCGGCACCTTCCTGATCCTCAACACCTTCTCGATCATCGTGGCCCAGCGCACCCGTGAGCTGGCGCTCATGCGGGCCATCGGCGCGAGCGGCCGGCAGGTCATCGGCTCGGTGGTGCTGGAGGCCGTGGCGGTCGGCCTGATCGCCTCGGTGCTCGGGCTCGCGGCCGGCATCGGGGTGGGCGCGCTGCTGGCGTACCTGTTCGGCAAGCTCGCCGGCGGGCTCACCCTGGCCGGCCTGGGCGTGCCGCCCGCGGCGGTCATCGGCGCCTTCGCCGTGGGCACGGTGATCACGGTGGTGGCGGCCCTGCTGCCGGCCCTGCGCGCCTCGCGCATCCCGCCGATCGCCGCCATGCAGGACGTCGCCACGCCGGACCGGCCGCTGACCAAGGTGACCGTCGGCGGGTCGGTGGTCACCGCGATCGGCGCGGGCCTGCTGTTCCTCGGGCTCGGCGGCCACGCCGGCGACAACACCCTCGCCACCATCCTGGGCGGCGTGCTGTTCGCGTTCATCGGCGTGGCGCTGCTGACCCCGCTGATCAGCCGGCCGGTCGTCGCCCTGCTGGGCACGATCTTCGCCTGGTCGGTGCCGGGCAAGCTGGGCCGGCTCAACTCCGGCCGCAACCCGCGCCGCACGGCGATCACGGCCGCCGCGCTGATGGTGGGCATCGCGCTGGTGACCGGGGTGACGGTGATCCTCGACTCGGCCAAGGGCAGCATCAGCGCCCTGGCGGAGGACACCATCAAGGCCGAGCTGGTGATCTCCGGCGCCCAGGCCGGCCCCCGCCCGCCGAGCTTCGACCCGGCGGTGCTGGAGAAGGCCGCCGCCATCCCCGGCGTGCGGCTGGTCGACGGCGAGTACGGCGACATGGCGACGCTGAACGGTGAGCGGACCTGGGTGGCCGCGTCCAGCGACGTGGCCGCGCTGGAGAAGATCTTCGGGGCGAAGGCGACCGCCGGTGACATCAGCCGGCTGAACCCGGACCAGATGCTGCTCAGCTCGGACACCGCGAAGTCCCGCAACCTGGCGGTCGGCTCGACGGTGAACGTCCAGCTGTCCCGGGGCGAGGCCCGCACCTACACGGTCAGCGGCATCTACGAGAGCTCGCAGCTGACCAACCCGGTGGTGCTGCCGCCGCAGGCGGCCACCGACTTCGCCATCCCGCAGCCCATCCAGGGCTTCGTGCAGCTCGCCCCGGGCACCTCGGTCGCCGCGGTGCAGCCGCAGGTCGAGCGGCTGCTGGCGGACAGCCCCGAGGTGTCGGTGGCGGACCGGGCCGCGTTCATCAAGCAGCAGACCAGCCAGCTGGACACGCCGCTGCGGATGATCCAGATCCTGCTGGCGCTGGCCATCGTGATCGCGGTGCTGGGCATCATCAACACCCTCGCCCTGTCGGTGCTGGAGCGCACCCGGGAGCTGGGCCTGCTGCGGGCGATCGGCCTGCGACGGGCGCAGACCATGCGGATGATCACCGTGGAGGCGGTGGTGATCTCGATCTTCGGCGCGCTGCTCGGCGTCGTGGTCGGCACGGGCCTCGGCGCGGCCGTGGTCCGGGCACTCAAGGACGAGGGCATCACCGACCTGGTCCTGCCCTGGGGCCAGATGGTGACCTTCCTGGTCCTGGCGGCGATCATCGGTGTGGTGGCCGCGGTGCTGCCCGCGATCCGCGCCGCGCGGATCAACGTGCTGGGCGCCATCGCCCACGACTGACCCGGGCACGACGTGAAAGGGGCCCCGCCTGCTGCGGGGCCCCTTTCCGCGTACCGGTCAGGCGGGGCGTTCGCCGAGCAGGGCCGAGAGCAACTCCAGGTCCGCCGCGGTCAGGCTCGCCAACTGGTGTACGCCGTCGGCCGGCGGCAGCGGCACCTCGGCGGGTACGGCCAGCACGGCGGCCCCGGCCGCGAGGGCGCTGGCCACTCCGGTCGGCGAGTCCTCGATCGCCACGCACCGCTCGATCGGCACACCGAGCAGCCGCGCCGCGGTCAGGTACGGCTCCGGGTGCGGCTTCGCCGCCTCGACCTCGTCGCCGCAGACCACCGCGTCGAAGCTGTCCCGGCCCAGGGTGTCGAGGGCGACCTCGACCAGCGGCCGGGTGCTGGAGGTGACGAGGGCGGTGGGGATGCCCGCGGCGCGGACCGCGCGCAGCAGGGCCAGCGCACCGGGCCGCCAGCGCAGCCCGTCGCGGAACAGCTCCAGGATCCGGGCGTTGATCCAGTCGGCGCTTGCCTGCGGGTCCCGCTCCGGCTGGCCCAGGTCGTCGTGCACGATGCGCATCGAGACGGCCATGCTGGTGCCGATGATCGCCCGGCGCGCGTCCTCGGAGAGGGTTCCCCCGTAGACCGCGGCGAGCTCCTGCAACGCGACGTCCCAGAGCTTCTCGCTGTCGACCAGGGTGCCGTCCATGTCGAAGAGCACGGCGGCGGGATGTGTGCTGCTCAGCGGGGGCCTCCTCGGGTGCGGGTACCCGCCGATCCTCTCAGCCGCGCCCCGCCGGCCGGTCACCGTCCCCGGCGGGGGTGACCTGCGGCATCAGCCCAGGCCGCAGGCGTCCAGGGAGTTCTCGTAGCCGCGGAAGAACGAGTCGCTGCGCTGCTCGGCGGTGCCGTGCGAGCCCTCGGCGAACCAGGGCTGGTCCGGGTCGTCGCCGACCGCCAGCAGCCCCTCCCGGAACTCGTCCAGGTCGCCCTCGGCCAGGGTCAGCGTCCCCGAGCGCACGTTGTCGCCGATGTACGCCCCGGCCATGCAGTCGGCCTGCAGCTCCTGCTGGATGGTGAAGTTGTAGCGGATGCCGAGGCGGACCTGGACGCCGTGGGCGTACTCGTGGCCGAGCAGGTAGAACAGGAAGGCGTCGCCGACCTGCCGGAACGCCCCCACCGACCAGTTCACGTCGTAGGCGATGAAGTCGCCGGCCGAGCAGTAGACGGCGTTGTTGCGGGGCAGCCCCTCGCCGCCGCAGGACACCTCGCCGGACCGCGTGTACGGCACGACGCGCCGGATCGGTTCGAACTGCTTGCCGGAGGCCCGGAACTGCGCCGTCCAGTAGCGCTGGGCGATGCCGACCGCGTCGGAGAAGTCCTGCTTGAACTCCGCGACGCTGGTGGTGCCGTCGGCCCGGGTCGCGTCGGCTCCCGGGGAGGCGGGCTGGCCGCTCTGCCGCGGGCGGGGCTGCTCCGGCTCGCCCTGGTCCAGCCCGCCGCCCATGCAGCCGGCCGCCACGACCACGGCGACCAGCAGCCCGGCGAGCGGCCCCGGCCGCCGACGTCGCGCGTTCTCCCCCACCGTTGCCTCCCGGCTGATTCGCTGTGTCAGCGCAGTACCCCGACCGTGCGTCGTTGATGCCCACCGGGGATCACGTGTGCGCGCCGGCCTTCGTTCAGTCGGGAGCGGTGAACGGTAGCCACCGGCGTGGCAACCGCGGCGTGCCGGTGCCGCGCCGCACGGCGTCAGCCGGTGAAGCCGTGGCCGCCGTTGTTCCAGCCGTCGTGCTGCACGTGCTCCCGCTCGGCCGCCCGCCGGTGCTGCTCCGCCCTGGCCGCCCGGACCGCCTCCGGATCCTCCTGAAAGGCGCGCCGCTGCCGGTCCCGCCAGGAGACGAACACCACCACCACGGCCACGACCGTGGCCACCACCGCCAGCGTCACGAGCACCGTCGTCATGCGGCCACTGTAGGGCCGCCCCGCACCCCCGGTCACCGCCACGCTGCGGCGATGATCGACACCGACTTCGACGCGCACGAACGGTCCCGGTGGGCGGGCCCGGCCGCCCGCATCAGCACCATCGGCTTCGTCCTGGAACGGCAGCCGCCGGCCGCGCGCGAGCGCGTCCGCCGGGAGTACGACCGGCTCGCCGCCCCCCACCGGCAGGCCGACGGCAGCCTGGCGCTGCCCACCGCCGCGCTGCTCGCCTCCGGCCGGGTCGACTGATCCGCCCTAGGTTTGGTGTCCGGGGTGCCTGGCGGCGGCCCGCCGTTCGATGAACCTGGTGCAGCAGCGCTACGTGCACGCGCGTGCGGCCCGGTTGGACGGCTGATCGGGGGCCGGGCCGGTCCGTCCATTGTCGGGACGCCGCCCTCAGGGGGTTCGCCGACGCGCGGATCCGGGCGCCCGGCCCGGGGGCGCCTGCGGTGGGGCGGGGCCTCAGTCCAGGCCGCGCATGATGTGCGGTTCGCCGTCGTCGTCGCCGAAGCAACGGTGCAGCGTCTGCGCCCGGGCCCACAGGTCCAGGCTGCTCGGCGGCCCGACCTGCGGTGGACCCGCCGGCGCGCTCAGCACGGGGGCCGGGTCCGGCGGAACCTTCGAAGCGATGTCGTCGGTCATCTCCGCCCCTTTCGTCGTACCCCCATGCTCGTCCTCGGACGTCACAGCCGCATCTCTCGGGCTGCGCCGCCGTGGACGGCGACCGCGGCACGCCCTGCGGGCCGGGGGCGCTTACCCGCCCGGGCCGGGCCGGTAACCCGACTCCGGTCACCGTAGCGGGCCGGGCCCGGTCGCACAGCGGGTTTCCCGGTCAGCCCTGGGCGTCGAGGAGCCGGTCGAGGATCGACGCCGTGCTGATGAGGGACAGATGGGCTGAACGCCTGCGGGAAGTTGCCGGCCTGCTCCCCGGTCGGGGCGATCTCCTCCGAGTACAGGCCGAGCTGGCTGCTGTAGGTCAGCATCTTCTCGAAGGTCAGTTGCGCGTCGTCGAGCCGGCCGGACTCGGCCAGGGCCTGGACGTACCAGAAGGTGCACATGGTGAAGGTGCTCTCCCCGCCGGAGAGGCCGTCCGTGGTGGCGCCCGGGTTGTACCGGTAGACCAGGCTGTCGGAGACGAGGTCGGCGTCGACGGCCCGCAGCGTCGACTGCCACATCGGGTCGGTCGGCGCGACGAAGCCGAGCGAGGGCATGGCGAGCAGCGCCGCGTCCAGCACGTCGGTGTCGTAGTGCTGGACGAAGGCCCGCCGTCGCGGGTGGTAGCCGCGCGACATGATCTGCTCGTAGATGCGGTTCCGGGCCTCCGTCCACCGGCCGACGTCGCCGGGGCGCCCGTGCCGGTGGGCCAGCCGGACGGCCCGGTCGAGCGCCACCCAGGACATCAGGCGCCCGTAGGTGAAGTCCTGGCGACCGGCCCGCGTCTCCCAGATCCCGTCGTCGGGCTGGTCCCAGTGCGCGCAGAGCCAGTCCACCGTCCGGGTGAGGTGCTGCCAGCCCGCGTGGGAGCCCTTGAGGCCGTGGTCGTTGGCGAGGTGGAGGGCGTTGAGCATCTCGCCGTAGATGTCGAGTTGCAGTTGCTTCGCCGCGCCGTTGCCGATCCGCACGGGCGCGGACCCGCGGTAGCCCTCGAGGTGGTCGAGCACCTCCTCGGTGATGTCCGGTGAGCCGTCCACGCGGTACATGACCTGCAACGGCACACCGCCGGCCTCGGCGTCGCGAATCCGGTCCTCGACCCAGTGCTGGTAGTGCCAGGCCTCGTCGGTGAACCCCAGGCTCAGCAGGGCGTGCACCGAGAACGACGCGTCCCGGATCCAGGTGTAGCGGTAGTCCCAGTTGCGTGCGCCGCCCACCCGTTCGGGCAGCCCGGCGGTGGGGGCGGCGATCAGCGCGCCGGTCGGCGCGTAGGTCATGAGCTTGAGCGTCATGGCCGACCGCTCCACCATCTCCCGCCAGCGTCCGTGGTAGCAGGAGCGGCCGAGCCAGCCCCGCCAGTAGTCGCGGG
>NZ_WBKT01000054.1 GCF_008868175.1 Micromonospora sp. AMSO31t
CTCCGGCCGCCCGCCGGCCGGGCCGCCCCTGCCGCGGTCCGCCCTCGGGACGCTGCCGGCCGCCCCTGGCCTATGCTGGGAGCGCTCCCGGCCTCTCGGGGCGGCCAGTCACTCCGAGGAGAACGCCCATGTCGCTACTCACCAGACGGCGCCTGCTCCGCCGTGCCGCCCTCTCCGCGACCGCCGCCGGCGCGGCCCGGACCGGGTCGGCCGGCGCCGCGGCCGCGGGCACCGTCGCGTCCGCGACCGCCGTCGCCGGCTGCGACGGCACGCCCGACCCCGACGGCGACGCGGACCCCGACGGGGCGCTGCGCTTCCCGCCCGGCTTCGGTTGGGGCGCGGCCACCTCGGCCTACCAGATCGAGGGAGCCGCGAAGGAGGACGGGCGGGGCGAATCCGTCTGGGACACCTTCAGCCACTCGCCCGGCCGCACCCGCAACGGCGACACCGGCGACGTCGCGGCCGACCACTACCACCGGTACGCCCAGGACCTCGACCTGATGCGCGACCTCGGGCTGCGCAGCTACCGGTTCTCCATCGCCTGGCCCCGCATCCAGGCCGACGGGTCCGGTCGGCCCAACCAGCGCGGCCTGGACTTCTACCGGCGCCTGGTGGACGGGTTGCACGAGCGCGGCATCGCGCCGATGGCCACCCTGTTCCACTGGGACCTCCCCCAGGCCCTCCAGGACACCGGCGGCTGGGAGAACCGGGACACCGCCGAGCGCTTCGCCGACTACGCCGACGCGGTGTTCCGCGCGCTCGGCGACCGGGTGCCGGTCTGGCTCACCGTCAACGAGCCGAAGACCGTGGTGCAGAACGGCTACCTCTGGGGGCACCACGCGCCGGGCCGGCAGGACCCGGCGGCCGCGTACCTGGTCGCCCACCACCTCCAGCTGGCCCACGGCCTCGCCGTCCGCGCGCTGCGCGCCGCCGGCGTCGAGGGGCGGATCGGCCCGGCGCTCAACCTGCACCCCTGCTACCCCGCCGACGGGACCGCCGAGGCGGCCGCCGCGACCCGGCTGTACGACGGCTACGAGAACCGGCTCTACCTCGACTCGATCTTCAAGGGCGCGTACCCGGAGGACGTGCTCGCCGACCTCGGCGCGGACAGCCGGATGGTCCGCGGCGTGCGCGACGGCGACCTGAAGATCATCTCCAGCCCGGTCGACCTGCTGGCCGTGCAGTACTACACGCCGATCTACGTCACCGCCCAGGGCGACACGGTCCGCCGGTGGCCGACGTCGGAGGCCGAGTGGCAGCAGATCTACCCCGAGGGGATGTACGACATCCTGACCCGGGTCACCCGCGACTACGGCCGGGTGCCGATCACCATCACCGAGAACGGCCTGCCCTGCCCGGACACCCTCGCCGCGGACGGCACCGTCGACGACACCCCCCGCATCGACTTCCTCCGCGACCACTTCGCGGCCGCCCACCGGGCGATCCGCGACGGAGTGCCGCTGGAGAGCTACCACGTCTGGTCGCTGCTGGACAACTTCGAGTGGAACGAGGGGTACGAGCAGCGCTGGGGCCTGGTCTACGTCGACTACCCGACCCAGCGCCGGGTGCCCAAGCGCAGCGCCCACTGGTACCGCAACGTGATCCGCCGCAACGGGCTCTAGTGTCCTGAGTCGTTAATTCGTCTGCAGTATGCGGCGAGGGATTCGAGGATCTCGTCGGCGGTGCGAGTCCATACGAACGGTTTCGGGTCGGCGCTCCAGGCGTCGATCCACGCCCGCACGTCGGCTTCGAGAGCGGCGACGCTGCGATGGGTGGAACGACGCAGTTTCCGGTTGGTCAGCTCGGCGAACCAGCGTTCCACGATGTTGAGCCATGACGAGTAGGTCGGCGTGAAATGCAGGTGGAACCTTGGATGCTTGACCAGCCATTGCTGAATCTGCGGCGTTTTGTGGGTGCCGTAGTTGTCGAGGATGAGGTGCAGGTCCACATCAGATGGTGTGGCCCGATCGATCGTGCGCAGGAACCGCAGGAACTCCTGATGCCGGTGTCGGCGCTGGGTCTGCCCGATCACTCGGCCGGTGGCCAGGTCCAATGCGGCAAACAGACTCGTGGTGCCGTGACGGACGTAGTCGTGGGTCTGGCGACTCGGCGCGGCCGGCATCATCGGCAGCACCGGCGCCGTGCGGTCGAGGGCCTGCATCTGGCTCTTCTCGTCCACCGCCAGGACCATCGCCCCAACCGGTGGGTCGAGGTACAACCCGACGATGTCGCGGACCTTCTCGATGAACTGCGGGTCGGTGGACAGCTTCCAGTCATCCACCAGGTGCGGCTTGAGCCCGAACGCCCGCCAAATCCGCGACACCGCGGTCTGGTTCAACCCGACCGCCTTGGCCATGGACCGTGTCGACCAGTGGCTGTCACCGCGCGGCGGCGCCTGCTCCAACGTGGCCACTACCACCGCCTCGACCACATCGTCGGTCACCTTGCGCGGCGCGCCTGGGCGAGGCTCGTCCGACAGGCCCTCCAGCCGCTTGGCGATGAACCGCGACCGCCACTTACCCACCATGTCCCGTGACACACCGAGCTGCGCGGCCACCCTCGTGTTCGGCGTCCCGTCCGCACACGCCAACACAATCCGCGCCCGCATCGCCAACGCCTGCGACGACTTCGCCCGTCGCGTCCACCGCAGCAGTGTCTGCCGCTCGTCGTCGGACAGCACCAACGACCCCTGCGCCTTCCCTGGCATACGCAAAGTGTAGGCGAATTAGCGACTCAGGACACTAGTACTTCGACGTCACTTGGCGAGTCATCCTGGACGAGGCGGTGGCGCGTGTCGCTGACCGTTCGTGCGGGCAAAGCCACGCCGGACGGCGGAGCAGTTCATCGAGGGACTGCTGTCGGCGGGTTGAACGCACGATCTGCTGGTGTGTCGCGGAGCGGGCCGGTCACGCCGATCCCCAGGCGATGCAGCGGCTGCCGGGCACGGCGGTGTGGGCCGCGGACGCCGTCCGCGATGACGTGCGTGCGTGGCTGGTCGAGCAACTCGGCCACGACACGTCCTCGGGCCTGACGCCCAGGCGGAAGTCGGGGAACGCGGCGGCCCGGTGGGCCGCCGCGTTGTAGGGGTTCCGTCCACGCCTCGAAGGGTGGCCTTCTCCTCATCGGCGGGGAAAGAAGGGGAGCTCGATGTGAACCCGGTCGGCGGCGGCGAGGATCCTCTGGGCGTCGTCGACCGGCGGGTGGATGTGGTCGTTGATCCGCTTCTTGACGTCCGCGCCGGCGGCGCCCGAGGCCATTACCCTGCGGTCCCAGCCGCGGGTGAAGATCGCACCGGCGCCGCCCAGGTCCAGGCAGGTGACGTACGGGCCGGGGGTGAAGTCGCGCAGCGGCACGTCGAGCAGGTCAGCCGCCGCGTTGTACCCGGCGACCTTTCCGAGCGGGGTGGCGTGCTGGCAGGCCTGCATGACCGTGTGCTCGGCGTCGAAGGCCGCCGCGGCCGTGTCGCCGGCGACGAATACCTCGGGAAGCGCGCGCAGCTGCTGGTCCACCGGCACCCGGCCGAGGTGGTCGAGCTCGTCGGAGATCTGCCGGGTGAGCTCGCTGGCCCTGAACCCTACACACCAGACCACCGCGTCCGCCTCGACCTTGGTGCCGTCAGAGAGGACGGCGTGCCCGTCGCCGACCTCCGTCAGCGTGGTCCCTAGGCGGCGTTCGACGCCCAGCTCGTCCAATGCCGCCTCGATCTCCTCGCGCGGGCCCGGGCCGAGCTGGTCTCCGACCACCGCCGACCGGTCCACCAGTAGCACTCGGCCTCGGGCGGCCAGTGCGGTCGCGGCCTCCAGGCCGACGAACCCGGCGCCGACGACCACGGCGCTGAAGTCCTCCCGATCGCGCAGATGCTCGGTGAGCCGCCGGGCGCCGTCCAGGGTGTCGATGTCGAAGAGCCGTTCAACGCCTGGCAGGTCCCGGGGCTGAACGAGCTTGCTGCCCGCCGCCAGCACCAAGCGGTCATAGCCGATCTCCTCACCGTCTGCCACTACCACGCGGCGGTCGATGTCGATCGTGCTCACCGAGGCCCGCAGGTGCTCGACGCCGATCGGCTCGAGGATTCTGCTGAGCTCCACCTTGGCCAGGTCCGGCTCCGGCTCGTACAGCCGCGGCCGCAGCACCAGGTGCTCACTCGGCGCGATGAGCGTGATGCGCAGGTCCGCCTCTCCGCGTCCCAGCGCCGCTCCCGCCGCGCTCCATACGCCCGCGAAACCGCCTCCGATGATCACCACGTGTGCCATCTGTTGTCCTCTCTCAGCCTGGCCCCGCCCGGGGGACGCAGGGTTCGACAGGCAGACAAGATGGCGGGTTCAGATGTGACGGAGGTGCGCGAGCTTCTGGGGATTGGCCAGTCTCCGCCACGCCGTGATCCGCCCGTCGACGATCTCCACGACGTCGAGCCAGACCAGCTCGCCGCCGCGGTAGGTCGCCAGGGCCGGACACCCGTTCACCTCGATGATCTGGAACGCGTCGGGGCGCCTGATCTCGATCTGCCTGACCGCCAACAGGGCAATCGTCTCGGCGCCGCGGACTGGCCTGCGCGCGGCGGTCACCTTGCCGCCGCCGTCGGCGACATAGACGGCCTCGGGGTCCAGCAGCTCGACGAGCTCGGCTATGTTTCCCGCGTCGGCGGCCGCCTTGAACGCCTTGAGCACGCGTTCGGTCTCGGCCCTGGGCGCCCAGGGCCGCTCCTCGACCGCGGCTACCCGCGCCCGCGCGCGGGAGGCGAGCTTGCGGCTGGCGGCGGGCGTGCCGCCAAGCACCTCGGCGATCCGGCCGAACGGGAAGCCGAAGACGTCGTGCAGCACCAGCGCGACGCGTTCGGCGGGGTTGAGGGTCTCCATGACCACCAGCATCGCGGTGCTCACCAACTCGTCCATGAGTACCTGGGCGGCGGCGTCTGGCCCGGTCAGCAGCGGTTCGGGCAGCCAGGGCCCGACATAGGACTCGCGCCGGACGCGCGCCGACTTCAGCACGTTGTAGGACGTCCGGGCAGCCACGGTAACTAGCCAGGCCCGCGGATCCCGCACCTTGGACAGGTCTGCGGCGGCGGCGCGCAACCAGACCTCCTGTGTCACGTCCTCGGCCTCGGCCACGGTGCCGAGGATCCGATAGGCCGCCCCGAAGACCGCGGGGCGATGCGCTTCCCAGTCGGCCTGCGCCAACGTGCCGGCCAGCTCCATCCCTGACCTCCCCTCCGAGCGGTCTGTTGCCCAGTGACGATCCGCAGCCACACCCGGCCCGCCGCCAACGGCGGAACAGCCCGTAGACCGTCTGCCAGGCCCGTAACACTCCTGCTCTGGTGGACGCTGGCGGTACGCACTCGCCGAGCGCCTCCGCCGTCGCTCTGGTGGCGACGGCGGAGGCGCCGCTCAGCGGGACGCGGCGACGTCGAGCAGGATCCTCGCCAGCTGGTCCGGCGTGTCGCGCATGAGGTTGTGGCCGCCGGCCAGTGCGTGCGTGGTCCAGCCGGGATCGTTGTTCAGCTTGCGGTAGGTCGGGGTGAACGGCGACTGGTCGGCCCACCCGGCGGCGTACACATAGTCCCGGCGGCGGACGTGCGCCAGTGCCCCGGTGAGCCGTAGCCGTTGGAGTACGGAGGCAACCGGGTGTGGCGTCGCCCGGGCGTCGAAGAACGGCAGTGGCCGGGACGCGCATCCGGTCTCGTCCACGTCTGCGTACCATCTCCGTTCCTGGTCAGAAACGAGTGACCAGCAGGAGTCACCGTCGCCGGGCACCACCGCGTCCAGGTAGACCAGGGAGTCGACCCGGTCCGGCGCCCGGTCGGCGACCCCGGTGATCACCATTCCGCCGTAGCTGTGCCCGACCAGGACGGTCTCCCGCACGTCCTCGTCCTCGAGGACGGCGATTACGTCCTGGATGTGCGTGTCGAGGTTCACCGTGCCGTGCAGCAGGTGCCGGCGTTCACTCACGCCTGTCAACGTCAGTGGGTGAACGGTGTGCCCAAGGTCGCGCAATCGCCGGGTGAGGGGCTCGAAGCACCATCCGCCGTGGCACATCCCGGGAACGAGGACGAAGTTCGTCATGATCCTGCTCCTTTGATCGATTGTGGATGGTGGTCCGTCGCGGCGGGTCGTCCGACGAGGGCGATCGCCGCGGCGGCGGTGCACAGGACCGCAGTCCATTCGAGGGGGGCCGCGGTGGAGGTGTGGTCAGCGACCAAGCCGGCCAGCCAAGGGCCGGCGGTCTGGCCGGCGGCAAACACCGTGGTGAAGACGGCGAGCGTGGCGGCCCAGTCGACAGCCGGGGTATGGGCCCTGATGAGGGCGGTGATGGCGGCCGGCACGCCCATGAACGTCGCCCCGTACGCGAGCGCGGAGGCCAGCGCGACCGGTGTCGCGGACGACGCCAGCGCCAGTGTCGCCCCGCCAGCCAGAACGGCGAGCAGGGTGGCCAGGGCCCGGGTGCCGGGCCATTCGGCGATCGGGCGGCTCCACACCGCGGGAGCCGCCGCGACGGCCGTGCCGAGCACAGTCCAGGTGAGCACGACCTGCACGACAGGGGCCTGCCGGTCGGCCAGGTAAGTAGACAGGAAGGTGATGTAGGCGATGTAGCCGGCGGCGAACAGCAGGTAGGCCAGGGCTGGTACCAGGAGCGGCCGGAGGCGGGCCCGCCCGGCAGTGGCCTGCCGCTCGTCGTCGCCGCCGGCCGCTGTCCAGCTTGCGAGGGTAGCCAGCGCGGCGGCTACGCCCAGTCCTACCCAGGCCAGCCGCCAGTGCGGGCCGAGCAGGGGTACGGTCACGCCGCTGATCATGATGCCCAGGCCGGTGCCAGCGAAGTACACCGTGATGGGCATGGTCGAGGCACCTGTGGCGGCCCGGGACGCGAGCACCCCGCCGGCGATGAACACCACGGCTCCGGTCGTCCCTGACAGAGTCCGGACTGCCAGCAGCACCAGGTAGTCGCCGCTGACAGCCGTCGTGACCAGCGACGCGGCGGTGAGCGCCATGCCAACACGGAACGCGCTGGCCATGCCGAGGCGGCGTACCAGGGCGGTTGTCAGCAGCGCGCCGAGCAGGTAGCCGAGGCCGTTGGCGGCGCCCACCGCGCCGGCTTGGGCGAGCGTCCAGTCCAGGTCGTCGCGCATCGCCGGCAACAGCAGCCCATAGGCGAAGCGTGCGAAGCCAAGCGCGGAGGCGGTGCCCAGGGCCAACCGTACGGCCTGCCACAGTCCCGCGGGGGGCGCGGTGAACGCCATCAGGCTCTCCGATAGATAGAACTGATCGGTACGAACTCAGGGATGCTAGCAGCAGAACGAACCGACCGGTACCATTCTTGCCATGCCAGTTCGCAAGGGCTCGACGATCGACCCGGAGCGCACCCGCACCGGCATCATCGAGGCGGCCACCCCACTGCTCTACGAGCGGGGCCTCGACGGCATCGGCGTCGCCGAGCTGTGCGCCCGCCTCGGCGCTTCCAAGGAAACCGTCTACCGCTACTTCGGTAGCAAGGAAGGCCTGATCCAGGCAGTGCTGGAGGCCCGCAGCAAGCGGGTGACCAGCTGGATCGCCGGGGCCGTGGCCGCCGCCGGGGACGATCCGCGCGACCAACTCACTGCCGTCTTCGACGAACTCCAGCGCTGGTACGACGATCCCGGCTTCCGGGGCTGCGCGATGCAGAACGCCGCAGCCCAACATCATGTCGAGGCGGTACGGGAGATCACCTCCCGCCACCTGGACCGCCGCCTCGACCTCCTGACCGCGATCGCCCGACGGGCCGGCGCAGCCGACCCGGACACCCTCGGGCGGCAGCTGCTCTTGCTGGTCGAGGGTGCCACCCTCGTCGCCGCGCACCACGACCGGAACGCCGGCAAGCACGCCAAGCAGGCCGCCCTCGCCCTGCTGCCCACTGTCTCCACCAGCACCGGGACGGTCTAATGAGAAGACCACCAGGTCGAAGCCGTCGTGGCAGCGAAGCCCAGTGACTCGTACAGCGGCCTGCCCAGCCGCGAAGCGGTCAATGTGACCGGCAGGCCTGCCATCGGGGCGAGGGACCCGACCATCACCGCCCGCCCCACACCACCCGAACGAAACGCCTGCGAGGTGCCGACCCAGTAGTGGCTGCCGAACCCGCCTTCCACGACGATGACGCACGCCCCAGCTATCTCACCGTCCACGCTAACGACGAACACATCCACACCTGGTTGGTGAATCAACGCGGTAGGGAACATCTCACCGCCCCGATAGGGCTCGAACCTGGCCAGCTCGAAAGCGGCGATCACGACTCGCTCAGCCGCTCTCAGACCCTCCTCGCTCCGCACCCGGACCACGTTCATTGCGGGCTCGGCAACGGCGCCGGGCTGGCGCAGCATGATCGGCATCTGCCAGGTGCGCATGCCCAGGTGGCTCAGATCCGTCGAGCTGAACGGATCCTCGGCGTCCACCGGCCCAGCCGCCAGGATAGCCAGTTCGGTTATCTCAGCCACCTCCTCGCGCCGGAGGTCGGGCTTCTGAATCAGGACGCGCAGGCCCGCGCGCTCGTCACCAACGACGGCGAGGAAGCCACGGCGACGGATCACCCGGTGGCCGCGGGCGCGACCGGTGGCGGCCCAGAAGGCAGCCGAGTTGCGGGCCTGGAGCAGGGGCGCGTCAGAGGCGGACGCAAGGCAATCGGGGGTATGCACGTCGATCGTCATGGCGGTCGTAATTCCTTCTCGTCGTAGTCATACCTGCGCTGCACAGATGCTCGTACTCGTCCGCGCCTTAGGCGTCGACCCCCGCCGCGCCGGTCGAGCGAACTCGGGTGGACGCGGGTTGCGCTGACGACGACGAACAGGAGCGACAGGCCAGCGCGGGGCGGCGCGAGGTGGCGTGGGGTCTGGCCATGGACCTGGGAAGGCATTGTTCGCGTGTTGCCCGGGCGACGTGGCGAGAAGGGTCTCGGCTCTGCAAGTCACAACCTGAACGAGCAGGGTCCCTCCGCGGCTGGCCGTGTCAGGCGGCGCGGCCGGCCTTGAGCGCCGCCGCGGTGTCGACGACCCGGCGGGCCTGGTGACGCGCGGCTTGCAGGACCACGTCCCCGGGTGGGCCGTCGCCGGCCACGTGCGAGGTGCCGTAGGGATTGCCGCTCTGGAACTGGACGGGGTCGGTGTAGCCGGGGGGCACGATGATGCCGCCCCAGTGGTAGAAGACGTTCCCCAGCGCCAGAATGGTCGACTCCTGCCCGCCGTGGGCGGTGTTGGAGGCCGTGAAGGCCGAGTAGACCTTGTCGGCGAGCCTGCCCTGGAACCACAGGGCGCCGGTGGTGTCGATGAACGCCTTAAGCTGGCTGGCCACGTTGCCGAAGCGGGTGGGTGTGCCGAACAGCACCGCATCGGCCCAGGCCAGGTCGTCGTGGCTGGCCTCGGTGACGTCGGCGGTGTCGCGGATGTGCCGCGCCCACTCCGGCCGGGCGTCGACCGCCTCGGGTGGCGCCGTCTCGGCGACCTTGCGCAGCCGCACCTGTGCGCCGGTCTTCTCCGCGCCGTCGGCGGCGGCTCGCGCCAGGGCGTGCACGGTGCCGGTGGCGCTGTAGTAGATGACGGCGACCTTCACGGGTTCCATGATCGGTTTCCTTGCCTCGCGGGAGGGTCTCAGGGGTACGACGGACCGACCCCGCGGAATGTCAGGCGACCCGCCGACCTCACAGATCGGTGTGCCGTCCCGTCACACTGGCGACGGCAGTTTCGACCAGGGGAGCCGGCGACACCATGACCACCCGATCCGAGCCAGGGCAGGACGGGCCCGATCCGGGCTTCGACGCGGTCGCCAGCGAGCGGCGGCGGCTGACCAACGTGGCGTACCGGCTTCTCGGCTCGCTGGCCGATGCCGAGGATGTCGTCCAGGAGACGTACGCCCGCTGGTACGTCCTGTCGCCGCCCGAGCGGGAAGCCATCGAGTCCCCCGGGGCCTGGCTCACGACAGTCGCCAGCCGCATCTGCCTCGACCTGCTGCGCTCCGCCCGGGTCCGGCGGGAGCGCTACGTGGGCGAATGGATTCCGGAGCCGCTGCCCGATCGTGCGGAGTGGACCGGCGGGCGGTCGGACGGCGCCACCGCCGACCCGGCTGACCGGATCACCCTCGACGAGTCGCTCAACATGGCGTTCCTCGTCGTGCTCGAGTCGATGACCCCGGCCGAGCGCGTCGCGTTCGTCCTGCACGACGTCTTCCGCTACTCCTTCGCGGAGGTGGCCCAGATAGTCGGCCGCACCCCGGCGGCATGTCGCCAACTGGCCTCGTCGGCCCGCCGGCGCATCCGCGCGTCGCGGACTCCCGCGACGCCGCTGGCGCGGCAGGCCGAGATCGTCAGGGACTTCAAACAGGCGTGGGAGGCCAGGGACATCGCGGCCCTCATCGGCCTGCTCGACCCCGACGTCACGGCGATCGGCGACGGTGGTGGCCTGGTCAGTGCCGAACTCCACCCGATTGAGGGCAGCGCGCAGGTCGCCCGCGTGCTCGTCGACGTAACCGGCGAGGCACCGCACCTGAGGATCATGGAGCGTACGGTCAACGGCCGTCCCGGCCTGGTGGCACAGCTGGCCGGCGTCACCGTCACCGTGATGGCGTTCGACACAGCGGGCGACCGGATCACGCGGATCTGGGCAGTCCGCAACCCCGCGAAGCTCCGGCCGTGGACGACGGCCTGAGGTCGCTCACGAGTCGGAACACCTACCTAGGCGGGGCGGCCCGGCCGGCGCGACACCGGCCGGGCCCGCACCCGCCCCGGCTCAGCGGGGCAGCGCCTGCTGGAGTTCGGCCCGCAGCGCCGGGGTGAGCATCTCGCCGGCCTGCTTGGCCAGCCGCGCCATCTCGTAGCCGACCACGCCGATGTCGGCGTCGGCCCCGGCCAGCGTGGCCAGGATCGAGCCGTCCCGGATCTGCATGACCAGGAAGTAGCCCCGGCCCATCTCGACCACGGTCTGCTTGACGACGTCGCCGTCGAACATCTGGGCCGCGCCGGCGGTGATGCTCATCAGGCCCGAGGTCACCGCCGCGAGCTTGTCCGCGTGGTCGCGGGGCAGGTGCGCGGAGATCGCCACGAGCAGCCCGTCGGTGGAGACCACCACCGCGTGCGCCACCCCCGGCACCCGCTCCGCGAACGCGTTCACCAGCCAGCTCAGGTCCCGTGCCTCCTGGCTCAACGTCGTCACTGTCGAACTCCCCCTTCATCGCGCGGCAGGTACATCTCGGTGGTCTCCTCGGCCTCCGCCCGCCGCACCCCGCTGTAGTAGCGCGAGAGCATGCCGCCGACCGCCTCCGGATCCGGCTCATCACGCCCGGAACGCTTCGGGGCGGCGGGCTGGGTGACCGCGGTGAGCTGGGCCATCGGTACGCGTACCGGCAGGCCTCGCTCGTTGGTGCCTCCGGTGACCGGCGTCGCGGCGGGCGCCGGCGTCACACCGAGCACCGCGGCCGACGGGCCCTGGCGGCTGAACCAGCCACCGCCGGCCGGCGCCCCGGTCGCCGGGGCGAGCACGTCCTCGGCCCGGCCCGGCACGAGGCGCGGCGCGGGCACGGGCACGCCGGGCGGACGGCCCGGCAGCGCCGTGGCGGGCGGCGCCGCGCCGAGCGGGAGCCCCGTCAGCGGCGACACCGGCAGCTCCGCCGGTGGCGCCGGCGGGCGGCGTCCGGCCACCGGCAGCTCGGCGGGCGGCGTCCCGAGCCGGGCAGTGCCGGGCGTCAGCCGGGACGCCGCGGCCACCTGACTGGTCAGCATCCGGGGCGCGGCCGGCTGCTCCAGCCCCGGCGCGGGCGCCGCGGCCAGCAACTCGGCCGGGATCCGGACCCGGGCGACCAGGCCCTCCTGACCGCCCCGCAGCCGCACCTGCACGCCGTGCCGGGCACCCAGGTGGCTCACCACGAACAGGCCCATCCGCTCGGAGGCGGACACGTCGGCCGCCGGCGGCTCGGCCAGCACCGCGTTCGCCTCGGCCAGCGCGGCCGGGCTCATCCCGAGCCCCTGGTCGACGATCTCCACGAACGCGCCCGGGCCCTCCGCGCCGGCGACGACCCGCACCACGGTGTCCGGCCGGGAGAAGGCGGTGGCGTTCTCCAGCAGCTCGGCGAAGAGGTGCACGAGGTCGCCCACCGCGTGCCCGACGACGTGCAGGTCGGACCGGGAGTCGTGGCGCACCCGCTGGTACTGCTCGATCTCGGCGCTGGCCGCGAGCAGCACCGCGCCGAGGCCGACCGGCCGGTTCCACCGCCGGCTGGACTCGGTGCCGGCGAGCACCAGCAGGCTCTCGTCGTTGCGGCGCATGCGGGCGGCCAGGTGGTCGAGCTTGAACAGGTTCTCCAGCTGGTCCGGGTCGCCCTCCTCGCGTTCCAGCTCGTCGAGGAGTTCGAGCTGCCGCTCGACCAGCACCTGGCTGCGCCGGGCCAGGTTGACGAACATGGCGTTGACGTTGCGCCGCATCATCGCCTGCTCGACCGCGACGTCGACGGCGCTGCGGTGCACCGCCACGAACGCCTCGGCCAGCTCGCCGATCTCGTCCTGCGAGTCGATCACCGCGGGCGGCACGTCGATCGCGGCCACCGGGCGGTCCACGGCTCGCAGGCGGTCCAGGGTGTGCGGCAGCTCCACCTGCGCGATCCGCAGCGCCTGGCCGCGCAGCTGCCGCATCGAGCGGGCCACCGACCGGCCGACCAGCAACGAGATGAGCACGGCGACCAGGAGCACGCCGACGATGCCGCCGACCACCAGCAGGGTGTCCCGCAGCTGCCGGGCGCTGGCGTCGTCGGCCTGGCGTACGGCGTCGTCGAGGATGCCGGCCTCCAACTGGCGGAGCAGCTCCTGCCGCTGCTCGCTGGCCGCCCACCACTGTGTCGCCGGCAGCACCGCCGGCTCGGCGGCCCCGCTGGGCAGGGTCTGCTCCTCCAGCCGGGCGGCCGAGACGAACGCCGGGTCCACCGAGGTCTCGTCGTAGCGGCGGACCTGGTCACCGGTCGCCGCGACCCGGAACGCGCCCAGCGCGGTGAGCTGCTGGGCGCGCAGGTCGGTCAGGGAGACCTGGTCGTCCACCTCGTAGCGGCCGGCGCGGGCGGCGGCGTAGAGCTCGGCCCGGATCCGCGAGGACAGCTCCTTGACGCGGGACAGCTGCACGTAGCGCAGCACGGCGTTGGTCAGCGCCCGCTGGTCGTCGCCGGGCGACGGCTCGGCCAGCAGGTTGAGCAGGGCGGCGATGGCCCGGTGGTAGTTGCTCAGCACGGTGTCGCTGGACAGCACCGCCGGCGGCACGGCGGCGCGGATGTAGACGACCTGGTCGTAGGCCTCCAGCCCCTCGGAGTAGGCGACCCGCCAGGCGGCGTCGGCGTCGGCGAGGGGCTCGGCCGCGGCGCGGAGGTCGTCCATCGCCCGGTCGGAGGCGTCCTGGAGCGGCTTGAGCGCGGCGACCGCCGCGTCCCGGTCGGCGCCGCCGCCCGCCCGGCGCAGCGCGGCCAGCTCACCGGCGGAGCGGTCCCGCTCCTGCTGGAGCCGGTCCACGGCGGTGCTGATCTGCCGGCCGATGCCGACCTGCTGGGCGAAGTCGCTCAGCGCGGTGGTCTGCCCGACCAGCCCCCGGGTCTGCACCCCGGCGAGCACCAGGAACGCCACCGAGGGCAGCACCAGCACGGTGGCGAGCTTCGTGCCCATCCGCCAGTCCCGCAACCGGAAGCGCGAGCGCCGCCGCCGGTGCGGCGCCACCCGGTCGTCGGACGGGCTCCGGCGCGACTGCGGCGCCGCGCCGCGAGCCGGGTCGGGACCTGCGCCCACGCTCTCCTCCTGAGTCCCCCTCGGCTCCACCGGGACGGGGAGCGGAAGTCCATCCAACCAGGCCGGCGGGCGGTGTCAAACGCTGCGGCCAGCGGCACGACCCGGAAGGTCAGCGCGGCGGGTGGGCGGCTACGGTGTTCGGCGCGTTCCGGTCGTCCGTCCGGCCGATGCCGCCCACGTGCGCCGCCTCGGCGATCCGGCCGAGCGCCACCAGCGCGGCCCCGGTCGCCCCGATCTCCGGGTTGTGCTGGTGGCGCACCGGGCGAGGCGCCAGCGCGTCGACGAACGCGGCCCGCCACCAGGGCGAGGCGGCCATCGCGCCCCCGCCGAGCACCACCTCGGCGGGCTCGCCCACCCCGGCCTCCAGCAGCGCCAGGTCGTCGGCCATCAGCCGGCACAGCTCGGTCATCAGGACGGCCAGGATGTCGACCGCCGTCGTGCCGAAGCTCAGGCCGCGCAGCTCCCCCGAGCCGGCCGGGGCCACGCCGGGCGGCCGGTCCCCGCCCAAGCGCGGGTTGGCATGCAGGGTCAGGTTCGCGCCGGCCCGGGCCAGCGCGGCCTCCAGCTCGGCGCCGGGCGGCAGCCGCAGCTCGCGGTTCGCCCACGCGAACAGGTTCCCCCCGCTGGAGTACGCCGCCCCGGTCACCACGTGCTCGTGATCGACCCGGTAGCGCCAGAGCTGCTCGGGCAGCGGCGGCAGCGGCGCACCGGCCGGCACGGCCTGCAGGAGGCGTACGGCGGCCGAGGTGCCGACCGTGACCGCGGCGCGCGACGGGTCGACGCAGCCGGAGCCCACGTTGGACGCCGCGCCGTCGCCGACCGGGGCGGCCCAGCGGGCGTCGGCGAGCTGCGGCCAGCGCTGGGCGTGCTCGGCGCGGAGCCGGCCGCGCCACCGTTGCGGAGCCAAGGCCGGAAGGTCCTCGGGGCGTACGCCGGCCAGCTCGCACGCCTCGGCGTCCCACTCCAGCCGGCGCAGGTCGAGCAGCCCGGTGCCGGAGGCCATCGACATGGACATCGGCGCCTCGTCGAGCAGCTCGCCGAGGGCGTACTCGACGAGCCCGCCGAAGCGGGCCACCGGGCTGCCGCAGTGTTCCCGCAGCCAGGGCAGCCGGATGGTCCAGTAGCAGCGGTGCCACCAGGCGCCGGTGCGGTGGTGGAAGGCGTCTGGATCGGCCGGTCCGGTGGCCCCGGCGACCGGCTCCGGCCGGGTGTCCATCCAGGTGAGCACCGGGCCCAGCGGGGCGCCGCCGGGGCCGAGCGGCAGCACCGAGTGCCACTGCGCCGAGGTGGCGACCAGCTCGACGTCCCGCAGGTGCCCGCCGGCGGCGAGCTCGTCCAGGCATTCCGCGAGGCAGGCCAGGTAGCGGGGTCCGTCCAGGACGCCGCTGCCGTCGTCCCCGGTCACCAGGTGCACCTTCCGGCGGGCCAGCGCGCCGGGGCGCGGGACGGCGTCCGCGTCCAGCACGAGCCCGCGCACCGAGGAGGTGCCCAGGTCCAGAGCGAGAATGTCCATCGCGGGTCAACCTACCCGCCGCGAAGGGCGGCGAAGCCAAGATCGGCCGGCCCGGCGCCGCGATCGGGTTCCCCGGGCACCCCCGCTCGCGTACAGTGATCGCCATGCCCGCGCACCTGACCTGCTGGTGGCCCGCCGACCCGGCGGCCCACCCCCGCGCGTAGCTTCCCCACGCGGCCGCCCGACGAGGCGGCCGCCGGTCTCTCCCCGGCACCCCGGGTCGCCCCGCCGGCGGCCTCCGGCCCACCGAGGAGACCCGATGACCCGCCCGCACGACCCGCTCGCCGCCGTCGCGGCCGGCCGTGACCCCGGCCCGTTCGCGCTCGTCCGCCGCGAGGGCGCCGACCACGTCGACCTGTTCACCGGTCCGGTCCGCACGGCCGACCGGCTCGCCGACGTCCCGCTGCCCGACGGCGGATCCGGGCCGCGCACGCTGGCCCTGGTGCCCTACCGGCAGATCGCCGAGCGTGGCTTCGCCTGCGTGGACGACGGCCTGCCGCTGGAGTGCCTGCTGGTCTCCGAGCACCGGCAGCTCCCGCTCGACGAGGTGCTGGCGGCCCTGCCGGACGCGCCGGTGGTGACCCGCGACGCCGCGTTCGACATCTCCGACGCCGAGTACGCGGACACCGTGGGCCGGGTGCTGAGCCACGAGATCGGCCGGGGCGAGGGCGCCAACTTCGTCATCCACCGCACCCTGCGGGCCACCGTCGAGGGCACGCCGCTGGTGGCCGCCCTGGCGGCGCTGCGCCGGCTGCTGCTGCGCGAGCGGGGCGCGTACTGGACGTTCGTGGTGCACACCGGCAGCCGCACGCTGGTCGGGGCGAGCCCGGAGCGGCACGTCAGCGTGGACGACGGCCTGGTCATGATGAACCCGATCAGCGGCACGTTCCGGCACACCGGCGCGGCGGCGGACCGGGAGGCCCTGCTGCGGTTCCTCGACGACCCCAAGGAGGTCGAGGAGCTGTACATGGTGCTCGACGAGGAGCTCAAGATGATGGCCACCGTCGCCGAGCACGGCGGCCAGGTGGTCGGGCCGTACCTGAAGGAGATGGCGCACCTCGCGCACACCGAGTACCTGCTGGCCGGGCGGGGCTCGCTGGACGTCCGGGAGGTGCTGCGGGAGACCATGTTCGCGCCCACGGTCACCGGCAGCCCGATGGAGAACGCCTGCCGGGTGATCGCCCGCCACGAGCGCACCGGCCGGCGGTACTACGCCGGGGTGCTCGCCCTGCTCGGCCGCGACAAGCAGGGCCGGCAGACGCTCGACGCGCCGATCCTTATCCGCACCGCCGAGCTGTCCCCCGACGGGGAGCTGCGGGTGCCGGTCGGGGCGACCCTGGTGCGGCACTCCACGGCCGAGGGCGAGGTGGCCGAGACGCACGCCAAGGCGGCCGGGGTGCTGGCCGCGCTCAGCCTCGGCCCGGACGCCCCGGCCCGCGGCGCCGGGCCCGCGCCGCGGTACGCCGACGACCCCGAGGTGCGCGCCGCGCTGGCCGCCCGGAACCTCCCGCTGGCCCGGTTCTGGCTGGACCAGCGCACCCCGGGGGCGACCGCGCTGCCGGGCCTGGCCGGCCGCCGCGCGTTGATCGTGGACGGTGAGGACACCTTCACCGGGATGCTCGCCCACCAGCTCGGCGCGCTCGGCCTGGCGGTGACCCGCCGGGACTGGGACGAAGCCGGCCCGGGCGGCGGGTACGACCTCGTGGTGGTCGGCCCCGGCCCGGGCGACCCGAACGACCTGGCCGAGCCGAAGATGGCGCGGATGCGGGCGCTGCTGGCGGGGCTGCTCGCGGCGGGCCGGCCCACGCTGGCGGTCTGCCTCGGCCACCAGCTGCTCGCCGGGCTGCTCGGGCTGACGCTGCACCGCCGGGACGCCCCCTACCAGGGGCTGCCGCGGGACGTGCCGGTGTTCGGCTCGACCCGCCGCGTCGGCTTCTACTCCAGCTTCACGGCCCGGGCCGGCGCGGACCGGATCGCCACCGCGTACGGCCCGGTGGAGCTGTCCCGGGACCCGGCGGACGGTGCGGTGCACGCGCTGCGCGGGCCGGGCTTCGCCGGGGTGCAGTTCCACCCGGAGTCGGTGCTGAGCCGGGACGGCATGGCGGTGCTGGCGGACCTGCTCGGGCACCTGCTGGCCCATCCGGCGCTGAGCGGGCATGGACCGGCCGATCGCGGGTAGGGCGGAAGGCGACCGGTGGTGGAACGAGTCGAGAGCCCTCGTCCCACCACCGGTCGCCGCACGTCGCGCCGGGGGTCAGCCGGCCATGCCCTTCTTCAGGGCGGCACCGATCTGCACGGCCCGCCGGGCGGTCAGCGCGGTGGCGCCGAGGGCCACGTGGTCCGGCGGGACCTCCCCGTTGTTGCTGGTGTGCGAGGCGCCGTACGGGTTGCCGGCGACGAACTGGCTGGGGTCGGTGTAGCCGGGGGTGACCACGATGCCGCCCCAGTGGTAGAAGACCGTGTACAGCGAGAGCAGGGTGGCCTCCTGGCCGCCGTGCGAGGTGGCGGTCGAGGTGAAGCCGGTGTAGACCTTGTCGGCCAGCGCGCCCTGCGCCCAGAGCGGGCCGGTGGTGTCGATGAACTGCTTGAGCTGGGCGGCGACCATGCCGTAGCGGGTGGGCGCACCCATGATCACGACGTCGGCCCAGGAGAGGTCGTCCGGCTGCGCCTCCATCACGTCCTGGGTCTCCAGGCGGTGCGCCTGCCAGCCCGAGTTGGAGCGGATCGCCTCGTCCGGCGCCAGCTCACGTACCTTGCGCAGGCGCACCTCGGCTCCGGCCTCCCCGGCGGCCTCGACCGCCGCCTGCGCCATCTGGTAGGTGATGCCGGTCGCGCTGTAGTAGATCACGGCGGCCTTGACCTGGCCATCCATCAGACGTTTCCTCCTCGGTGTCGGGTCAGCTCCGGCGACTACCCGTTGCCTGCTGCGCCAAACGGCCGGCGCCGCGGCCGTGGCATGCTCGGCGGGTGGAGATCCGCGAGGCGACCGCCGCCGACTGGGCCCAGATCTGGCCGTTCCTGCGCGAGATCGTGGCGGCCGGCGAGACGTACACCTGGCCGCGGGACGTCACCGAGGCGCAAGCCCGCGAGCTGTGGCTGGTGGGCCCACCCGGGCGGACGCTGGTCGCCGTGGACGCCGACGGCGCGGTGCTCGGCTCGGCCAAGCTGCTGCCCAACCAGGCCGGCCCGGGGGACCACGTGGCGAACGCCGGCTTCATGGTCGCCCCGGCCGCCGCCGGTCGGGGCGTGGGCCGGGCGCTGGCCGGGCACGTGCTGGCGCTGGCCCGCGCCGAGGGCTACCGGGCCATGCAGTTCAACGCCGTGGTGGCCAGCAACATCCGGGCCGTGGAGCTGTGGCGGTCGCTGGGCTTCGAGGTCGTCGGCCGGGTGCCGGAGGGCTTCCGGCACCCCGTCGACGGGTACGTGGACCTGCTCGTGATGTATCGCCGACTGACCTGAGTCGATACCTTGCCGCGGCTCAAGATTTGCGCAAGTTCCGATGGAAAACGCTTCCCCGGATGCGGGCGCGCGAGGATCCTGGTCCCACCGGTGCCGGCGTACCGCCGCCGCCCCGCACCGGGAACCTGAACGGGGGATCGCGCTCCGCCGGCAACGTGGCTGGCGTAGCGCGATCAGGGGTGCTTCCGGGCTCAGTCGAGCTTGTCCCGCAGGTCGGTCACCCGCTTCTCCAGCCGGTCCACCGCCTGCTCGTTGTTGAGGAACGTGCTGATGCCGGCGGCGAGCGCCAGCCCGATCACCACCGCCAGGGCGCTGAGCACCAGACCGCCGATCGCCACGCCGCGCCCGGTGACGCCGGGGCGCCGGCTCATCCGCAGCCCGAAGATGCCCAGGATGACGCCGATGATCCCGAGCAGCAGCCCGACCGACGCCAGGATCGCGGTGAGCACGCTGAGTAGGCCCGCCACGCCGAAGACCAGCGCGAAGGTCGCCGCCGCGCTGGTCTTCGCCCCGCCGGACGGGCCCGCCCGCCCGGCGCTCCGGGCCGGTTCGCTGGACGCTGTCATCACCCACACCTCGCATTCCTCGCATTGTTTTCCGGGGCCGCATCCCCACTCCGGCGGCGCTCATTCCTCGCGACCGGGGTCGTTACCAGCACCGCCGCCACTCCTCCTCCTATTCGTCCCGGTTTCGGGGAATGCCGGGCGCGCCGCCGGGGACCCGGATGGTGACCCACGAGAGGAAGGACGAACGATGCGACTGACGGAGCAGCAGGTCCGCTCGCTGTACGGGCAGGACGTCCAGGACCGCTCGGGCGCGAAGATCGGTAGCGTGGGCCAGGTCTGGGCCGATCCCGCCGGCGAGGCGACCTGGGTCAGCGTCAGACCGGGGTGATGGCACAGCACGAGTCGATGGCTCCGCTACAAGCGGCCCGAATGCAGCCGGACGGCCGCCTCCAGGTGCCGTACGACAAGGCGACCGTGCGCAGCGCCCCCACCGTGGAGACCGGCACGGAACAGCCGCTCGGCACCGACCAGCTCGCCCAGCTCTACCGGCACTACCAGCTCGGGGAGCAGGCCGGACAGCCGCCGCAGCGGATGCCGGGCGCGCCCGAGGTGGTCCGTTCCGAGGAGCGGCTGCGGGTCGGCACCGAGAGCGAGCCGGCGGGCGCCGCGCGGCTGAGCAAGCGCGTGGTCACCGAGAACGTGCAGACGAGCGTGCCGGTCGAGCACGACGAGGTGAGCGTCGTCCACGAGCCGATCAGCGAGGCGGACCGGGGCGCCGCCCGGGCCGGCATCGGCGAGGAGCAGCGCGAGATGGAGCTGCGCGCCGAACACCCGGTGGTCGCCAAGGAGCAGGTCCCGGTTGAGCGAGTCCGGCTGAGCAAGGACGAGGTCGTCGAGGAGCAGCCGGTCAACGCGCAGGTCCGCCGTGAGCTGGTGGACGCCGACGTCCCGGAGCGGGCACGCCGCAACCGCTGACGCGACGGCATCCCGGGCGGGTGGGCCACGGCCCGCCCGTCCGGTCGTCCGTCCCCCGGAATCGTCGCACCGGCGACCTATGCTGACCGTCCACCGACGACGGGAGCACCCACGTGACCGTACGCCTCACCGGGGCCGAGGCGCTGGCGCTGCGGATGACCAGCCTGCTGCTGCGCCCCCACCCGACCGGGCGCCCGGACAGCGTGGCCGGGGTGGTCGAGTGGTTCGGCGCCATGCAGGCCCAGGACGCGGCCAGCGGCCTCTGGTCCCTCGGCGTTCGCCTGCCCGGCCGCACCCAGGACGACGTGCGCGCGGCGCTGGAGCGGTGCGAGGCGCTGCGCACCTGGCCCATGCGGGGCACGGTGCACCTGGTGCCGCCCCGCGACGCGCGCTGGATGCTGGCCGTGACCGGTGTCCGGGCGCTGTCCGGCGTGGCCGGCCGGTGGGCTCAGCTCGGCCTGGCCGAGACCGACGCGGACCGCGCCGCCGAGGTGCTGGGTGCGGCCCTCGCGGGCGGGGGCCGGCTCAGCCGGGCCGAGTGCCTGGCCACCCTGCGGGCCGCCGGCCTGGACACCACCGGCCAGCGCGGCTACCACATGCTCTGGTATGCGAGCCAGCGCGGCGTCACCTGCATCGCCCCGCACGTGGGCACCGAACAGACGTTCGCGCTGCTCGACGAGTGGGCGCCGGATCCGCACCGCCCCGAGCGCGACGAGGCCCTGGGCCTGCTGGCCCACCGCTACGTGCGCGGCCACGGGCCGGTGACCCGGCACGAGCTGGCCCGGTGGACCGGCCTCACGGTCACCGACGCCACCCGGGGCATCGCGGCGGCCGGCGACGCGCTGGCCCCGGTCGAGGTGGACGGCGTGCCGGCCGTGGTCGACGCCGCCCTGCTCGACGCGCCCCGGGGGCCGGTCGACGACGTGCACACCCTGCCCGGCTTCGACGAATACCTGCTGGGCTACAAGGACCGGTCGCTCATGCTCGATCCGGCGCACGCGAACGCCGTCGTCCCCGGCAACAACGGGATCTTCCAGGCCACGGTGGTGCGTGGCGGCCGGACGGTCGGCATCTGGAAGCGGACCGTGGGCAAGCGGGCCGTCACCGTGACCGTGCGGCAGTTGACGCCGTTCGACGCCGCGCTGCGGGCTCGCGTCGAGTCGACCCTCGCCGGCTACGCCGCCTTCCTCGGGCTGCCGCTGCGCCTCACCTGGTAGCACCGCGACCGGGCCGGCGGGCGACGCCCACCGGCCCGGTGGCGCTCAGTCGGCCAGCGCGCCCGACGCCCGCCCCTCGTGCAGGGTGAGGTTCCGTCCGGTGGACGGGTCGAACAGGTGGATCTTCTCCAGGTTGAACCAGACCCGCCGCGGCTCGCCCTCGCGCACCGGCGACTCGGCGGACAGCCGGGTGACCAGGCTCGACCCGGTCCCGGTGAAGTCCGCCGCGCCCGCGTCGGCGGCCAGTTCCTCCAGTTCGGCGGCGCTGGCCCGCTCCCCCTCGACGGTGAAGTAGACGTACTTGTCCGAGCCCATCGACTCGACGATGTCGACCGGCGCCTCGAACTCCAGGCCCCGGCGGAGGGTGTCGTCGTCGATCAGCGCGGCGTCCTCGAAGTGCTCCGGGCGGATGCCGAGGATCAGCTCGCGCGGTGCGTCGGCGCCGTCGAGCTGCCGGCGTACCCGGTCTCCGATCGGCACGTCGCCCAGCGCCGTGCGCAGGTGCCCGTCCTCGACGGCGGCGTGCAGGAAGTTCATCGACGGGGAGCCGATGAACCCGGCCACGAAGAGGTTGCGGGGGTGGTCGTACAGCTCCTGCGGCGGGCCGACCTGCTGCACGGCGCCGCCCCGCATGATCACCACGCGGTCGCCGAGGGTCATGGCCTCGGTCTGGTCGTGGGTCACGTAGACGGTGGTGGTGCCGAGCTGCTTCTGCAGCCGGGACACCACGGTGCGCATCTGCACCCGCAGCTTCGCGTCCAGGTTGGACAGCGGCTCGTCCATGAGGAACGCCTTCGGCTGCCGGACGATCGCCCGGCCCATGGCCACCCGCTGCCGCTGCCCGCCGGAGAGGTTGGCCGGCTTGCGGTCCAGCAGCGGGGTCAGCTCCAGGACCTTCGCGGCCTCCTCCACCTTCTGGTGGATGGTCTCCTTGTCCAGCTTCGCCAGCCGGAGCGGGAAGGCCATGTTCTCCCGGACGCTCATGTTCGGGTAGAGGGCGTAGGACTGGAAGACCATGGCGATGTCCCGGTCCCGGGGCGCCCTGTCGTTGACCCGCTCCCCCGCGATGCGCAGCTCCCCGGAGCTGATGTCCTCCAGCCCGGCGATCATGTTCAGCGTGGTGGACTTCCCGCAGCCAGAGGGGCCCACCAGGATCACGAACTCGCCGTCGGCGATCTCCAGGTCGACGTCCCGCACCGCGGTCGTCCCGTCCGGGAACCGCTTGCTCACCTTGTCCAGCACGATGTCGGCCATGACAACACCACCTAACCCTTGACTGCGCCGGAGGTCAGACCGGAGACGATGCGGCGCTGGAAGAAGAGCACGAACAGGATGATCGGAATGGTGATCACCACGGCGGCAGCGCAGATCGCCCCGGTGGGGTCCTCGAACTGCGACTCGCCGGTGAAGAACTGCAGGGCCACCGGGACCGTGCGGGACCGCTCGGTCGAGGTGAGCGTGATGGCGAACAGGAAGTCGTTCCAGCAGAAGATGAACACCAGGATGGCCGTGGTGAACAGGCCCGGCGCGGCCAGCGGGGCGATCACCCGCCGGAACGCCTGGCCCTGGGTGGCGCCGTCCATCTTCGCCGCCTTCTCCAGGTCCCACGGGATCTGCTTGAAGAACGCCGAGAGCGTGTAGATCGCCAGCGGCAGGGCGAAGGTGATGTACGGCAGGATCAGCCCCGGCCAGGTGTCGAAGAGGCCGAGCTGCCGCTCGATCTCGAACAGCGGCGACACCAGCGACACCTGCGGGAACATGGCGATCAGCAGGGACACTCCGACCAGCAGCTTCTTGCCGGGGAAGTCCAGCCGGGAGATCGCGTACGCGGCCATCGCGCCCAGCACCACCGCGATCAGGGTGGCGATCAGCGCGATGCCGATGGAGTTGACCAGGGCCCGGACGAACTGGTCGGTGTCGAAGATCGTCCGGTAGTTGTCCAGCGTCCACTCCCGGGGCCAGAACTTCCCGTCGGTGAGGGTGGCCGGGGTCTTGAACGACAGGGAGGCGATCCAGAGCACCGGGACCAGCGCGAAGACGACGACGATGACGTCCAGCAGGCCCCAGCGCAGCTTCGCCCGGGGGGTGGTTTCGGTGGCCATCTCAGCGCCTCTCCCCGTCGTCGCTGCCGGGGGCAGCGGTGCCGAACAGCTTCACGAACACGAACGCGATGACCGCCACGGTGAGGAAGATCAGCACCGACATCGTGGAGCCGATGCCGAGGTTCAACCCCCGGATGAGGTTGTTGTAGGCGAGCATCGACACCGACGACGTCTCGTTGCCGCCGGCGGTGAGCACGAAGATGTTGTCGAACACCCGGAACGCGTCCAGGGTGCGGAACAGCAGCGCGACCAGGATGGCCGGCTTCATCACCGGCAGCATCACCTTGGTGAACCGCTGCCAGGCCGTCGCGCCGTCGGTGGAGGCCGCCTTGAGCAGGTCCTCCGGCACCAGCGCCAGCCCGGCCATCAGCAGCAGCGCCATGAACGGGGTCGTCTTCCAGATCTCGGCCAGCATGATGATCGCCAGCGAGCTGGCCCGCTCGGTCAGCGGCGCGCTGCCGTCGAACAGGTTGGCCAGGTAGCCGGTGCCGGGCGTCCAGGCGTACCGCCAGGAGAAGGCGGCGACCACCGTGACGATGCCGTACGGGATCAGCGCCGCGGTGCGGACGATGCCGCGGCCGACCAGCGTCCGGTGCATGATCAGCGCCAGGGCCATGCCGAGCACCAGCTCGATCACCACGGTGACCACGGTGATCAGGGCGGTCACCCCGAACGCCGTCCACCAGAACTGGTTGGTCAGCACGGTCACGTAGTTCTCCAGCCCGATGAACTCGCGCTCGTCGGGGAAGCGCAGGTCGAAACGCTGCAGCGACAACCAGATCGAGTAGAGGATCGGGTAGGCGGTGACCAGCACCATGACCAGCGCGGCCGGCGCGCAGAGCAGCCAGCCGAGGCGCCGCTCGGCGCGCTTGTTCTCGCTCAGCGGCGGCTTCGACCCGCGGCGGGCCCGCTGGGCGGGCACGGCGGCGTGCCGGCCGGCGGACCGCTCGGCGTCCGCCGCGACGTCCGCGCCGGCGGGCGTGGCGTTGACGCTCATGGCAGGACCCCCTTCGATTCCAGGGCGTCGGCGATGGCGTCGCGCAGCTCGTTCGCGGTCTGCTCGGGCCGGATCGCCGACGGCGGCGACAGGATCGCCGACATGACCGTGGAGATGCTCTGGTACGCGGGGGTCAGCGGCCGGACCGCCGGCTCCTTCAGCTCCTCCAGGATGGTTTCCTTCATGGGGTACGCCTTGTCCATCTCCGGGTCGGCGTAGACCGCCTCGATGGTGGGCGGCACCCCGTCGTTGACCGCGGAGAACTTCTGGTGCTCGGCGTCGCGGATGCATTTCGCCGCCTCGAAGGACTCCGTCGGGTGCTTCGAGTAGGAGCTGACCGCCATGTTCACCCCGCCGATGGTGACCTTGCTCGGGGTGTTCGCTTCGACGCCCGGCACCCGCGCCCACTTCACCTTCTGCGCCAGCTCCGGGTTGGCCTCCTGCATGGCCGGATACACGAACGGCCAGTTGACCTGGAAGGCGCCGGAGCCGGACTGGAACTCCAGCCGGACCGGGTCCTCGGTGGCGTTGCTGAACGACGGCGAGGTCACCCCCGAGGTGGCGAACTTCTTGAGCTGGTCGAGCGCCCGCACCGTACCCTCGTCCATCACGGCCTTCCGGCCGTCGTCGCTGAGGACCTTCCCGCCCGCGCTCTCCGCCAGGGTGTTGTAGAGGACGACCAGGCCCTCGTACTGGGCTCCCATGGTGAGCACCTGGTAGGGCTTGCCCTGCTGCTTGAGCTGCTGGGCGGTGGAGATCATCTCGTCCCAGCTCTTCGGCGGCTCCGGCACCAGGTCGCTGCGGTACCAGAGCAGCTGCACGTTGGTGTTCTTCGGCGCGGCGTAGAGCTTGCCCTCGTACCGGGCGGTGTCCAGCGGGCCGGCGAGCGTGCCCTGCTCGACCTCGGCCTTGTCCTGGCCGGTCCACTCCCTGATCCACTCGGCGCTGGCGAACTCCTGGGTCCAGGTCACGTCGAGGCCGAGCACGTCCATCCCGCTGTCCTGCGCCGCGAGCCGCCGCACCATCTGCACCCGCTGCTCGTCGGCCTGCCGTGGCAGCACCCGGTAGGCGATCCGGTAGCGCCCCTGGGCCTGGGCGTTGCAGTCGTCGACGACCTTCTGCAGGTTCTGCTCGGGCGGGTAGTACAGGTTGATGGTGGGCGTGCCGCCCTCGCCGCCCGACCCGCAGGCGGCCAGCGGGGCCGCCAACGCAAGTGCGGCGGCTGCCGCCGCCGCACGCCGGGCCGGCCGCCTCCTCGGGGCCGCGTCGGGGTCTGCCGTCATCGCCCTCCCCCTTTCTTCGGCGAAGAACCGGGGAGTCACCCGTGCCCCGGCGCACGGCGAGACGGCCGGGGCACCGTGGTCGGGCGGGCGCCCCGGGACGTTTCGTGGGCCAGACAGTGCCCTGGCTGCGACGCTGCGAAACCTGACGGTCACGAGACGGATACGACGGCCCGCGGTGTGGGACGGATCACGCGCGGCGGCGCCGTGGTGGTGGGTGCTGGCCCGACCCGGAGGGGAACGGGTTCCGCGCCGTCCCGGCCCGTCCCACGCAGTGAACGGCAAGCTACCCAGCGTGCGCCCGGTGGACTAGCGTTTCCGTAGCTCCGCAGCCAGCGCGTCGCCGTCGAAGTCGATACGCCTCCGGCCGACCCCAGCCCGTCCGATCGGTTGGTTCTCGCGCGAACTCCCTTCTGCGGTCCCACCGGTTGGGCAGGATCCCCACGAGGAGGTGCCGTCGTGCAGGACACCCGCGCTCTCGCCCTGACGTTCGAGGTGAGCGGCCTGCCCCCGGTCAAGACCGAGGCTCTGTCCATCTTCGCCGCCGGGCACCGGCAGGCGACGAGGGTCCGCGCCCTGCTCCAGGCCGCCTGCACGGCGGCCCAGCGCACGGGGTGGACCCCGCTCACCGGTCCGATCGAGGTGGACGTGACCCTGCGTTGCCCGCCCGGGCACCGCACCTCCGACGCCAGCACGCTGGTGGGCGGGGTCTGCGCGGTGCTCCAGGACAAGAAGCGGGTGGCGAACATCGGCCTGGCCCACCTCGGGGTGCTGGTCGACGTCGTCCTCTGGTCCGACGACCGGCAGATCCGCCGGTTGTCCTACGTCGAGGAGCCCGCGGAGGACTTCTCGTACCAGGTCCGGGTGGCGGCCGTACCGAGGATGGTTTGACCGACGACCGCGGTGGGGTACCGCGGTCGCCGAAGAAGGGAGCGCCGATGTCGGAGCCACATGTCACGCTCGATCCGAGCGGGCTCGACCCTGTGCAGCAGAAGCTGCGCGGCCCGTTGGAGGATCAGCTGACCTCGGCCCTGCAGGCGGCCGCCGACCGGGTCCGCGCCGGCTACGCCGGTGAGCCCGTGGAGGAGGTCTGCCGTCGGCTGCTCGACGAGACCCGTGCCGGGCTGCACCCGGACATCGCCGCCGGCTTCCAGCCGGACATGGACGAGTTCTGCCGGGTCGCGGTGGCCATCGTCCGCGGCGAGGTCGGCTGACCCACGCGCCGACCGCGCCGGCCACCCGGCCGGCGCGGCCGTTCCGCGCGCTCAGCCGCGTCGCACGTCGACCGCGACGACGTGGGTGCCGTCGGCGCGGGTGGCCTCGCCCAGCCGCACCGGCAGCGTCCCGCCGGCCAGGGGCCGGAGCCCGAGCCCGAAGCTGAGGTGGCCCTCGAAGTCCCCGGCCGCGGCCCACCCGCGCAGGGTCGGGTAGCCGATCCGCGCCGGCGGCAGGGTGGCCGTGCCGGCGCCGCGCGCGTCGTGCGCCTGCGCCGGGTCGAACCGCACCGACAGGTAGGCCGTGCCGGGCAGTTCGACGGGCGCGCCGCGCCCCTCCGTCGACACCTGCGGGACGTAGCCGACCTGGTAGGACGGCGTCGGGCCGCGGAAGGCGAAGGTGATCCTGCTGAACCCCTCGGCCGGATGGTCGCCGACCCGCACCTCGACGAGGACCGGCAGCGGCTCCCCGGGCGCCGGGGTGACCGGCACCCGGACCTGGTGCGTCACGCGGGCGGGAGCGGTGGGCACCGCCCAGTCGTAGGTCACCCGCCAGGCGCCCTCGGCGGGCGTCGCGCCGGTGGGCGCGGACGGGCCGGCGGCGGGCGTGGTCGCAGCGGCGGTGGTGCCGGCTGCCGGCGCCGCTGCGGTCGTCGGGGCGGCGCCGTCGTGGTCGGTCGCCGTGCAGGCCGCAGCGAGCAGCACGACCAGGCCGGCGAGCAGTGGTACGCGCTGAGGTGTCATGGCTCAGTGTCGCGCCGGGCGGCCCTCGTCCACCAGAGCCGTTCGTCCGCCCGGCCGGCGGACGCTCGGCGACGGTCAGCCGGTGAGGGCGAGCGACTTCACGACGACCAGCGCGACGAGCAGCACGGCGACCGCCGCGGTGACCGCCACCTGCACGGCGGTCCGCCGCCCGGCCGGGGCGTACGCGAACCCGAGGCCGACGAGGCCGCCGGCCAGCAGGCCACCCAGGTGCCCCTCCCAGGAGGTCCAGCCGGCGGAGAGCACCATCCAGATCACGAACGGGATGAGGACCCGTTGCGGCTCGATCGGATGGTGGTGCAGCCGCCGGGTGAGCACCACGTAGCAGCCGGCCAGACCGTAGACCGCGCCGGAGGCGCCGACCGCCGCCTGGTCCGGGGAGACCAGGAAACCCAGGACCCCGCCGCCCAGGGCGGAGAGCAGGTAGACGGCCAGGTAACGGGCGTGCCCCAGCCGGTCCTCGATCACCCGGCCGAGCACCCACAGCCACCACAGGTTGAACGCGATGTGCAGGAAGCCGAGGGCGCCCTGGGTGGGCAGCAGGTGCAGGAACGCCGAGGTGATGAGCCGGTACCACTCGCCGTGCGCGATCCCGACCGGCTCGTACCCGGGGCGGGCGACGCCGTCGTCGACGTAGCGCTGGCCGGCGTCGTCGACCAGCCCGGTGCCCAGGCTGTCGAACCGGTCGAGCACGGCCGGGTGGACCAGCTCGACCAGGTACGCGAGCACGATGAGGGCGATCAGCGCGTACGTCACCAGCGGGCGCGCGACCGGCCGTCCGCCGAAGACGGTGCGGGCCTGGCGGACCGTCCGGTTGTCCGTGCGGACGCAGTCCGGGCAGCGGTGGCCGACCGGCGCCTCCCGCATGCAGTCGGGGCAGATGCGGCGGTCGCAGCGGCTGCACCGCAGCAGCGTCTCCCGCTTCGGGTGCCGGTAGCAGGTGCTGGCGGCGTTCTCGGCGGGCGGTTGGCCGGTGCTGGTCGTGTCCATCGGCAGGGGTGTCCTTCAGCCGGGCGGCCTCGTCGGCCTCACGCGGAGGATCTTCGCACGGGGCGGGGCCGCGCACCGCCCCGGTCCCGGTCGGTCCTCACGGGTGGCGGCGGGGGGCCGGACGGGTCAGGACCGGGTCCGCAACTCCCCGGTCCTGACCCCAGCCGTCCGGCGTGGTAGCGGTCTTCGCCGTCTGTGAGCACGGCGGGCGTGGCACGCCGCCAACGCCGGGCTCAATACGGGCGAGCCGGCCCGCCTGCACTCAGCTCCACGGTGCCCAACTACCGGACTTCGGCGCGCCCCCGACTCACCCCGAAGAGGCGTGGGCGCGGGCTCAGGTTAGGCAGGTTCTCGCAGGTCGGACAAGGCGGGGCGGGCTCGGGAGAATGTGATTGATGCCAACGTTGAAATACGGCATGTCGGCGTAACAGGGTCAGCCGGGCCAGCGCTGTTCGGTTTCGAGGCGGCGACTGCGACCGCCGTCCGGCGGAGGCCCGGCAAGGGCCCCGGCCGCGGCCGCCCCGGCGATCAGCGCGACCGCCGCGAGGTGCAGCAGGCGCACCCCGGCCGGCGCCGGGACGGTGGCCGCCGGCAGGCCGGGCAGCAGGATCGTCCCGAGTCCGGTGACCGCCAGGGCCACCCCCCAGAACATCCCCGGCCGGGCCGGCGGCGCCGGCGGCCGGACGCCGTCGAAGATCTCACCGCGCCGGGCGGCGCACACCGCCAGGACGGCGACCAGCAGCCCGCCGCCGAGGGTGCCCACCATGTTCGCCAGCTGCCACCAGTGGAGCCCGGTCAGGGCGTGGAAGTCGGCGATGCCGAGCAGGCGCGGCCACCGCTCGCTGTGGGTGATCCGGTCCCAGGCGACGTGGCTGAACGCGCCGATCAGCGCCGAGCAGACGGTGACCTGCCAGGGGTGCCGGACACCGGCCAGCGCGGCGTGGTCGGGCCAGCCGAACAGCCGCTGGCCGGGCAGGTGCACGGCGATCCCGGCGATCACCCGGCGGACGATCCAGGCGTAGCCGAGGGCGACCGGCAGGCACCACCAGAGCAGCCCGCCGAGGGTGTGCGTGCGCAGCCCGGGGCTGAGCCCGGTGCCGGTGAACAGGTAACCCACGTCCGGCGCGACCGCGCCGGTGGCCAGCGCCACCCCGTCGAACCAGTGCGGCCGCCAGAGCTTCAGCGGCAGCACCGGCGCGAGGTGCGAGGGGAAGGTCAGCGGCACGCCTCGGACGTTACCCGCTGGATCAGAAGTGCCGGACCAGGTCCGGGAAGGCGGCCAGCCGGATCACCCCGGGGTCGGTCGGGTCCAGCTCGTCGTGTTCCAGCACCCAGGTGTTCTCGTTGGGAATGAAGACCGCGTTCAGGCCGGCGGCCCGGGCGGGCAGGATGTCCGACCGCGGGGAGTTGCCGACCATCCAGGCGGTGGCCGGGGCGAACGCGTGTTCCCGGGCCAGCCAGCGGTAGGTGTCGACGTCCTTCTCCGGCACGATGTGCGCGGCACGGAAGTGGTGCAGCAGGCCGCAGGCGTCGAGCTTGCGCTGCTGCTCCTCCTGCTCCCCCTTGGTGAGCAGGAGCAGCTCGTGCCGGGTGGCCAGGTCGTCGAGGGTCTCCGCCACGCCGGGCATCAGCTCGACCTGGTGGCCGACCAGGGCCGCCGCCAGGTCGTCGATCTCGGCGCGCTCCCGGTCGGTCGCCGGGCGCGCGCGCAGCTTCTCCAGGCACTCTCCCAGGCTGCGCAGGAAGACCTTGCTGCCGTAGCCGTGCGCGACCGCGTTGGCCCGCTCGATGTCGTCGAGCACCGTCCGGATCTCCGTGCGGTCCAGCGTCGGGTGGTCCAGCCAGGTGAGGAAGTCGTCGATCACCCGCTCGAAGAGGACGTTGTTCTCCCAGAGCGTGTCGTCGGCGTCGAAGACCAGCACCGCGGCCTTCCGGCGCTGTGGCATCGCGAACTCCTCCCGTGTGGCGGACCGGGACACGGTACTGCCTCCGCCTCGCCCCGGCAGCCGGGTTTCCGGCGCGCCGGGCGGGTCCGGGATCGGCCGACAAGATCATCCCGCACCGGACGGACGGACCGTCCGGACTGGCCGAACGCCGTGCGACCAGCGGCGGGAACCCGACTGTGCCGAACCGGGTCGGGGCGGGATGCTTCGACGATGACGACCTCACGCGATCAGCCCCGCGCAACCCCGGCCCGGCGCCGGCGTCGCCGGAGGGCGGCCACCGCCGTCGTGGCCGCGCTCGCCGCCGCGGGCGGCGCGCTCCCCCCGTCCCCGGCCCTCGCCGTCAACGCCACCCACTCCACGGTGGTCGGTGCCAACCCGGCGGACTGGACGCCGCACGCGCTCGACGGCACCGTGTACCGGATCCTCCAGATCGGTAACCGGGTCTACCTGGCCGGCTCGTTCACCAAGGTCCGCAACGCGGGCCAGACCGCCCAGCTGGCGATGCCGTGGCTGGTGGCCTTCGACGCCACCACCGGCCGGATCGACACCACGTTCCGGCCCGCGGTCAACGGCACGGTCAAGGCGCTCGCCGCCGCGCCCGACGGCCGTTCGCTCTACCTCGGTGGCGCGTTCACGACCGTCAACGGCGCGGCCGCACCGCGGGTGGCCCGGGTCGACGCGGTCACCGGCGCCCGGGTCGCCGGGTTCGCCCCCGCCGCGCTCAACAACCAGGTCAACGACATGCGGCTGGTCGGCGGCCGGCTGATCGTCGGCGGCGCGTTCCAGACCGTCGGCGGGGTGACCCGGCGGGCCCTGGCCGCGTTGAACGCGACCACCGGCGCCGCCGACACGTCGGTCAACCTGCGGATCGAGGGCCCCCGCAAGACCACCTCCGGGGCGACCGCACCGGTCAAGATCGAGGCGCTGGACGTCTCCGCGGACGGCCGGCGGCTCGTCTTCGTGGGCAACTTCAGCTCGGTCGCCGGCGTGACGCGGCACCAGCTCGCGGTGGCCAACCTGACCGCCACGGGCGCCACCCTGTCGACCTGGTCGACCGACCGCTACCAGCCGCAGTGCGCCAAGACCATGCCCACCTACCTGCGCGGGGTCGACATCTCCCCGGACGGCACGTGGTTCGTGGCGGTCACCACCGGCGCCTCGTTCCCGGGCACCCTCTGCGACACGGCGTCCCGCTTCGAGTTCGGCGCCGAGACCGGCGGCAAGCAGCCGACGTGGGCGAACTACACCGGCGGTGACACGCTGCTCTCGGTGGCGATCACCGGCGCGGCGGTCTACGTGGGCGGCCACCAACGGTGGCTGGACAACCCGCTCGGGCGCGACTCGGCCGGCCCGGGCGCCGTGTCCCGGCCGGGGATCGGGGCGATCCACCCCACGACCGGCAAGGCCCTGGCCTGGAACCCGACCAAGGACCGGGGCGTCGGCACCCAGGAGCTGTACGCCACGGAGCAGGGGCTCTGGGTCGGCAGCGACACCGTCACGGTGGCCGGCGAGTACCACGCCCGGGTGGCGTTCCTCCCGCTGCCCTGAACGGGTGGGGCGCGGCGCTCGGCGTCGCGCCCCACCCTCAGCGGCGCAGGGTGAGGATCAGGTCGGCGACCAGGGCGGTCCACCCGGTCTGGTGCCACGCGCCCAGACCGGCGCCGTTGTCGCCGTGGAAATACTCCGGGAAGCAGATCAGGTCCCGCCAGTCCGGGTGGGTCTGGAAGAGCTGGGCCGCCCCGTAGATCGGCCGCCGGCCCCAGCCGTCCCGGGTGAACAGCGAGATCAGCCGCGCCGACAGGTCGTCGGCGATCTCGTCGAGGGTGCGCTTCACCCCGGACCGGGTCGGATATTCCACCTGGAGGTCGTCGCCGAAGAAGGCGGCGTAGTCGCGCAGCGCGCTGATCAGCAGGAAGTTGGTCGGCATCCAGATCGGGCCGCGCCAGTTGGAGTTGCCGCCGAACAGGCCGCTCGTCGACTCGGCCGGCTCGTAGCCGACGCTGAACTCCTGGCCGCCGAGGGTGACCGTGAACGGCTTGTCCAGGTGCGCGCGGGAGAGCGTGCGCAGCCCGTAGTCGGAGAGGAACTCGTCGGTGTCGAGCATCCGGGCGAGCAGGCGCACCATCTGGTCGGGGCCGACCATGGAGAGCAGCCGCTGCTGCCGGCCGTCCGGGCCGAGCCGGCGGGCGCCGATCACCTCGGCGTACTCGGGGCGGTGGGTGAGGAACCAGCGCAGCCGGGCGCCCAGCTCGGGCAGCCGGCGCACGGTGCGCGCGGTGAGCCGGGTGACCGCGGCGAGGGGCAGCAGCCCGACCACCGAGCGGACCTTCAGCGGCACCTTCGTGCCGTCGGCCTGCCGCAGCACGTCGTAGAAGAACGCGTCCTCGTCGTCCCAGAGCCCCTGGTCGTACGCGGCCGCGGCGATGTACGCGAAGTGCTCGAAGAACTTCGTCGCGGTGTCCACGTACGCCCGGTCGTGCTCGGCCAGCACGACGGCCATGTCGAGCAGGTTGAGCGCGTACATGGCCATCCAGCCGGTGCCGTCGGACTGCTCCAGCACCCCGGCCACCGGCAGCGCGGCCGAGCGGTCGAACGGGCCGACGTTGTCCAGCCCGAGGAAGCCCCCCTCGAAGACGTTGTTGCCGCCGGTGTCCTTCCGGTTGACCCACCAGGTGAAGTTGAGCAGCAGCTTGTGCATCACCCGGGCGAGGAACTCGTGGTCGGAGGAACCGTCGATCTCGAACACCTTGAGCGCCGCCCAGGCGTGCACCGGCGGGTTCACGTCGCCGAACGCCCACTCGTACGCCGGGATCTGCCCGTTCGGGTGCAGGTACCACTCGCGGAGCAGGAGCAGCAGCTGCTCCTTGGCGAAGCCCGGGTCGACCCGGGCGATCGTGACGCAGTGGAAGGCCAGGTCCCAGGCGGCGTACCAGGGGTATTCCCACGGGTCCGGCATGGAGATCACGTCGAAGCTGTTCATGTGCCACCAGGCGCTGTTGCGCCCGTGCCGGCGGCCGGCCGGCGGGGTGGAGCCCGGGTCGCCCTCCAGCCAGCGCTTCACGTCGAAGTGGTAGAACTGCTTGCCCCACATGAGCCCGGCGATGGCCTGCCGGGCGACCAGCGCCTCGTCGGCGCTCGCGGCGGCCGGGATGACGCTGTCGAAGAACCGGTTCGCCTCGGCGCGCCGCGCCCAGAGCACCGTGTCGAACCCGTCGCCCAGGTCGGCCGGGGGCGGCGGGTTCGACACGG
>NZ_WBKT01000055.1 GCF_008868175.1 Micromonospora sp. AMSO31t
GTCCTACGGCTTCCCGCCGCACCACCCGCCCATGCACAGCTTCCTCGGCGTCCCGGTGCGGATCCGCGACCACGTCTTCGGCAACCTCTACCTCGCCGAGAAACAGGGCGCCGCCGAGTTCACCGAGGACGACGAGGAGATCGTGGTCGCGCTCGCCGCGGCGGCCGGCGTGGCCATCGAGAACGCCCGCCTCTACGCGCTGGCGCACCGGCGGGAACGCTGGCTCGCCGCGACCGCCGAGATCACCTCGGTGCTGCTCGGGGAGGTCCGCCGCACCGACGCGCTGACCCTGGTCGCCCGGCGGGCCCGGGAGGTCGCCGGGGCCGAGCTGGCCCTCGTGCTGCTCTACGACGAGGACGAGCGCCAGTTCACCGTCGAGGTGGTCGACGGCGCCGACGACAGCGCCGCCCGGAAGCTGGTCGGCGCGGTGCTCCCGGCCGACGACACCACCTTCGTCGGCTCGGTCACCGAGCGCCGTCACGAGCTGCTGGAGAACCTCGCCGAAGCCGCCCCCTGGTCACACCCGGTCGTCGCCGGACCGGCGGTCGTCTCACCCCTCGCCGCGGCGGACACCCTGCACGGCGTGCTGGTCATCGCGCACCGGCCCGACCGCGGTCCCGCCGCCGAGGACGACCTGGCCCTGCTGGGCAGCTTCGCCGGTCAGGCCGCGCTGGCCATGGAACGAGCCCGGGGCCAGGAGGAGCGGGAACTGCTCGTGGTCCTGGAGGACCGCGAGCGGATCGCCCGCGACCTGCACGACGTGGTGATCCAGCGGCTGTTCGCCACCGGCCTGCAGTTGCAGAGCGGGGCCATGAACGCCCGCCCCGAGGTGGCCAAGCGGATCAACCAGGCGGTCGACGACCTGGACGCCACCATCCGCGACATCCGCCGCACCATCTTCGAGCTGCGCACCCCGATGAGCGCGGCGCTGCGCACCGAGATCCGCGAGGCGATCGAGGTGGCCGCCGAGTCGCTGGGCCACCGGCCCGACCTGGAACTGATCGGCCCGATCGACAGCGCCGTCCCCGACCAGCTCCGCCCCGAACTCACCGCCGTGCTCCGCGAGGCGCTCTCCAACGCGGTACGCCACGCGCACGCCGACCGGGTGTCGGTGCGGGTGCGCGTCGACGCCGGGTGGGTGAGCGTCACGGTCACCGACGACGGGGTGGGCTGCGACCCGGAGGCGGCCCGCAGCGGCCTGGTGAACCTGCGCGAGCGGGCCGAGCGGCTGGGCGGCGACTTCCGGCTCGGCCGGGTCACGCCGCACGGCACCGAGCTGCGGTGGAGCGTCCCGCTGCGCGACTGAGCGGGCGGGGCGCCGGGCGCCTCAGTGGCCCAATAGCTCAGTGGTTCTTGCCGAGGAGCCGGGTGGCCAGCACCGCGGCCTGCGTCCGCCGTTCCAGGCCGAGCTTGGCCAGCACGCTGGACACGTAGTTCTTCACCGTCTTCTCGGCGAGGAACATCCTGCCGGCGATCTCCCGGTTGGTGAGCCCCTCCGCCACGTACTCCAGGATCCGCCGCTCCTGCTCGGTGAGGGACTTCAGCTCGCGCGGCTGCTCGACGCCGCTGCGGATCCGCTCCAGCACCCGCGTGGTGATCGCCGGGTCGAGCAGGGACTGCCCGGCCGCCACCCGCCGGACCGCGTCCACCAGGTCGGTGCCGCGGATCTGCTTGAGCACGTAGCCGGCGGCCCCCGCCATGATCGCCGCGAAGAGCGCCTCGTCGTCCTCGTACGAGGTGAGGATCAACCCCTTGATCGACGAGTCCACGGCGCGGATGTCCCGGCACACGTCGATGCCGTTGCCGTCGGGCAGCCGCGCGTCGAGAATCGCCACGTCGGGGCGGACCGCCGGGATGCGGCGGGACGCCTCCTGCGCGGAGCCGGACTCGCCGACCACCTCGATGTCGCCGCTGCTCTGCAGCAGGTCGGCCAGGCCACGACGGACGACCTCGTGGTCGTCGAGCAGGAACACCCGGATCATCCGTCCTTTCTACCCTTCCGCCCGGACGCCCCGCACGGGCCGAAGGTCCCGACCGTCACACGCCGGGCTGGGCAGACGGACCCGCCCAGGTGGGGACCTCCGGCCCTGCTCACCACCCCGCCCCCGGACGGACCGTGGGGATGGACCGGCCGGCCGGGCGGCCCGCACGAAGGGAGCAACGCCATGACCACGGGCTACACCGCCACGCAGCTGCGGGCCGCCGCCGCGGACGCGGTACGCGCACCGTCGCTGCACAACACCCAGCCGTGGCGGTTCCGGCTCGTCGACGGCGGGATCGACCTCGCCGTCGACCCGCTGCGCCGGCTGCCGGCCACCGACCCGAGCGGCTGGGGCGCCCGGATCGCGTGCGGAGCGGCCCTGTTCAACCTGCGGCTGGCCCTCGCCGTGGCGGGCACGCCGGCCGCCGTCCGGCTCCGCCCGTACCCCGGTGAACCGGACGTGGTGGCCCGGCTCGTCCCCGACGGGCCGCGCCGCCCCACCCCCACCGAGCAGAGCCTGCACGGCGCTGTCGCCCGCCGGTTCAGCAACCGGGCGCCCTTCTGGCCCGACCCGGTACCCGCCGACGCGCGCTGGCGCCTGGGCGAGGCCGCGCGCGCCGAGCAGTGCTGGCTGGAACTGGTCATCGGCGCCAGCGCCGTCAACGCCTTCGCCGAGATCGCCCGCAGCGCCCACCGGGTGCTGGAACGCGACCCCACGTACGTCAGCGAGCGCACCCGGTGGATCCGCTCCGAGCAGTCCCCCGACGGCGTGCCGGCCGCCGCCGGCGGGCCGCGAAGCGAACCGCAGGACCTGCTGCCGCAGCGCGGCTTCGGCGGCCGCGACCGGGCCCCCGGCCGCGACTACGAACCGGAACCGCTGGTCGCCGTGCTCGGCTCGACCGGCAACACCGCCACCGACCAGGTCGTCGCCGGGCAGGCCCTGCAACGGGTGCTGCTCACCGCCACCGACGCCGGGCTGGCCGTGTCGATGCTCTCCCAGCCGATCGAGGTGCCCGGAGCCCGGGAGGCCCTGCGACTGTCCCTGGGCCGGTTCGGCACGCCGCAGATGGTGATGCGGATCGGGTTCGGCCAGCCCGGCCGCACCACCCCGCGCCGCCCGGTCGACGACGTGCTCGACCTGCCCGCGGTGCGCTGACCGCCGGGGACCGACCCCGTGGCCGGCCCGGGTGGTCGGCCCCGGGTGGTCGGCCCCGGGTGGTCGGCTCCGTGGTCAGGCCGGTAGGGCGGCCAGGAGGGCGGCCTCGCGCTCCGGCGCCAGACCGACCGCCGCCCGCGCGGGGCGACCCGCCCGGGCCGGCACCTCGCCGACCTCGCGCAGCCAGCGCCAGGTGTCGGCAACCGTCTCGGCCGCCGGCCGGCAGACCAGGCCCGCCGCGTGCGCCCGCTCGACGTCCCGCTCCTGCAACCACCGGTACTCGTGCCCGCGCGGGATCCAGATCGGCAGGTCGTTCCACGGCTCGACGCCCGCCGCCAGGAGCCCATCCGGCTCCGTCCAGCGCAGCGTCGCGTCGGCGCCGGTCACCGCCACGGCCGCGTCGAGCAGCTCGCCCATCGTCGTGTGCCCGCTCCGACTGACCACGTTGTACGCCCCACCCGCGCCCTCGACCCCCCGGTCCAGCAGCCAGATCGCCAGGTCCCGTGCGTCGACGTACTGCACCGGCAGGTCACGCGGGCCGGGAGCGAGCACCTCCCCGCCGCGCGCCACGCGGTGCAACCACCAGGGCAGCCGTCCGATGTCCTCGCCCGGCCCGAGGATCAGCCCGGCCCGCACCAGCAGCGCCCGGTCGCCGAACACCTCCACGGCGGCCCGCTCCCCGCCCGCCTTGTTGTGCGGGTAGTCCCCGTCGCCCGCGTCGGCCTCGGCCGCGAACACCGGCGCGTCCTCCGCCGTGCCCAGACCGACCGGCGGGGCGTAGACCGAGCCGCTGGACACGTACACGTAGTGCGGCACGGCTCCGCTCAGCGCGCGCGCCGTGTCACGGACCGCCCGGGGCGCCCCGTCCCAGGTGTCCACCACCAGGTCCCACTCGCCGTCCGCGAGCGCCGCCAGCCCGCCCGGCGCGGTGCGGTCACCCCGCAACCGGTGTACGCCCTCGGGCACGTTGCCGTGCAGCCCCCGGTTGAACACCGTCACGGACCAGCCGCGGCGTACCGCCTCGGACACCACGGCCCCGCCGACGAATCCCGTACCGCCCAGCATCAGAAGTCTCATGCGTCCCACCCTGCCCCCCACGGGCCGTTCCAGTGAACGGTGTTCACGGTGAGCGGATCTGCCGAGGGCAGAAGCCGCCGCCGTCGCCTTTGCTCTGCAGCCATCCACGCAGCGGCCTCGGTCCGGAGTTGTTGCGTCCGTGGCTGCAGAGCAAAGGGGGCCGGGCCGGTGGACCATTGGCTGAGTGGGGCCGGTGGTTGGGCGGGCTGCCTGGCCCGCGTCTGGCCGTTGAGTCGTTCTCTACATCAGCTCGACAGGCACCGGCGCGGAGACGGTTGGGGCGGCCCACCGCGCCGATCCGTTTACGTCATCACGTTCGTAGCCGGCCACGCAGGCAGCCACGGTGTGGGGTGAGTGTCCGGTTCGTGCCCTGCACGGGCGGTGAGTGGAACGCTATGTGTGTCTCCGGGGCCGGGATACCTCCATACCGTTCCACCGACCGTGTCCGCCTGGGCGGGATGTCCGTTTCGCCGTGTGACCGGTGGCATCCCGACGGTGGAATGGCCCGCGGGCCGGGGTCGTTGTATCCGGGTGAACGACGGAGGACCACGCCCCGCCTCCCGGGGTGACCCGCCGAGAGCGACCGCCCCGCGAGGCGGGACTGCCCGGCCGGGAATGACGGTGGCCCGCCGGTCGTTGTACATGGTCCCGGCGCGACGAAGAGGCCCCGCCCCGCGCGCCGGATGATCCCCCTAAGACTTTCTTGAGCGCCTGACGGTGCTTGCGCACACACAGCCGACCCCCATCGGCGTGTGCGCCGACCCCCGAATGGAGCCATCCCTGATGAACACGATGCTGCGTAAGAGCGTGCTGGGTATTGCTGGTCTGGCTTTCACCGGTGGTGTCTTCGCCGGTCCGATCGCCGCCCACGCTGCTGAGCCGGTGGACACCAGGCCGGTGGCGGTGAGTGTGCAGGGCGCCCAGTCGCACATCGACCTGAACGACGAGCAGACCGCCAACGCCAAGGCGATCATCGCGGCGACGAAGAAGGCCGGCCTGCCCGAGCGGGCCGCGGTCATCTCGATCGCGACGAGCCTGCAGGAGTCGAAGCTGGAGAACCTGGGCCACCTCGGCGATAAGAATGACCACGACTCGCTGGGCCTGTTCCAGCAGCGCCCGACCAGCGGTTGGGGCACCCCGGAGCAGATCACCAACCCCGAGTACTCCACCCTCGCCTTCCTCAAGGGCCTCAAGCAGGTCGACGGCTGGGAGAGCATGCCGCTGACCGAGGCCGCGCAGACCGTGCAGGTCTCGGCCTACCCGGACGCCTACGCCCAGTGGGAGCAGCAGGCCACCGACATCGTCGCCCAGCACTGGAACAGCTGAGCCACGCAAGCTGGCCGGCACCCCCAACACGGGGTGCCGGCCAGCGGCGTCTCCAGGGTCAGGCCGGAGGCAGGACGAACGTCCAGGTCGTGGTGGTCGTGCTGGCCGCCGCGCCCACCGCGGCCAGGCCGCCGTAGGTGCCCGCCGGCACGCTGCTGCCGGAATCGGCGAGGAGGGCGGTCACCCGTCCGCCGCCGGTCTGGGAGCTGTTGCTGCGGACCTCGACGCCGGCCGGCGGGGTGAGCGCCGTGGACGCCGCGTCGCCGTGCAGCCAGTACGACACGGCCCAGCTCTGCTCGGCGGTCACCGGGGCGTACGGAGTGGTGCGCGTGGCAGTGCTGGCCGGGTCGGTGGCCCGGGCGAAGACCGGCGCGCTCGGGGCAGCGCCCCGGTACGCGGCCACCACCAGGTTGCCCTTGGCCTGGCTGTCGAGGGCGACGCGTACCGAGGTTCCGGCGTCCCCGGCGGCGGCGACCTTCCACCAGGCGGTGGTGGTGGCGAAGCCGCCGTCGAGCCGGTCGAGGCGGGTCCAGCCGGTCACCCCGGTGGGCTCGCCGGTGCCGGTGTGGGTGTTCTGGCTGAGCAGGAGCAGCAGGGTGTCGCCCGGCTGGACGGTCGGCGGCACGGTCACCGCGTGGCTGGTCCAGTTGGCGTTCGCGGTGGCCTGGCCGACAAAGGAGATCCGCTCGGGCACCGGCGCGACGGTCACGTCGACGGTCGCCGTGCCGGTGGCGCCCCGGTCGTCGGTGACCGTGAGGGTGACCGGGTAGGTGCCGGCCGTCGCGTACGTGTGCGAGGTGGTCGGCACGGAGACGGTGTCGGTGGTGGACCCGTCGCCGAAGGCCCAGCGGTAGTCCTGGATCGCGCCGTCGGCGTCGGTGGACCCGGCACCGGAGAAGGTGCAGACCAGCCCGGAGCAGGACGGGACGAGCTGCGCCACCGGCGGCTGGTTGGCCGGGCCGCCCGAGCCCTTCAGGATCTTCACGTAGTCGATGTCACCGGCGAAGTAGTCGCAGGTGACCTCGACGCCGTCGCACTGGCTCTTGCCGCCGATGGAGAGCTGCTTGGTGTTCGCGATGGTGCCGGTCGGCCCGTTCAGCCGGCTGGTCCGCACCCCGTCGACGTACATCTCCACGTAGGCGGCCGTGCGGTTGCAGGTGACCGTGTGCCACTGCCCGTCGGAGATGGGCACGTCGGTGTAGCCGGTGCGGGAGGCGCCGTCGCCGCCGCGGAACAGGCACTTCGGCTTGCCGCCCGGGGCCTCGAACTTCCAGTAGCCGCCGACGGTCGCGCCCTGTCCCTTCTGGAGGATGTTCCCGAAGGAGTACGTGGTGCGGTAGCGGATGCTGAACGAGAAGTCCCCGGCGTCGGGGTTGAAGTCGGTGGTGTGCGCCACCACGTTCACGTGGCCCGGGACGTACTCCTGGTCGGTGGGCAGGTGGGTGGCGAACCGGTGCCCGGTGGCCCCGGCGTAGAGGGCGCCGGTGACGACCTCGGCGCCGACGGCGCCGTTGCGGCCGTTGCCGCTGCTGTCCTTGAGCACGGTCGAACCGGCCGGCTCGTCCATGCTCCAGAACGCGACGGTCCGGGTGGCGGTCGCCTGCGCGGGCGAGGCGCCGAGCGCCACCCCCGTGGCCACGAAGAGGGCGGCCACGCCCAGCCGGGCGGCTGTCCGCCGCCACCGTCCCTGCCTGACTGACCGCATACGATCGCCTCCCAGCTCCACGGGCCATCACCCTGTCACGCTGCGGGCCAGCGGCTCCATAACCCGTTGGGCGGATCCGTACCAGGTCCTCGGTGTGGCCGGGCGACCGATGTGGCCAGTGGCCGGCGGCGAGGCGGCGGCCGGACCGTCCGATCCGTCCGCCGCGGCCATCCGTAAGGGAGAAGGCCCGCCACCGCGTGCGGTGACGAGCCTTCTCGCTGCTCAAAAAGCTGGTGGGCGATACTGGGTTTGAACCAGTGACCTCTTCCGTGTCAAGGAAGCGCGCTCCCACTGCGCCAATCGCCCGGGAACGGTCGGCCCACGAGGGGGCGGATCGCGAGCGGACGACGGGATTCGAACCCGCGACCCTCACCTTGGCAAGGTGATGCGCTACCAGCTGCGCTACGTCCGCGTTGTCACCGGCTCGCGCCGGCGACGACTGCAACTGTACCCGATGACAAGATCGCCGCGTGGCTGGGCCCCGGCGCGCCCCGGGGCCGCGATCGGGTGACCGCCGTCACAGCCGGGCGATTGCGCTGCTCGTCGCGGGGGTACTGACTGCTGCGACAGCACAACAATCCCCCGAAGGAGGCTGTCGTGGGTATCGGAACGAGCATCTTCCTGATCGCGGTCGGCGCGATCCTCACCTTCGCGCTGAACGCCAGCGTCGGCGGGGTCGACCTGGACGTCGTCGGCTGGATCCTGATGGCGGCCGGCGTCCTCGGTCTGATCATGACGACCCTGGTCTGGGGCCGCCGCCGCGAGGTGGTCACCACCGCCGAGCCGGTCGAGTACCGCCGGGCCGAGGAGCGCCGGGACGTCACCCCGCCGCTGTGACCGGGTTGCCGGGGTCGACGGAGCTGATCGGCCCCGATCGGGTGTGACGGGGGCGCCGCTGGGCGCCCCCGTTCGCGTACCCGGTCAGCGCATCAGCTCGTTCAGCGTGCCGTAGTCGAGCGCGCCCGCCAGCGCGCCGTACGTCCCGGTGGTGAACGCCTCCTCGGCGGCCCGCCGGGCCACCGCGTACGCGGCCTCGGCGACCGCGGAGCCGAGGCTGACCCGGGCCACCCCGAGCTTCGCCAGCGCCGACACGGGCGGCGCGCCCGGTCCGGCCAGCACGTTCAGCGGCGCCGGGATGGCGGCGACCAGGGCGGCCACCGTGTCCGGGTCGACCACCCCGGGCACGAAGATCCCGTCCGCTCCGGCGGCCAGGTACGCCCCGGCCCGCGCCACGGTCTCCTCGATCCCGCCGACCCCGCGGAGGAAGGTGTCGACGCGGGCGTTGACGTACAGCGGGATGCCGGCCCGGTCGGCGGCGGACCGGACGGCGGCCAGCCGGGCGGACTGCTCCTCGACCGGGCGCAGTGGCCCGCCGCCGTCATGGCGGGCGTCCTCGACGTTCACGCCGACGGCGCCGGCCGCCAGCACCGCGGCCACCGTCTCGGCGACCTCGTCGGCGCTGTCGCCGTACCCGGACTCGATGTCGGCGGTGACCGGCAGCGGCACCGCGGCGGCGACGCGGCGGACGACGTCGACGGCGGTCTCGCGGCCGAGCGCGTCGCCGTCGGGTACGCCGCGGCTCCAGGCGACGCCCGCGCTCGTGGTGGCCACGGCGCGGGCGCCGGCCGCGGCGACGATCCGGGCGCTGGCCGCGTCCCAGGCGTTGACCAGGACCAGCGGCTCGCCGGGGACGTGCAGGAATCGGAGGTGCAGGGCTCGGGTGTGCTGTTCGTTCACCCGCCCAGTCTCCGGGGGTGGGGCCGGCGGCCGTAATGTTTCAGTCCTGGCTGAAACGACGGGGGACGGCGTGGTCGCGATCGGGCTGTCGGCGGGCGGCGTGGCACGGGTCCGCTTCGCGCTGTCCTGCCTCTGGGAGGTGATGGCCGGCGTCCGGGTGCTCCGCGACCCGGGCCGGCACGCGCTGCACCTGCCCTGGGCCAACCGGGTCCGGCCGCGGCTGGCCGAGGTGGGGTTGCTCGACCCGGGCGCCGGCCTGCTCGGGCACCTGGTCCCGCCCGCGCCGGGCTACCTGCCCGACTTCCTCACCCCGCCGCCAGCCGGCCTCACGCCGGACCTGGATCAGGAGCTGGCCGTGCTCCGCGCCACCCCGGCCGACACGATCCGCCTCCAGCTCGACCTGTGTCCCGGGCCGCGGCCGGCGGCGGTGGCCGCCCTGTACGCCGACCCGGAGGCCGGGCTGCGCCGGCTCGCCGACGAGATCGCGGCGTACTGGCGGGTGGCCGTGGCCCGCGACTGGCCCCGGATCCGGGCGGTCCTCGACGCCGAGGTGTTCCACCGGGCCCGCCGGCTGGCCGAGGACGGCGCGGCGGGGCTCCTCAACGACCTGCACGAGCGGGTCCGCTGGGAGGGTGACGCCCTGCTGATCAGCCAGCGCCACTGCGCCGCGCCGGACGTGCCGGACGGCCGCGGGCTGGTGCTGGTGCCCTCGGTGTTCGTCTGGCCGTCGGTGCTCAGCATCTCGGCCGGCGACGTCCCGCAGCTGGCCTACCCGGCGCGGGGGATCGGCGGGCTGTGGGAGTGCCCGGCGGAGGCCCCGGACGCGCTGGGCGCGGTGCTCGGGCGGGGCCGGGCGCGGCTGCTCGCCGCGCTGGACGCGCCGCGGTCGACCACCGAGCTGGCCCGGCGCACCGGGCTGTCCCCGGCCGGGGTGTCGCAGCATCTCACCGCGCTGCGGGCGGCCGGCCTGGTGGTGACGCACCGGCAGGGGCGGTCGCTGCTGAGCAGCCGGACGGCGGTGGCCGAGGCGCTGCTGGGCGCGTCGGCGTGACGGGGAAACAGGAAAGGCCGTGTCGAATGATCGACACGACCTTTTCCGCTGGTGGGCGATACTGGGTTTGAACCAGTGACCTCTTCCGTGTCAAGGAAGCGCGCTCCCACTGCGCCAATCGCCCTCGTCAACTGCCGAGGTGGAGACGGGATTTGAACCCGTGTACACGGCTTTGCAGGCCGTTGCCTCGCCTCTCGGCCACTCCACCGAGGTTGCCCCCGACATGCGTGGCGGCATCTCCGAGCGGACGACGGGATTCGAACCCGCGACCCTCACCTTGGCAAGGTGATGCGCTACCAGCTGCGCTACGTCCGCGTGCCCCCGGTGTTATCCGGTGACGGATGAGAACTTTAGCCGAGCCCGGGAACGGTTGCCAAATCGGGTCCCGTTTCCGGGCGCGTCCGGGTGACGGGGTTTGCGGTGCCTGAAGCTTCCTAGGAGCCTGGGCGGAAGCTGATCAATGGTCGGGGCAGGGCGGGGACCTGCGGATTGTCGCCCCGGACGCACTGTCCGGGATCCGACTGTCGTGCGCTCGACCGGCCGCTTCGGTAACTCCTCGTGGTCACTCGGATGGGCTACGGTAACGGCGTGACGAGACGTGCCGCCGAGATCCGCCTGGACGCGCTGCTGCGCACGGCCTGTGAGGTGATCGCGGAACGGGGACTCGCCAACACCCGCACGGCCGACGTGGCCGAGGCCGCCGGGGTGAGCCAGGCCCTGGTCTTCTACCACTTCGCCACCAAGGACCGGCTGCTCGCCCAGGCGTTCGCCTACGCCGTCGAGCAGGATCTGAACCGGCTCGACACGGTGATCCGCTCCAGCGCCCCGCCGCTGGCCAAGCTGCGCCGGATGCTCCGCCTCTACGCCCCGACCGGCCGGTCGACCTCCTGGTCGATGTGGATCGACGGGTGGGCCGAGTCGCTGCGCACCCCGGAGCTGGAGAAACTGTCCCGCCGGCTGGACCTGCGGTGGCGGCGGGACCTGGCCGCGGTGATCGCCGACGGGGTGGCCGACGGCACCTTCGACTGCCCCGACCCGGCCGGCGCGGCGTGGCGGATCAGCGCCGTCATGGACGGCCTCGCCGTGCAGCTCGCGGTGCACGAGCGGGTGATCACCCGCCGGCAGATCGCCGAGTGGGTCCGCCTCGTCGCGGCCCGCGAGCTGGGCCTGGAACCGGCTCAACTGGATTGAACCTGCCGGGCACGGGCGGCACCGCGCCGCCGCAGCCCGGCCCGGGCCGGCGGGTGCACGTTGGCCAGCTCCAGGTCACCGCCGTAGTGGGCGAGCACCCGGTGGTCCATCACCCGCCGCCAGACCGGCGGCAGCAGCGCGGCGACCACCATGGTGGCGTAGCCGGCGGGCAGCTGCGGTGAGGCGTCGAAGCTGCGCAGCGTCTGGTAGCGGCGCAGCGGGTTGGCGTGGTGGTCGCTGTGCCGCTGGAGCTGGAAGAGGAAGACGTTGGTGACCGTCCGGTCGCTGTTCCAGCTGTGCCGCGGGTCGACCTTCTCGTAGCGGCCGGCGGCCGTCCGCTGCCGGGCCAGCCCGTAGTGCTCCAGGTAGTTGACCACCTCCAGCAGCGAGAAGCCGACCACCGCCTGGAGCGCCAGGAAGACCAGCACCCCGGGACCGAAGGCGACGGCCAGCACGGCGTAGAGCAGCACCGTCATGGCCCAGGCGTTCAGCACGTCGTTGCGCCAGGTCCACGGGCTGCGGCCCCGGAGGCGCAGGCGGCTGCTCTCCAGCCGCCAGGCCGAGCGCAGGCTGCCCCAGACCGTACGCGGCCAGAACGCCCAGAACGTCTCGCCCAGGCGGGAGCTGGCCGGGTCCGCGGGGGTGGCCACCCGGGTGTGGTGCCCCCGGTTGTGTTCGACGTGGAAGTGCCCGTACCCGGCGGGCGCGAGGGCGATCCGGGACAGCCAGCGTTCCGCCGCCTCCCGCTTGTGGCCCAGCTCGTGGGCCGTGTTGATGGCGATGCCGTCGACCACCCCGATGGTGGCGACCAGGCCGGCGGCGGCCGCCCAGGAGAGCCCGCCGTGGGTCCACACGGCACAGCAGAGCACGAGGGCGGCGTACTGGGCCGGCAGGTAGAGGTAGGTGAGCCAGCGGTAGTAGCCGTCGGCCTGGAGCGCCGGCACCAGTTCCTCCGGCGGGTTCTCCCGGTCGTCGCCGATGAGCAGGTCGATCACGGGGATGACGCCGAAGACGACCGCCGGGGTGAGCCACCAGGCCCAGCCGGCGCCGGTGGCGTGCCAGAGCGACCAGCCGAGGAAGGGCAGCGCGGGGACGAGCAGGGCGAGCGGCCAGAGCGGCTTGCGGGTGTCCCGCCAGGGGACGGTGTCGGTGCCCATCGTCAGCCTCCGATCCGTGAACTCCTGCCCAGACTGTGGCAGGCGGCACGGCGGTTTACAAGAGGCTGATTTTTGTAAAGTGCGGTCACCAGCCCCGACGGGCGGGCCGTTCGAACTCCGGCACCCGGCGGGCGGGGCGCAGCAGGCGCCGCATCCGCAGCAGCAGCCCCGCGCCGAGGAACACCAGCAGCCCGCCGAGGACGAAGGCCACCTGGACCACGCCGAAGCCGCCCGAGGTGGCGACCGGCCGGCCCGCCGCGCCCGGCGGCGGGGGCTCGACCACCGCCGCCTCGCTCGACGGCTCCTCCGCCACCGGCTCCTCGGTGGCCGGGTCCGTCGGCTCGGCGCTGCGCTCCGTGGGCTCCGGCGTCGCCTCGGTCGGCGCGGCCGTGGCTTCCTCCCCCACCACCCGGCGGTCGGCGGTCTGCCGGGCCAGCAGGCGCAACCCCTGGTCGTACGCCTCGGCGGAGAAGCTCACCCGCCCCCGGGCCACGTCCTCGGCGAAGGCCACCCGGTAGCGGGCCGTGACCGTGCGGCCCGGGCAGAGCACGCCCGGGTCCAGGTCGCGGTCGGTCAGCCGGGCCGTGTCCCCCTCGGTCCGGACCTCCAGCGGGAAGGATCCGTCGTCCTCCACCCGGTCCACCTTGACCTGGTCCAACCGCAGGCCCTGCACCCGCAGCAGCATCGACCAGCGCACCTTGACGCAGCCGCCCCCGTCCGTGCGGGACACCACGGCGGAGAGGGTCTCCACCCGGTCGCCGGCGGTGAACTGGTCCGGCAGCCCGCTCAGCTCGGTGGAGAAGGCTGCCGCCGCTCCGGCCGGCACGGCCCCGCCGAGCCCGGCCCCGGCCAGGCAGGTCAGCACCACCCCGATCCGCAGCGCGTACCGCCACCCGCTCACCACCGTCTCCTCCCGTCGGCCGCGTCCACCCGGAAACGCTATGAGCGGGGACGGTGCGCCGGTAGACGGGCGTGTTCGCACGGACCGCCAACACCGGGGCCCCTTCTCACCGAGCGTGGTGAACCGGTCACGCCGCCGCCGCGACACGCCCGGGATCGCCCGCCGGCCGCCTCCGGGCGTACGACAGAATCACCCGGTGTCCGATCTGTCCGCGGCCTTCGTCCGGCTGCACGCCCGGCTCACCCCGGTCGCCTTCGTCCCCGAGGTGCGGCTGCACCAGGCCGACGAGCCGATCGGTCTCTGGGAGCTGACCGAGGGCGAGTTCCACAGCGCCCAACCGCCGCCGTTCTGGGCGTTCGCCTGGGCCGGTGGCCAGGCCCTCGCCCGCTACGTCACCGACCACCCCGAGCTGGTCGCCGGCCGCCGGGTCCTCGACCTGGCCTCCGGCTCCGGCCTGGTCGCCATCGCCGCCGCCCGGTGCGGCGCGGCCGCCGTCCGGGCCGTCGAGGTGGACGAGCGGGCCGTCGCAGCCGTCGCGCTCAACGCCGAGGCCAACGGGGTACGCGTCGACGCCGAACTCGGCGACATCCTGGACGGCGACGCCGGGGACGCCGAGGTGGTGCTGGCCGGAGACGTGTTCTACAGCGAGGCGATGGCCCGCCGGGTGCTGCGCTTCCTGCTCCGGGCGGCCCGGTCCGGGGCCCGGGTGCTGGTCGGCGACCCCGGCCGGGCGTTCCTGCCCCGCGAGCGCTTCCACGAGCTGGCCGCCTACGAGGTGCCGGTGCCGGAGGCGCTGGAGAGCGTACGGGTGAAGAACACCACCGTGTGGGAGCTGGACCCGGCTCCGCCGGGAGCCGCCCGCTAGCGTGACGCCGTGCTGTTCCGGGGCTGGGGCGAGTCCGTCGACGGGCCGTGGCCCGACGCGGCCACCGTGGTCGACCACGTCGGCGTGCCGCACCTCGTGGTGACCCGGCACGCCCTGGTCCGGCGGCTGCTCACCGACCCGGCGACGTTCCGGCCGGACAACGCGCTCGACGCGGTGACCCCGATCCCGGTGGCCGCGCTGCGGGTGCTCGCCGGGCACCGGTTCCGGCTGCCGCCGACGCTCGCGAACAACGCGGCGGCCAGCCATCCGGAGATCCGCGCGATCGTCGCCGACGCCCTGCACCCGGGCCGGGTGGCCGCGCAGCAGCCCTGGCTGACCAACCTGGTGCGGGAGCGGGTCACCCGGCTCGCCGCCACCCTCACCGCGGGCGAGCCCGTCGACCTGTACGCCGAACTCGCCGCCGACCTGCCGCTGCTGGTGCTGGCCCGGCTGGTCGAGCTGCCGGACGCCCCGGTGGGCGCGGTCAAGGACTTCGCGCGGGCCGCCCTGGAGCTGTTCTGGGCGCCGCTCGACTCCGCGCGTCAGCTCGCCCTCGCCGCCGAGGTGGGCCGGTTCCACACCGTGCTGCGCGCGTTCGCCGCCACCGGGGGCGGGCTGGCCGCCCGGCTGCGCGCCGCCGGGCACTCCCCCGACGTGGTGGTCGGCGCGCTCTTCTTCCTGCTGGTCGCCGGCCAGGAGACCACCTCCCAGTTCCTCACCCTGCTGCTGCACCGGCTGGCCGGGGAACCGGCGGTGCGGGCCGGCCTGCGCGCGGGCGAGGTGGCGGTGTCCGACGTGGTCGAGGAGGGGCTGCGGCTGGAACCGCCGATCGTGACCTGGCGGCGGGTGGCCGCCGTGGACACCACCCTGGGCGAGGTGGCCGTGCCGGCGGGCACCAGCATCGTCGCCTGGTTGGCCCGGGCCGGCCGGGACCCGGCCGTGGTGGCCGCGCCCGACGAGTTCCGGCCGGGGCAGCGCGGCTCCCGCCGGCACCTGGCCTTCGGAGCCGGCCCGCACCGGTGCGTCGGGGCGCAGCTGGCCCGGATGGAGGCGGCCGTGGTGGTGGCCGAGGCCGCGCCGCTGCTCGACGGCGTGACGGTGGTCCGGCCGCCGTGGTGCCCGGACAACCTCACCTTCCGGATGCCCGACGCGTTCGTGGTCCGCCGGACCTGACGAAAGTCAGGGTGGAGCGCTGCCGTTCGGTGGCGGCGCGCCACCCACCCCGCTGCCTACCGTCAACGCATGATCACAATTCGTGCGTTGACGAAACGGTTCGGCGCGGCCACCGCGGTCGACGACCTGACCGTCGACATCGGACCGGGGCAGGTGACCGGCTTCCTCGGCCCGAACGGCGCGGGCAAGTCCACCACCATGCGGATGGTGCTCGGGCTGGACCGGCCGACCGCCGGGCAGGCCCTGGTGAACGGCCGGCCGTACCGGCAGTTGCGGTATCCGCTCCACGAGGTCGGCGCGCTGCTCGACGCCACCGGCGTGCACCCGGCCCGCTCCGGGCGGGCGCACCTGCTGGCCATGGCCCGCAGCAACGGCATCCCGGCGCGTCGGGTGGACGAGGTGCTCGACCTGGTCGGCTTGGACGAGCGGGCCGCCGGCAAGCCGGGACGGGCGCTGTCGCTGGGCATGGGCCAGCGGCTCGGCATCGCCGGGGCGCTGCTCGGCGACCCGCCGGTGCTGCTGCTCGACGAGCCGGTGAACGGGCTCGACCCCGACGGGGTGCGGTGGATCCGCCGGTTCACCCGGGGCCTCGCCGACGAGGGACGGACCGTCCTCATCTCCAGCCACCTCATGAGCGAGATGCAGCAGACCGCCGACCGGGTGGTGGTGCTCGGCCGGGGCCGGCTCGTCGCCGACGCGCCGCTCGCCGACCTGATCGCCGCCCGCCCGGCCAGCTCGGTCCGGGTACGCGGACCCGAGCCGGCCGGCCTCGCGACGCTGGGGGCGCGGCTGGCCGCCGACGGGGCGGCGGTCAGCCCGGACGAGGGCGGGCTGACCGTCACCGGCGTCACGGCCGGCCGGGTCGGTGACCTCGCGTACGAGCTGGGGGTGCGGCTGCACGAGCTGACCCCGGTGGCCGCCTCGCTGGAGGAGGCGTTCCTGGAACTGACCGCCGGCAGCGTGGAGTACGCGGCCGGCCCGACCGGAGGCGAGACCCGATGACCGCCGTGCCCACCGTCACCCCGACCCGGCCGGCGTCCCGGCCCGCCCCGACCAGCGGCCCGTTCACCGGGGCGGTGGCCGCCGAGTGGACCAAGCTCTGGTCGGTCCGCTCCACCTGGTGGACGCTGCTGGCCGCCGTGGTGACCATGGCGGCCGCCGCCGGCCAGCTCGCCATCTACGCGGTGAACGCGAACACCGACGACGACCCGACCGTCAACCCCGGGATCGTCGACGTCGGCGAGATCGTCGCGGGCGCGCTCGAACTCACCCAGTACGTCGTGCTGGCCCTCGGCCTCTTCGCGATCACCAGCGAGTACGCCACCGGCACCATCCGGACGACCCTGCGCTGCACCCCGTCCCGGGGGCGGGTGCTGGCGGCCAAGGCGGCCGTCGTCGGCGCCGTGACGTTCCTGACCGGGCTGCTCATCGGCGCGGTCGGCGCGGCGGTCGCCCGGCCGGTGCTCGGTGAGTGGGGCCGGGCCCCGCTCGGCGGGACCGTGGCCGACGTGGTCGCCTCGGCCGCGTACCTCGCGCTCCTGAGCGTGCTGGCGCTCGGGCTGGCGGCGGCGCTGCGCGGCGCGGTGCTCACCCTGACCGTGCTGTTCGCGCTGCTCATGATCGTGCCGCTGTCGCTCCAGGAGCCCGGCATCACCGTGCTCACCCGGATCGCCGACGCGTTCCCCGGGGTGGCCGGCAACCACTTCCTCGCCGGGGACACCGAGCCCTACCCGGCGGCGGTCGGCCTGCTGGTGCTCGCCGGCTGGGCCGTCGCCGCGCTGGCGCTGGGCCGCTGGGCGCTGCGCCGCCGGGACGCGTGAGCGGGGCGGGGCTGGTCAGCCGGCCGGCGGGACCAGCCCCGCCTCGTACGCGAGGATCGCCGCCTGCACCCGGTTGCGCACGTCCAACCGGGTGAAGATGCTGGTCAGGTAGCTCTTCACGGTGCCCTCGACGAGGTGCAGCCGGCGGGCGATCTCGGCGTTGGACAGCCCCGCCCCGACCAGGGCGAGCACTTCCCGCTCCCGGTCGGTGAGCCCGGCCAGCCGGTCCCGCGCGTACGGGCCGCGGGCCAGCCGGCCACCGCTGAGCGCGATGACCCGGCGCGCCACCCGCGGCGACAGGTACGCCCCGCCGTCGGCCACCGCCCGCAGGCCGGCGAGCAGTTCCCGCGGGTCGCCGGACTTGAGCAGGAACCCGCTCGCACCGTGACCGAGCGCCCGGGCGATCAGGTCGTCGTCGCCGAACGTGGTGAGCATGACCGCGGCGGTCTCCGGCACCAGCCGCCGGATCTCCGCCGCCGCGGCCAGCCCGTCCTGCCGGGGCATCCGGATGTCCAGCAGCGCCACCCGCGGCCGGTGCGCCCGCACCAGTTCCACGGCCGCGTGGCCGTCACCCGCCTCGCCGACCACCTCGATGCCCGGGTCGGCGGCCAGGATGGCCCGCACCCCGGCACGCACCATCGCCTCGTCGTCGGCGAGCACCACCCGCAGGGGCCGCCCGTGTTCCTCACTCACCCTGCGATCCGCTCCTTGCTGACCAGCCGGCCGTCGGTGAAGCAGAGCCGCCAGGTCGGCTCCGCGAACGGGAAGTTTCCGTCGGTGTAGAACTCACAGCCGGCGGTGGCGGCCTCGGCCGGCGGGTCGGCCTGCCGGCGGGGCAGCCCGAGGGCGTCCCGCTCCTCGCCGAGGCGCAGCCGCTCGAAGCCGGACCGGTCGAGGACCGCGCCCGCCGTGGCGAGCGGGTAGTAGACCAGCGCGAGCACGAGGGCGAGGCCGGCCGGGGCGCCGAACGCCACGAGCAGGCTGCGCCGGGCCCGCCGCCGGGCCTCCCGCAGCCGCCGCGCCGCGTCACCGGGCCGGTCGCCCGGCGCGCGCCCGGTCCTGCCGTCATCCGGGAAGCCGTCATCCCCGAGGCCGTCATCCGGCTCGTCGGCCGACCCGGGGAAGCCGTCGCGTCGGCCGACCGCCCAGCCGTCCGATCGCCCGTCGCCGGCACCGACCCCGGCCGGCACGGCGAGGACGTCGGATCCGGTCCTCAGGCCGCCCGATCGCCCGTCGCCGGGACCGGCCGCGGCCGGCACCGCCCGGCCGCCGGATCGGTCGGCGTCGGCGGGCGCCAGGGCAGCCCTCAGCGGCAGATGAGCCGTCACCGCGAAGCCTCCGTCCCGAGGACCCGCGTCCAGCACGCCCCCGGCGAGGCGGACCCGCTCGCGCAGGGCCAGCAGCCCCGAACCGTGCGACGCCGGGCCCGGCAGCGGTCCGGCCGGCGCCCGCCCGTTGACGACCGACACCGCCACCGCCCCGCCCGTCCGGTCGACGGTGACGGTCACCGGGGCGCCGGGGGCGTAGCGGGCGGCGTTGGTCAGCGCCTCGCGCACCACCCGGTGCACGGCGTGCGCGACGAGCGGCGGCAGGGCCACGCCGTCCGGGTCGGCGCGCAGCTCGACCGCCAGGCCGGCGTCGCGGGCGCCGTCCACCAGCTCGACCGCCATGCCGGCGTCGCGGGCGCCGTCGACCAGCTCGGCCACCGTCTCGCCGGCCGGCCGCAGCGAGCCGGAGCGCTCCTCCCGGAGCACGCCGATGATGTCGTGCAGCCGCTCGGTGGCGGCGGACACGCTGGCCCGCAGCTCCCCGGCCGCGTCCCGGTGGGCGGGCGGCAGGTCGGCGGCCAGCTCCAGCGCGGCGGCGCGCAGCGCGATGAGGCTCAGGTCGTGCCCCAGCGAGTCGTGCATGTCCTGGGCGATCCGGGCCCGCTCGCGCAGGCGTACCCGCTCCACGGCGTCCCGCCGCTCCCGCTCCTCGGCCTCGGCGTGCCGCTCCCCCGCCTCGGCGAGCGCCCGCTGCTGCCGGCGCAGCCGGCCGAGCAGCCAGGGGAACACCCCGGCGAACAGCAGCACCGAGGCGAGCAGGAACCAGGTCTCCGGGTTGGTGCCGAGCAGCCCGAGGTTGACCGCGGTGCCGGCGACCGCGATGGCGCCGAAGACGGCCGCCACCCGGCCCGCGCGGGCGCTGCGCCGGCCGGCCAGGTAGCTGAACACCGGGATGCCGAAGACGAAGTTGCCGTCGACCAGCGAGCCGAGCACCACGGCCAGCAGCGCCGCGAGGGGCCACCGGCGGCCGAACGCCACCGCGAGGCCGAGCAGCGCCAGCGAGCCGACCAGCAGCGGCACGGCGTGGCGCGGCCACGGCGGGGTGAGCCCGGCGTACGCCACCGGGGCGGCGACCACGGCCCAGAGCAGCAGGTCACCGGCCCGGCGCCGGACGGGCGGCGGGGTTCGCGGCGGTTCCACGGCGGCCAGGCTACCCACGGGCGGCCGGAGGGGGCACTGACGAAAGTCAGGTCCTCAGCTGATCTCCTCGGCCCAGGCGCGCCAGTCGTCGAGCACCCCGTAGAGGGCCGGGGTGAGCCAGCCCGGCGCGGACCGGCGGAACACGCCCGGGTCCATCCCGCCGGCGCCCATCGGCACCGCGCCCAGGAGGTTCGGCACCAGGTCGGACAGGTTCAGCCAGTGCACCAGCTCCGGTTCGCCCGGCCACGCGCCGATCACCACGCCGGCCGGGATGGCCCGGCGTTCCAGCGCCTCCAGGGTCAGCGCCGTGTGGTTGAGCGTGCCCAGCCCGGCGCGGGCCACCACCACGGCCGGGGCGCCCAGCGACACCGCCAGGTCGGCCACCGTCCAGGGCTCGCCCGACGGGCGCAGCCCCATGGGTACGAGCAGCCCGCCGGCCCCCTCGACCAGCACCAGGTCGTGCTTGTCGGCCTCCTCGCGGATGGCGTCGACCGCGGTGTAGAGCTCCAGCGGCTCCAGCTCGGCGACCCGGGCCGCGGCGAGCGGGGCGAGCGGGTCCGGGTAGCTGGCCAGGGTGCGGCCGGTGAGCGGGGCGGCCAGCCGGCTCACCGAGTCGACGTCGCCGGGCTCGCCGGTGGCCGTACCCGTCTGGCCGGGCTTGACGACCGCGACCCGCAGCCCGGCGGCCTGCGCGGCGGCGGCGATCGCCGCGGTCACCACGGTCTTGCCCACCTCGGTGTCCGTGCCGGTCACCAGCACCGGCCCGGTCCAGCCGTTGCCGTTGCTCATGAGCCCTCCTTCGTTCGCGACTGCGGTGCTCGCAAACCCGGCTCACTCCTCGCGCTCACGGCGCACAGTCCACGATCACGTCCAGCGCCCGTGCGAAGTCGGCCCGGTCGACCCCCGCGCTGATGGTCAGCCGGAGCCGGGACCGGCTGTCCGGGGTGGACGGGGGCCGGAAACAGCCCACCGCGACGCCCCGGTCCCGGCAGTCGGCCGCCCAGGCGGTCGCCGCCTCCGGGCCGGGGGCGGTCACCGCAACCACCGCCCCGTCGGGTGCGGACACCTCCAGGCCCGCCCCGCCCAGCCGGCGCACCACGAGGGCGGCCCGCTCGGCCAGCTCGGCGCGCAGGCCGTCGCCGGAGCGGGCCAGCCGCACCGCGGCGCGTACCCCGGCCACCACGGCGGGCGGCGGCGCGGTGTCGAAGATGAAGGTGCGGCCGGTCTCCACCAGGTGCCGGACGAACTCGGCCGGCCCGGCCACCACCCCGCCGGCGCCGCCGAGCGCCTTGGACAGGGTCGCCGTCACCACCACGTCGGGCTCGCCGGCCAGCCCGGCCGCGGCCACCCCGCCGGCCCCGGCCGGCCCGGTGACGCCGAGCGCGTGCGCGTCGTCGACCAGCAGCAGCGCGCGGTGCCGGCGGGCCACGGCGTGCAGCGCCGCGAGGGGGGCGAGGTCGCCGTCGACGGAGAACACCGACTCGGTCACCACCACCGCCGGGCGGCCCGGGGCGGCGGCCAGCGCGGCGGCCACCGCGTCGACGTCGGCGTGCGGGGTGACGACCGTCTCGGCGCCGGAGATCCGGCAGCCGTCGATCAGCGAGGCGTGGTTGTGGGCGTCGGAGACGAGCAGCGTACGCGGCTGCACCAGGCCCCGGACGGCGGCGAGGTTGGCCAGGTAGCCGGACGAGAAAACCAGTGCCCGGTCGACGCCCAGCCAGCCGGCCAGGTCGTCCTCGAGGGCGTGGTGCAGGTCGGTGGAACCGCGCACCAGCCGCGACCCGGTGGCGCCCAGCCCGTACGCCGACAGCGCCCGACCGGCGGCGGCGGTGACCTCCGGGTGGGTGGCCAGGCCGAGGTAGTCGTTGCCGGCCAGATCGACCACGGCGTCGCCGGCGGCGCGCGGGCGCAGCGTGCGGGTGAGCCCCGCCTTGGCCCGCAGCTCGGCGCGGCGGTCCAGGGCCGCCAGCCAGTCCGCCACCGTCACGTTCCTTCCCCAGACCCGTCGCCCACCGGGCGCTTCCGCGGGGCGAAGTTACCACCCGGCCGGAGAGCCCCGACGTGGCGCTGCCCGGCTCGCCGGGCCTGCTCGCGGGGGCCCGACGCGGCCGTTTCCCGGGCTCGGAGCGGCCTTGTAGGGTACGAGCCATGCCAGAGATCCTCGACCAGGCCCGGACCCAGGTGCTGGAGAACGGCGTCGGCCTCGACGAGGCCGGTGTCCTCGCCGTGCTGAACCTGCCCGACGAGCACCTGCCCGCCGCCCTCCAGCTCGCCCACGAGGTGCGGATGCGCTGGTGCGGCCCGGAGGTCGAGGTCGAGGGCATCATCTCGCTGAAGACCGGCGGCTGCCCGGAGGACTGCCACTTCTGCTCGCAGTCCGGCCTGTTCACCTCGCCGGTCCGCTCGGTCTGGCTGGACATCCCCGCGCTGGTCGAGGCGGCGAAGCAGACCGCGGCGACCGGGGCGACCGAGTTCTGCATCGTGGCCGCCGTGCGCGGCCCCGACGCGCGGCTCATGAAGCAGATGCGCGAGGGCGTGGCCGCCATCAAGGCGGAGGTCGACATCCAGGTCGCCGCCTCGCTCGGCATGCTCACCCAGGAGCAGGTCGACGAGCTGGTCGAGATGGGCGTGCACCGCTACAACCACAACCTGGAGACCTGCCGCTCCTACTTCCCGAACGTGGTCACCACGCACTCCTTCGAGGAGCGCTGGGAGACCTTGACGATGGTGCGCGAGTCCGGCATGGAGGTCTGCTGCGGCGGCATCCTGGGCCTGGGCGAGACGGTGGAGCAGCGCGCCGAGTTCGCCGCGCAGCTCGCCGAGCTGGACCCGCACGAGGTGCCGCTGAACTTCCTCAACCCCCGCCCGGGCACCCCGCTCGCGGACCGCCCGGTCGTGGAGGGCAAGGACGCGCTGCGCGCCATCGCCGCGTTCCGGCTGGCCATGCCGCGCACCATCCTCCGCTACGCGGGCGGCCGGGAGCTGACCCTCGGTGACCTGGGCACCCGCGACGGCCTGCTCGGCGGCATCAACGCGGTCATCGTCGGCAACTACCTGACCACGCTCGGCCGGCCGGCGACCGCCGACCTGCAGCTGCTGGACGACCTGAAGATGCCGGTGAAGGCGCTCTCCGCCACCCTGTGAGGACGACGTGACCGAGCTTGTCGAGCCCGCACCGCCGGCCGAACCCGCCGCCGGCCCGCTCCGCCCGCGCGGCGCGGGACAACCGGACGACCGGCGCGAGCCCGCCACGGCGCCGCCCTGGTGCGACCGCTGCGGCGGGTCCGTGGCGGCCGGCCCGCACGAGGCGTGCGCCACGGCCCGGGCGCTGGAGCCGCCGCGCTGGTGCGCGCACTGCCGGCGGCGGATGAAGGTGCAGGTCGTGCCGACCGGCTGGTCGGCGGTCTGCGTCGAGCACGGCGAGATCCGGGGCTGACCGTGCTGCGGGGGCGGGCGGTGACGCTGCGGCCGGCGACCGACGCCGACGTGCCGGCCCTCGCGGCCATCCGCGCCACCCCGGAGGTGCGCCGCTGGTGGCGGGGCGGGGACGACCTCGCCGAGGCGGTCCGCGCCGACCTGGCCGACGACGACGTCACCGTCTACGCGATCGAGCACGACGGCCGGCTGGTCGGCGCCATCCAGTGGTACGCGGAGACCGACCCCGACTACCGCCACGCCAGCCTGGACATCTTCCTCGACCCGGCCGCCCGCGGCACCGGCCTCGGCGGGGACGCCATCCGCGCCCTGGTCCGGCACCTCGTCGACGAGTACGGCCACCACCGGTTCACCATCGACCCGGCGGCGGCGAACACGGCGGCCATCCGGGCGTACGCGAAGGTGGGGTTCCGGCCGGTCGGGATCATGCGCCGCTACGAGCGGGGCGCGGACGGCCGCTGGCACGACGCCCTGCTCATGGACCTCCTGGCCGACGAACTCGCCGACTGAGCGCGGCGTGGTGCGGGCGGCGGTGCGTCAGCCGTTCCAGAGCAGGTGGCCGTCGGGGAGGCGGCGGGCGCCCTCGGCGGGGCGGTGCGGGCTGAGCCGGCCGTCCGGCATGAGGTGCGCGACCGGCACGCCGCGGCCGAGGACCGCCACGTCGGCGATGAGCCGCCGGTGGCAGCGCCACCACACGCTCTCGCTGCACATCACGGCGGTGGTCCGGTGCTCCGCGTCGGCGAGCACCTCGTTCAGCGCCGCGTCGAACTCGGGCGTCCGGGTGTACCCGGCGTAGGCCCGGAAGGCAGCGACGGTCCACCAGGTGTCCGGCTCCGGTTCCCCGGCGCGGACGTGCCGGCGGCCGCCGAGGCGGGGCTCCCACCGGTAGTCGATCCCGCGCTCGGGAAGCCAGCGTTCCAGTTCCTCGCGGCGCACGTCCGGGTTGGTCCGGCTGGCCGGATACCGCCGCACGTCCACGACGAGCGCCACCCCGCCACCGGCCAGCAACTCCCCCAACCGCTCCCGGTCGGCGGCCCCGTGCCCCACCGTCACCAACACTTCCCCAGGTTCCCCCGAATCTTGGCGACTTACCGTTCGACGCGAACGGCAAGTGTCCAAGATCTGTGGACGGGGCGGTGTCACCGCGTCGTCGAGCGGAGACTCGGGCGGGTGGTGAGGGTGCTGCCCGCCGAGAAGGCGGAGCCGTTGGAGTGGCTGGCGTTCGAGCAGGCGGGGGTGCTGACCACCGGCCAGGCGACCCGGCTGTTGACCGAGGGCACCGTGCGCGGTCTGGTCCGCTCGGGGTGCTGGCGGTCGATCTGCCGGGGCATCGTGGTCACCAGCAACGGCCGGCTGACCCGCGACCAGCAGTTGTGGGTCGCGGTCCTCGCCGCCGGGCCGCAGGCCGTGCTGGCCGGGGTGACCGCCGCCGCCGAGGCTGGTGTACGCGGCCTCCCGCCGGAGCCGCTGCACGTGCTGGTGCCGGCCGATCGGCGGGTGAGGTCACTGCCGCGCCGGCTTCCGATCGACATGCCGGGAGTCGTGGTGCACCGCAGCACCGTGCTGCCCGAGGCGCATCTCCAGCTCGCCCGTCCGCCCCGGACCACGACCGCACGGGCGGTGGTCGACGGTGCGGGCTGGGCTCGGAGCAGCCGGGATGCGCGGCTCGTCCTGGCGTCCGCCTGCCAGCAGCGCCGGGTCCTGCCGGAGGAGATCGAGGCCGTCCTGGATGTGCTGCCCCGGGCACGCCGGCGCGCCCTGCTCCGTCGGACGGCGGCGGACATCGCGGGTGGCGCACAGGCACTGTCGGAGCTGGATTCCTGGCGCTGTGCCGGCGGCATCGGCTGCCTCGCCCGGACCTGCAGGAACGCCGGGCGGATCAGGCCGGCCGCGTGCGCTGGCTGGACGCGTACTGGCGGGAGTGGCGGTTGCACGTGGAGGTCGACGGGGCGCACCACATGGACGTGCGCCAGTGGGCCGACGACATGCGCCGACAGAACGACATCTGGACCGTCGGTGACCGGATCCTCCGCTTCCCCGCCTGGCTGGTCCGCGCCCGCCCCGACGAGGTCGCCGAGTCTGTCCGCGGCGCCCTCCGGGCCGCGGGCTGGCGTCCGCCGAACTGAATCTTGGACAGTTGCCGTTCGGAGTGAACGGCAACTGTCCAAGATCTCGGAACGTCAGGAGGCGGTGCAGGGGGCGCCGTTCATCGTGAACGTGGTGGGTTTCGGGTTGGGGCCGGTGTGGGTGCCGTTGAAGCCGAAGCTGGTCGACGCGCCCGGCGCCAGCGTGCCGTTGTAGGAGACGTTCGTCGCGGTCACCGCCGCGCCGCTCTGGGTGAGGTTCGCCGACCAGCCCTGGCCCACCTTCTGCCCGCTGCTCGGGAAGGTGAAGGCGAGCGTCCAGCCGTTGACGGTGCTGGTCCCGGTGTTGGTGAGCGTGATGTTCGCGGTGAACCCGGTGTCCCAGCTGCTACTCGTCCAGGTCACCGCGCAGCCACCCGCGGCCGGCGGGTCCGCGGTGGTGACGGTGAGCGGCGGTGAGGCCGGCGAGACGTTGCCGGCCGCGTCCACCGCGACCACGGTGAAGGTGTACGCGGTGGCGGCGGTCAGGCCGGTGACGGCCAGCGTGGTCCCGGTGGTCGAGCCGACGAGCACGTTCGCGGAGCGGTGGACGCGGTAGCCGGTGACGCCCACGTTGTCGGTGGCCGGGCCCCAGGCGAGGGTGAGCCCGGTCGGGCCGACGGCCGAGGCGGTGGGCGTGCCCGGGGCGGTGGGCGGGGTGCTGTCCGGCGCCGGAGCGGCCGGGGTGGTCACGGTCAGGGCCGGCGAGGCCGCCGACCGGTTGCCGGCGCCGTCGCGGGCGCGCACCGTGAACTGGTACGTCCGCTCGGGCTGCAGCCCGGTCACGGCGAGGCTGTTCGACGGGGCGTCGGTCAGCACGAGCGCGTCGCTGCCGGCCTGCGCACGGGTGACCTCGTAGCCGGCCAGGCCGCTGCCGCCCGCGTCGGTGGAGGCGGGCCAGGTGAGGGTGAGGCCGGTGGCCGTGACGGCCGAGGCGACCGGGGTGCCGGGCACGGTCGGCGCGGTGGTGTCCGGGGTGGCCGGTCCGGGCTCCTCGCCCCAGACCCGCGTCCCGGCGGAGTAGAGCGGCACCTTCCGGTTGGGGCCGGCGGCGGCCTGGTAGGACGGGTCGTTGGTGGGATCCCAGGTGCCGCCCTCCGGCACGCCGACCTTGAACTGCACCTCCATCCGGTGCTGCGACTGCCCGGCCGGCGCGATCGTCCAGCCGGTGCAGTCGACCTCGACGTACCAGATGTCGGCGGAGAACTGCCGGGCCGTGGTGGGTGACGGGCAGCCCTGGGTGTAGCCGGAGGTGACCTGCACCGGGCCGGTGCCGTCGGGGCGGAAGTAGTAGCGGAACTTCGCGGTGGTCAGCGCCCGGGCCGGGAAGGCGGACCTGTTGTAGATGATGGCCTTGAGGCCGGTGGCCCGCGGCTCGGCCTGCATCACCGTGGTCTCCACGGTCAGCTCGTCCAGGTCCGGCTGCTCGGCGGTCGGGAAGCCGGCGAGCGGGCTGCCGCCGTACTCGGCGGTCAGCCGGGCCAGGGCGGAGGTGAAGCCGGCGTTGTAGTCGGTGGCGACCTCGTTCATGACGTAGTCGGAGCGGCTGTCGGTGTACGCGTCGTTGGCCGAGGACGGGCCGCCGACGAGCGCGCCGTAGAGCACGTGCCGGGTCTCGGTGGGCACGGTCTGGCTGTCCCACCAGGAGCCGTGGGCGGTGCGGTGGTGCGGGTTCTTCGGCGAGTTGGCCCCGAAGCCGATCACGTAGCTGGAGTGGCGCGGGTTGTCGCCGAGCGCGTAGTTGACCTGCCGGACGGCGAAGTCGTGGTAGCGGGCCTTGCGCGCGGCGTCACTCGTCCGGTCGCTGTAGACCAGCGCCGCGAAGGCGGTGTTGGCGGCGTAGCGCAGGGCGCCCCAGGAGTCGAGGACGGCCATGCCGCCGGGCGAGTAGGTGACCCGGGAGCCGTTGACGCCGACGGTCCACCAGTCGAGCCAGCGGTTGGCGTCGTCGACGTACTTCTGCTTGCCGGTGAGGTTGGCCAGCAGCACGTACGCGCCGAACTGCTTGTTGTCCCAGGCGACGGTCCACTTGTAGGAGCGGGTGGTGGACTGCGGCTCGGTGCCGAGCCGGTCGTACTCGCTCTCCGCCTTGGCCAGGTAGACGGCGTCGCCGGTGGCGCGGTAGAGCCAGGTCGCGCCCCAGACCAGCTCGTCCTGCCATCCGCTCCAGGACCGGTAGAAGCTGGTCGCGTCGGTGATGCACTCGTGGTAGCTCTTCCGCACCGTGTCGGCGAAGGTGTAGAGCTGCTTCGCGTGGCCGAGCAGCTTGTCGGCGTAGGCGGCGTCGGTCGGGCGGAAGACGATGGACGAGGCGGCCATCGCGGCCGCCGTCTCCCCCGCCAGGTCCGCGCCGCCACAGCTCGCGTCGATCTTGTACGCGGGCCGCGCCATCGGCAGCACCTCGGCCGGTCCCCACCACTTGTGGTCGTCGTCGCCCTTGCCGACCTGTCCGTAGAGGACGTTCGGGGCGGGATGTGCCTTGACGAACCAGTCGTTGACCCAGCGCAGGTTGTTCAGCAGGTGCGGAAGCTGGCCGGAGGCGGCGTAGCCGTCGCGGTACTCGACCGCGCCCCAGGCCAGCATGGTGGCGCTGAACGCCATGGGGAAGCCGAACTTCACGTGGTCCCCGGCGTCGTACCAGCCGCCGGTGAGGTCGAGGCCGACGTCGGCGCCGTCGGTGAGCGCCGAGTCGCCCCGCCAGGAGACCCGGTTCCAGGCCGGCTTCCGCCCGGACTGCTGCGCCTCGTAGAAGAACAGCGACTTCTGCAACGCCTCCGCGTAGTTGAACGCGGGCGCCGCGGCGGCCGGGGGTGGCGGGACGGCGACGGCCGCGGCCAGGCCGGCGGCGAGCGCGGCGCCGGCCGCGAGCAGCCGGCGAAGCCGGGACCGGCCACGGGGTGGCGGGGTCGGACGGGGCATGGCGAGCTCCTGTCGGTGGCGCCGCACGGCAGCCCGGACCGGACGGGACGGCGTCGGTCCGGGCTGCCGCCGACTGTGGTGGGTGACGTCCAGGAGCGCGGGAGCGCTCCCATGGATAGTCGACAATGTAATGTCGGCATCGACGGTTTGTGAAGACGGCGCCGGGCATCGACGACGGCGGAGCGCCGGGAGGCCGTTCGGCGTTACGCCGACACGCCTGGAAAGTGGCCCCGATTTCGGCCTCGACGCGAATGTCTTCGCAGCTCAGGCCACTCGTCCGATCTCGACGAACGCGGATCGACGTGTGATCATGTGGCGGCCCCTCTCCCGATCTCGGAGGATTCCTCATGCCACAGCGTCGGCACGTGGCGCGCGCTGCCCTCACCGCAGCCGCTGCCACGGCCATGCTCGGACTGGTGGCCGCCCCGGCGTGGGCCACCGGCAACCCGCACAACCCCAAGGGTGACAACGGCACCGTCAAGATCGACGGCGCCCCCTTCTCCGACAAGGTCGACAACCAGCCGCACGTCACCTGCGAGTTCGAGCTGGAGTTCTTCAACTTCGACCAGGATCAGAAGGCAAGCATCACCCTCTGGGCGCAGCCGCCGTCCGCCAGCCCCAAGGACGCGGTCGTCTGGTCGAAGAGCAACGTCGTGATCAGCACCGACCCGGCCTCCGGCGCGGCGAACGACCACGACGAGGTCATCAAGCTCTCCGCGAACGACCTCGACCTGACCGGGCTGAAGCTGCACCCGGAGCAGGGCTACCACCTCAAGCTCGACGTGGACCTGACCGACGGCAAGGCGTTCGACGACAAGCACAAGGTGTTCTGGCTGACGCCGTGCGAGTCGTCGGGAAGCCCGACGCCGACCCCGTCCACCCCGGGCGAGGAGACCCCGGCGCCGGGCGGCTCGGAGAACCCGTCGTCGGGCACCCCGGCGCCCGGCACCTCGGCCGGCGGCGGCCAGGGCGGCGGCAGCGGCACCGAGGGCGGCCTGCCGCTCACCGGCGTGGCCGCGACCAGCATCTCGCTCACCGGCCTCGCCCTGATCGGCGGCGGCGTCCTCCTGATGGTGCTGCGGCGCCGCCGGGACCGGATCACCTTCACGAGCTGAGCCGGCTCGAGAACCGGCCGTCGGACCCCGGTCCGGCAGCCGGTTCCGTCGTTCGGGACCGCCGCGACGGCCTCGCGCCGATATGATCTTGAAGTGGACCCTCTCGACCCGACCCGCACCGCCGTCGTCCTGATCGACCTCCAGCGTCGCATCGTGGACCTGCCGACCGCCCCGCACACCGGCCCCGACGTGGTCGCGCGCTGCCTCGCCCTCGCCGGGGCCGCCCGCGCCACCGGGGCAACCGTGGTGGTGGTCCGCGTCGACCGGCCCGGCCCCGATCCGCAGCCGCCGGGCAGCGAACTACTCCCTGAGGTGGCGCCCCGCGAGGGCGACCTGGCGATCGTCAAGCACAGCTGGGGCGCCTTCCACGAGACCGGGCTGGACGGCGCGCTGCGGGCGCGCGGGGTGGACACCCTCGTGATCGGCGGGATCGCCACCAACTTCGGCGTGGAGCAGACCGCCCGGATCGGCGACGAGATCGGCTACCGGGTGGTGCTGCCGCACGACGCGATGTCCGGGCTGGATGCGTACGCCCACGAGTTCGCTGTCGACTATGTCTTCCGCCGGCTCGGCACCGTCTGCACGACCGCGGAGGCGATCGCGGCGCTGGGCGGTTGAACCGGTCGAGGGAAAGATCCGTACTGACGGGTAACCCGGTCGACGCCGCCCGGAGCTGGATCACATAATCGAAGTCCTTCTATGCGCTTCCCGCGTACCCCCAGGTCACGCCGCTGGTGGTCGGGCCGCGACGTGTCGCGGTGCCCGGCCAGGCGTCCTGGCATACGAGCGTACGGTTGCCCGCCCGCTCGGCCGCGCGGGACAGTACGCGACACCAGCGGTGCCATCGACGCCGCCGCTCCCCCGGACAACCCTGAGGAGAACGCGATGGCTCTCAGACTCGCCGACGGCACCTCCTGGCCCGACACCCTCGCCCGCGCGGTGGCCGCCACGCCGGAGGCGTTCGGCACCGCGCCCGACGGCATCGCCACGCTGCACAACCTGGTCGAGGGCGGGTGGCGGGCGGTCGGCGCGCCGACCCCGGTGCGCACCCCGGTCGACAACACCGTGCTCGTCAACCTGGCCCGCCTCGACGCCGAGGCGGCACGATCCGCAGTGGCGCACGCCGCCGCCGCGCACCGCGAGTGGGCGCAGACCCCGCTGGCCGAGCGCAAGGCCCGGGTCGACGACGCCCTGGACGCGCTCACCGCACACCGCGACCTGCTCGCCCTGCTGCTGGTCTGGGAGATCGGCAAGCCGTGGCGGCTGGCCTGCGCCGACGTCGACCGCGCGCTCGACGGCGTCCGCTGGTACGTGCAGGAGATCGACCGGATGCTCGCCGACGGTCGCGAGGCGCTGCCCGGCCCGGTCAGCAACATCGCGTCCTGGAACTACCCGATGAGCGTGCTCGTGCACGCCGAACTGGTGCAGTTGCTCGCCGGCAACGCGGTGATCGCCAAGACCCCGTCCCAGGGTGGGGCGGTCTGCCTCACCGTGGCGCACGCGCTGATGCGCCGCGCCGGGCTGCCCGCCACCCTGCTCTCCGGCAGCGGCGAGGAACTCTCCGAGGTGCTGGTCCGCGCCCCGGAGATCGGCGCGGTGGCGTTCGTCGGCGGCCGCTCCAACGGCGGCAAGGTGGCCGCGGCGCTGCTCGACTCCGACAAGCGGCACTTCATCGAGCAGGAGGGCCTCAATGCCTGGGGCATCTGGAACTTCTCCCAGTGGGACCTGCTCGCCGCGCACCTGAAGAAGGGCTTCGAGTACGGCAAGCAGCGCTGCACCGCGTACCCGCGGTTCGTGGTCCAGCGCGACCTGGTCGACGAGTTCCTCGACATGTACCTGCCGGTCGTGCGGTCGGTCCGGTTCGGACACCCGCTCGCCGTGGGTGACGACTGGTCGGCCGGCGACCCGCTGCCCGAGCTGGACTTCGGTCCGCTGATCAGCGGGGCCAAGGCCGAGGAGCTGCGCCGCAAGGTCGACGAGGCGGTCCGTGGTGGCGCGGTGCCGCTGCACCGGGGCAAGCTCGACGGCGCGCCGTTCCTCGACGGGCAGGACACCTCGGCGTACGTGGCGCCGGCCGTGCTGCTCGCCCCGCCCGGCCGGTCCCGGCTCATGCACGCCGAGCCGTTCGGCCCGGTGGACACCATCGTCGTCGTGGACACCACCGACGAGCTGCTGGCCCAGATGAACGCGTCCAACGGCGCGCTGGTCGCCTCCCTGGCCTGCGACGACGAGGAGCTGGCCGGCAAGCTCGCGGTCGACCTGCAGGCGTTCAAGGTGGGCATCAACAAGCCCCGCTCCCGCGGCGACCGGGAGGAGCCGTTCGGCGGCCGGGGCGCGTCCTGGAAGGGCGCGTTCGTCGGCGGCGATCTGCTGGTGCAGGCGGTCACCGTGGGCGGCGACGGGCGGCTCTACGGCAACTTCCCGGACTACAGCAGCTACCCGGCGACCTGACCGGGGCGGGCCCGGACACGGGCAGGGCCCCCGCACCGGGGGCCCTGCCGTGTCACCGTCCCCCGCACCGGAGGTCGGCCCTGGTGGCGCCGGTGATCCGGCGCCGGTGTGCGGTCGCCCGCCGGCCGGCGTCCCGCACCGCGCCGTTGCGGACCGGGAGGCGTCGCGGCGCGCGACCGTGGGTCAGGACGACCGGCGCCCCCGCGCGGTCGCGCCGGCCCGCCGGGGCGGCACGACCGGCCGGGGGGCCAGCGGCACCGTCACGGTCAGCACGCTGCCGTCCCGCTCCACCGACGTGGGCCGGTCCAGCCCGTGCACGGTGCGCAGCATCGGGGTGTTCTCGGCCTGCACGTGCAGCAGGACGGCCGCGTAGCCGGCCCGGTCGGCGTGCCCGAGCAGGCGCCGCAGCAGGGCCGAGCCGAGGCCCCGGCGCTGCCAGTCGTCCCGCACGAGCAGCGCCGCCTCCGCCTCGTCGCCCTCGCCGAGCAGGTTGGCCATGGCCACCACCGGTGCGGCCGCCCCGCCGGAGCCGGCCGTGGCGACCAGCGTCAGCCCCCGCGCCGGTTCGAGCAGCCGGCGCAGCCGGGCGGGCGCCGGGTGTCCCGCCCCGCTCAGGTAGCGCCGCTGGCGGCTCCGGTGCGAGCACCCGGCGTGCAGCTCCAGCACGCCCGGGAGGTCCTCGGCGGTGGCCGGCCGGACCGGCACCTCGGCCGCGTCGGGCAGCACGAGGGTGACCCGGTCGGCGTCCCGGCGGGCCACCGTGGCGGCCAGCTCGACCAGGGCCTGGGCGCGGGCGTACTCGGCCGGGGTGAAGCTCGGCTCCCGCCGCCGCAGCTCGTACGAGCCGCCGGCCGGGTCGGCCAGCAGCATGGTGGTGTCGTCCACCCCGCCCGGTGCGGCGGCCGGCGCCGGGCGCCAGGTCACCGCGTCCGCGCCGAGCAGGACGCGCAGTGTCTCGCCGGCCGCGTCCGGGTCCCGGACCAGCCGGCCGGCCAGGCCGAGCACCCGGGTGGGCTGGTCGGCCAGGCCGCGCGCCTCGCTGCGCGCGACCCAGCAGTTCCGGCCCCGCCCCCGTTCGACGGCCGCCTGCAGGTCGGCCTCGGTGAGCCGGTCGGGCGCGTCGACCAGGAAGTCGTCGACCGCCCCCAGCTCGGTGGTGTGCACCTGCACGGTGAGGATGTTGACCCCACGCAACGCGAGGCTCGCCGTGAGCACCGACAGGTAGCCCGGCCGGTCGTCCACGGTGGCACGGATCCGCCACAGCGCCATGGTTCGCTCCCTTCCTCACCACCGACCCTGCCGGCCGCCTGTTGCGCCCCCGTTGCCCTGGGGTGAAACGGTGGGACCGGTCAGGTGATGGTCGTCACGGGCGGGGCGCCGACCAGGTCGAGCCGGTCGCCGAGGATCACCGCGCCGGCCCGGACCAGCTGGGCGAGCCGGTCCACCTCGGTCGAGTGGAACGCGGCCGCGGCGAGCGGTTCGCTGCGGTCGCGCGCCACCACCAGCACCAGGCCGGCCCGGCCGAAGGGCGCGACGGCGTAGTGGTGCCCGTCCGGGGTGGTCATGGCGCGGGCGCGGAGCGGGGTCACCTCCGGCAGCCGGGGCGGGACGGGCAC
>NZ_WBKT01000056.1 GCF_008868175.1 Micromonospora sp. AMSO31t
GGTCTGCACCGGCGGCGGGCGTCCCGCGCGGGCACCCTGACCCTGGTGGTGCTGCTGGTCGCGGCCGGCCTCGCCGGGTACGCGGCCCGGCGTCACCCGGACCTGCTGGTCGCGGCCGGCGTGCGGCCCGGCGCGCCGGCCGCCGGGCCCGCCCGCCCGGCGGTGACCACACCCGCCGCGCCGCCGGTGCCGGCCGCGGGCCGGGTGCCGCCGGGTATCAGCTATCCGGACCGGGGTACGGGCGCCTTCCGCACCGCCACGGGCGTCGGCGCGGTGGCGGGCCGCGGTGGTGAACTGCTCCGCTACCGGGTCGCCGTGGAGGGCGGCATCGGCAACGTCGACGTGGAGCGGTTCGCCCGGGAGGTGGCGGTGACGCTTGCCGATCCGCGTGGCTGGACCGGTGGCGGCCGGTGGCGGCTGCAACGGGTGGGGCGCGACGATCCGGCCGACTTCACGGTGCTGCTCACCACGCCGGTGACCCGGGGCCGACTCTGCGCCGACACCACCGACCACTACACCTCCTGCCGCAACGGCGACCAGGTGGTGATCAACGTGGCTCGCTGGGTGCACGGCGTGCCGCAGTTCCCCGACCTCGGCCTCTACCGGCAGTACCTGCTCAACCACGAGGTGGGGCACCGGCTCGGCCGGGGCCACGAACTGTGCCCCCGGGCGGGCGGCCCGGCGCCGGTGATGGAACAGCAGACGCTCGGTCTGCACGGGTGCCTGCCGAACGCCTGGCCCCGCGTCGGCGGCGCAGTGCACAGCGGCCCCTCCGGCCAGTACGACGACCCGATTCCGGCGGAGGACTGACCGGTCCGCGACGACTGCCGGATGGCGGGTCGTACGCCCGGGCCGCAAATTGCAGATAGTGCCTCTGAGCTGGGGTTTTGCTCCCACGCGTGCCTACGGTTGGGATGCGCCCGACGCAGTGCGTCAACTGGGGACGGTGGGAAGGGTCAGGGCTGTGGACGATGAAAACAGAGCGAGCCATGAGGATCTTCCTCGATGGCGGCTGCATCTTCGTGGGTCTCGGCGGGATCGTCCATCAGACGACAATCGTGCCGCCCGGTCAGGCCAACGCCATTCTCCTGGGGACGTACGTGACCATCCTGGGGATTCCTGCGGGGGTTGGGCTCCTGTCGCTGCGGCGCAATGGCGTCAGCGATACGACCAGTTCGCCATCGCCGTATCCGTCGCCGGACTCACGGCCGCCACCATCGCCATCTCCGCCGCTGACCGGGCCGGGTGAGTGACATGACCTGTTCGCAATCGCACCTGGGCTCCCGCACCACGCGCCTCATGATCACGTCGTTCGTGTTCGCCCTGGTGGCGACCATCTCGTCCATGGTGTACGCCAATTCCGTCGCCCGGCACTCCGTGCAGGACCTGTGCGCCCTGGTGGTGACGCTCGACGACACCTACCGGGCCACGCCACCGCAGACTCCCACGGGCCGCCAGATCGCCGAGCAGTTGCGCGAGCTGCGCACCCGGCTCGACTGCCCGTCGGCGCGCGACTGAGGGCCTCCGGCGGCCGTTCCGCACCTGCCGTCGTGCGGAACGGCCCTCCGGCGGTGACTCAGCTCTGCGACGGCGGAACGTGGACGTCGCAGCGGTCGCCCCGCTCGGCCTGCGCAACCGTGCGGCCGGTGCAGAGCCGCAGGCTCGGCAGGAAGCCACCCCACAGGTAACTGGCGCGCGCCTGGACGTTGGTCTTGCTCCGCCCGCACAGGCTGTTCAGCGTGCGCCATTCGAGGCCGTCCGCCGGACCGTTGGTGGCGATCTGGACCACGGCGCAGCGGTGGCGCTGGTTGACCGCGAGGGTCCCGTCGACCGCGACCGGCGGGACGGGCTGCTCGGGGATGCTCATCATGAGCTGGTACGTGCCGTAGGCGCTGGCGCCGCCGGCGGCCAGGTCGAAGGTGCTGTCGGCAGCCGCGGCGGGAGGCGCCGCCGCGACAACGGCGAGGCCGGCGCCCGCCAGGGCGCAGAGGGAACGGGAGACGAGGCGGTTCATCGGCTACTCCTGATTGCGCCACCGGATGTGTGGTGGCGGTGCGGAAAAGCGTCACCGGCGGGTGCGCCGGCCGCTTTCGGAACGATTTCCCGGCGCACTGTGCCGGGACCGGCGGAATGCGAAGGAAATTGACGCCGGAGCGTCAGCGCACGAACAGGGTGTAGCTGGGCGCGAAGCCGGTCCGGCAGCGGAACGACACCCAGACCCGGCGCGCGACACCTTCGGCGCCGACCTGCCGGCACTCGGCCTGGGCGTCGGACACCTCGTTGAAGGCGGCGGTGTAGACCTGCTTCTCCGCCGGGTGGGCCTCGGTGCGGGGCCGGTAGGTGACGATCAGGTCGTCGCCGGCGAAGCCCGAGCGCACCGAGAACGCCTCCCAGGCGCCGGCGGTCCGGCCGGCTTCGCCGATCACCGAGGCGCGGCCGAAGGCGTACGTGCCGAGCAGTGTGGTGGTCGGCTCCGGGGTCGCGGCGTGGGCGGCGGACGGGGCCAGGACGGCCCCGGCGATGCCGGCCAGCATGAGGCCGCGGGTGAGCTTGCGCATCTGTTCAGGTCCTTTGCGAATAGTCGCGGGGATCTCCCGCGGTTTCTCGGGACAACCGGCGGGAGGGTCGTCTCCCGGGCGGTTCGAAAAGGACCATACGGCCCGTCCACTGCGGACGGTGTAAAACAGCTCACATTAAGCGAAGAACAATTTGTTAAGCAATTCTTGACGCAGTCAGCGAGGGAACGAGGCCCAGATGTTCTTGGTGTCGTCGGTGGCGTACCACCCGACCGCCAGCGAGACCGACTCGGCCAGCATCAGACCCCGCCCGCCCGAGTCGAGCGGGTGGATGTCGCCCAGGCCCGGGACGGTGTCGAGCTCGTGGTCCGCCACGTTGAGCAGGAAGCAGTCGTCGGCCGCGAGCAGGGTGACGATCGTCGGCGGCCGGCCGTGCCGCAGCGCGTTGGTCGCCAGCTCGGTGGCGACCAGCACCACGAGGTGGGGCACCTCGTCGAGGTCCTCGCCCTGGACCAGGCCGTGCCGGGTCAACGCCTCGCGCAGCGAGGCCCGCAGCCCGCGCAGCTCCTCGGCCGTGTCGAGCACCCACTGCTCCAGCTCGGTGGCCCGCGGCGGTGGCGGTGACGTGCGCAGCTGTCCCATGAACAGGGCTTTACCCTGCGTAGCCGCCCGCTAAGCCGGCCCGGCCCGGCTCCCGGATCGACACCGGGAGCCGGGCCGGCCGCTCAGCGGCGGAGCAGGGCGAAGACGCCCCAGCCCAGGTACTCGCGCTGGTAGCGGACGTGCCGCACCGGCTCCTCGGTCAGCTCCCGGCGCAGCTCCCCGGCCAGCTCGTCGTCGGGGTTCGCGTCCAGCCAGCGGCGCAGGTTGAGCCAGTGCGCAGCGGCGTAACGGTCCCAGCTGTCCTGGTCGGCGAGGACCATCTCGACCAGGTCCCAGCCGCACTCACCGAAGAGCCCGACCAGCCCGGGCAGGTCGCGGAACTCGTCCCGGGAGCGGGCGTGGCAACCGGCCACGGTCTCCTCGTCGGGCGGGTCGCGCCGCCAGTACGGCTCGCCCACCAGGACCATCCCGCCGGGGCGCAGGGCCCGCTCCAGGATCTCCAGGGTGCCGGGCACACCCCCGCCGATCCAGGTCGCGCCGACGCAGGCGGCCAGGTCGACCCGCTGCTCCGGCAGGTGGGTCGCGGCGTCGCCGTGCACGAACCGGACCCGGTCGGCGACGCCCAGCTCGGCGGCGCGCGCCCGCGCGGCGTCGGTGAAGACGGTGCTGATGTCCACCCCGGTGCCGGTGACGCCGTGGTCCCGGGCCCAGGTGCAGAGCAGCTCGCCCTTGCCGCTGCACAGGTCGAGGACCGACGCGCCGGGCCGGAGCTTGATCGCCCGGCCCAGGGTGGCGAGCTTGGCGTCGTCGAACGGGTTGAGGATCCGGAGGTCGCCCTCGCGGATGGTGAAGCTACGTGGCAGATCCAAAGCGGTCACTCCAAGGGAAGGGTGCGGGGGTCGGAACGAGACGGGAAGCGCTCGGCACGGGCACCAGAACACCCTCTTCAGGCAGTCGGAGTGACGTTGGCGCGAGGCTAGCCACCGGCACGCCGGCCGCCAACCGAATTAGCCGGCCGGCTGGTCCACCGGGCAGGCGTACGCGGTCCGGCCGCCCACCTGCCAGGTCCGTACCCGGCTGCCGCAGCGGCGGCAGTGCTCCCGCTTGTAGACCCACCGCTCGTCCGGCGCGGCCGGGTCACTGACCACCTGGCCCAGGTCCCGGCCGAGCGCAAGGTGGGCGACGGCGAGGCGCCACAGCCGCTCCGCCGCCGGGGCGCCGACCGACCGGGCGTCCGGATCCAGCCCGGCCAGGAAGAGCAGTTCGGCCCGCCACGCGTTGCCGATGCCGGCCCAGACGGCCTGGTCGAGCAGTGCCGCGCCCACGGCCGCGCCGGTCGCGGTGAGCCGGCGGACCGCCTCGGCCGGCTCGGCGTCGGCCCGCAGCGGGTCCGGCCCGAGCGAGTCCCGCAGGGCGCGCTCCGCGTCCGCCGGCAGCGGCTCGCAGCGGATGGGCGCGATCAGGTCGTACGCCACCGCCGGGCCGGCCAGCCGCAGCCGGGTGCCGGGGCGGGGCGGCACGGCCGGGTCGTCGTAGCGCAGGAACAGCCCGCGCATGCCGAGGTGGACGTGCAGGGCGGGCGCGTCGGGGAAGTGGTAGAGCAGGTGCTTGCCGTCCGCCTCGACGGCACGCAGCGGCCGGCCCGCGTACGGGGCCGGGTCGAAGCGGCCCTGCGGGCTGGAGAGCGTGACGTCACGCCCGGCGAGCGCGTCGTGCTGCTCCCGCGCGTACCGGTGGATGAGGTGGCCCTCGGGCATATTCGGCGCGTACCCCGCCGACCAGGGCGGAAACGGCCGTGGGGGTTGAGCCGGGAATCAGCCCCTACCGGCAGGTGCGGGCTGGTGGGCTGCTGCGATACCGTCACCACGTGATGGTCGAGGAGCACTGGTGGAACGGGGTCACTGCCCCTCGTGGGCGTCGTGACGTCTACATCCGCACGGACGGTCAGCGCTGGGAGGTGCAGGCCCAGATCGGCGGCGCCGCCGGCCGGTCGAAGATCCAGGAGTGCCCGAGCCGGGGCTCGGCGAGCATCCTGGCCGGGGCGTGGCGCGGCAGCGGCGCCGGCTGGCGCGAGGTGCGGCGCTGACCCTGGCGGGCCGGTCAGTCCCGCGGCCCGTTCACCGCGCGCTCGACCAGCGACTCGGCGACCTCCCGTAGCTTCCGGTTGGAGTTCTGCGACACCCGCGCCAGGATTGCGAACGCCTCCTCCGCCGAGCACCGGCGCTGGCGGGCCCGAGCGGGCATCGGCGGCGCGCCGCGTCGAAAATGGGGTTCCTACCCCAGGCCGCCCGACAAGGTGGTCTGGTGCGAGGTGCCGGTCACCGAGCCGCCACTGCCGACGGCGTGCCGCGCTGCGGGCACGCTGCCGCCGGCCCAGGACAACGCCGGAACGACCTCCAGCTCGGACAGCGCGTCGGTGATGCCGAGGATGCGACGGACGATCGACGACGGATCGCGGAGGGTCAGCCGCCCACCCCGGTCGGCCAGCAGCCGCCGGGCCCGCAGCAGCGCGCTGATGCCGTGCGCGCAGAAGAAGGTGACCTCCGAGAGGTCCACCTCCACGGTGACCGGCGGCCGGCGGGCGAGGGACGCCACGAGTTCGACGAGCAGATGGGCGTTGCTCATGTCGATCTCGCCGGCGACGCGGATCCGTGTGGTGGCGCCGGGCGCGTCGCAGGCGAGCCACAGGATGGCGTCGTCCGGGCGCGCCGATCCGCCCCGGCTGGAACCGCGGTGGTGATCGAGCGGTGGGAGGTGCTCCGACATGGCCCCTCCGATGATGACGATCGGGAACGCTCACGACGCAGATCGCCGTGAGTCGGGGGAGGGCGCATGTCTTGACCCGTCAGCAAGACTACGCGCACCCGGTGCGCATCGCACCCGTGGCATTTCCACCGGGGGAACGGCGGGATAGGTTGGAGCCGGCGGTCAGCCGTGCAGCGACGGCGCCGCCGTTGAGCGAGCCGGCCGGCCCGCCGGGCCTCCGGTCAGCGTCATCCTGACCTGCCGGTGGGACGCGCCGGTCGACAAGGACCTGATCATGGATCCGTCGCGGGTGCGGCCCGCCGACGCTCTCGCCGAGCTGGGACGGATCCGGCTCGCCGAGGTCGAACTCGACAAGGTCCTGCACCGGGTCGCCGAGTTGGCCAACCAGTCCATCCCCGGGTGCGCGTACGTGTCCGTCACCCTGACCCACGCCGGCACCGCGCGCACCGCCGCGGCCACCGCCGAGCTGGCGCGCGAACTCGACGAATGGCAGTACCGGTACGACCAGGGCCCGTGCCTGGACGCCTCGGCCAGCGCGGAGAGCCTGCTGGTGCCCGACATGGCCGGCGAGCAGCGCTGGGCGGGCTGGGTGGCCCGGGCCAGGGCGGCGGGCGTCGGCAGTTCGCTGTCGATCGGACTGCCGATCCAGGAGGCGGTCACCGGCGCGCTCAACCTGTACGGCGTCGCCGCGCACGCCTTCGACGCCGAGGCGATCGCCGTGGCGGAGGACTTCGCGGCGTACGCCGCCGTGGCCCTGGCCAACGCCCACCTGTACGACAGCACCGCGACGCTGGCCCGGCAGATGCGGGACGCGATGCGGAGCCGCGCGGTGATCGAGCAGGCCAAGGGCATCATCATGGGCCAGCGGCGGTGCTCGCCGGACGAGGCGTTCGCCGTGCTGGCGAAGCTCTCCCAGGACTCCAACCGCAAGGTGCGCGACGTGGCCGAGGCCATGGTCGCCGCCGTCGACACGGACCGCTGAGCCGCGGGCCGGGTGACCGGGGTCACCCCCGGCCCGGCCCGCGTGAAAGCCGCGTCAAGAAACCGGCCGCGGCCGTCACGGTCGCGTTATAGCCCCTGTCCGCGCGCCCGATCCGGCGTTGTGATGGCTCGGCGCGACCGGAAGGCGGTCGCCCGACAACGTCCGGTAAGAGGAGTCAGCCGTGTCTGACGTGGTGTTCGTGCTGGTGACGGTGGGGCTGTTCGCGGCTCTCGCCCTCGTGGTGAGGGGCGTGGAGAAGCTGTGAGCGCCGTCAACGCCGTCGGCCTGGTGCTGGCGATCGGCCTGGGCGTGTTCCTGGTCGTCGCCCTGCTGTTCCCGGAGCGCTTCTGATGAGCATGACAACAGCCGGGGTGCTCTTCGTCCTGTCGCTGGTGGTGGCCCTGGTCGCCGGCTACCGGCCGTTCGGCGACCACATGTACCGGGTGGTCACCGGCACCCGGTCCTCCCGCGTCGAGCGGGGGATCTACCGCCTGGTCGGGGTCAACCCGGCCGCCGAGCAGACCTGGGGCGTGTACGCCCGCAGCGTGCTGGCCTTCTCGGCCCTGTCGCTCCTGTTCCTGTACGCGCTCCAGCGCCTGCAGAACCACCTCTGGCTCTCGCTGGGGTTCGACCCGGTGGTGCCGCACGGCGCCTGGAACACCGCGGTCTCGTTCGTGACCAACACGAACTGGCAGTGGTATTCGGGTGAGTCGACCATGGGCCACCTGGTGCAGATGGCCGGCCTGGCGGTGCAGAACTTCGTCTCGGCCGCGGTCGGCATCGCCGTGGCGGTCGCCCTCGTCCGGGGCTTCGCCCGCAGCCGCACCGGCGAGCTGGGCAACTTCTGGGTGGACCTGACCCGGGTCACGCTGCGGATCCTGCTGCCCGTCGCGGTGCTGGGCGCACTCGCCCTGATGGTCGGCGGAGCGGTGCAGAACCTGTCCGGCGGCACCGACGTGACCACGCTGACCGGCGGGACCCAGCACCTCACGGGTGGCCCGGTGGCCAGCCAGGAGGTGATCAAGGAGCTGGGCACCAACGGTGGCGGCTTCTACAACGTCAACAGCGCCCACCCGTTCGAGAACCCGACGGCCTGGACGAACTGGCTGCAGATCTTCCTGATCCTGCTCATCCCGTTCAGTCTGCCCCGGGTCTTCGGTCGGATGGTCGGCCAGAACCGGCAGGGCTACGCGATCGCCGCGGTCATGGCGATCCTCGCCCTGGCCAGCATCACGCTGACCAACGTCTTCGAGCTGGCCGGCAACGGGACCGTGCCGCAGGCGGTCGGCGCGGCGCTGGAGGGCAAGGACGTCCGGTTCGACGTGTCGAACTCGGCCACCTTCGCCGCGGCCACCACGCTCACCTCGACCGGCGCCGTCAACTCGTTCCACGACTCGTACACGGCGCTGGGCGGGATGATGACGCTGGGCAACATGATGCTCGGCGAGGTCGCCCCGGGCGGGGTCGGCGCCGGCCTGTACGGGCTGCTGATCCTCGCGGTGATCACGGTGTTCGTCGCCGGCCTGATGGTCGGCCGCACGCCGGAGTACCTGGGTAAGAAGATCGGATCGCGCGAGATCAAGTTCGCCTCGCTCTACTTCCTGGTCACGCCGGCCCTGGTGCTCATCGGCACGGCCGCGGCGTTCGCCACCGGCAACAACTCGACGGCGCTCAACGTAGGCCCGCACGGGCTCTCCGAGGTGCTCTACGCGTTCACCTCCGCGAGCAACAACAACGGCTCGGCATTCGCCGGCATCACCGTCAACACCCCGTGGTGGAACACCGCCCTGGGGCTGTGCATGCTGCTCGGCCGGTTCCTGCCGATCATCTTCGTGCTCGCCCTGGCCGGCTCGCTGGCCCGGCAGCAGCCCACCCCCGCGTCCGAGGGCACCCTGCCGACCCACCGACCGCTCTTCGTCGGGATGGTCGTCGGCGTCACGGTGGTCCTCGTGGCGCTCACCTTCCTTCCCGCGCTCGCGCTCGGCCCCCTCGCTGAGGGGCTGTGACCACCATGAGGAACGAGGACATGTCCGTCACGCCCGTGACATCCGGCACCGGCGAGGAGCCGGTGGCCGGCACGCCCGCCATCCACGGCAACCGGGTCGGCGGGGGTCTGCTGGACCCGAAGCAGCTGATCCGGTCCCTGCCGGACGCGCTGCGCAAGCTCGACCCCCGCACGCTCTGGCGCAACCCGGTGATGCTCATCGTCGAGATCGGGGCCGTCTTCACCACCGTCCTGGCGGTGGCCGACCCGTCGGTCTTCGCGTGGGCGATCACCATCTGGCTGTGGCTCACCGTGGTCTTCGCGAACCTGGCCGAGGCGGTCGCCGAGGGCCGGGGCAAGGCCCAGGCCGCCGCCCTGCGGCAGGCGAAGCAGGACACCGTTGCCACCCGTCTCGTCGGCTGGACGCCCGGAGCGGCGGCGAACGCCTACCGCGACGAGGCGGTCCCCGCCCCGCAGCTCCGGCAGGGCGACATCGTCCTGGTCGAGGCCGGCACCATCATCCCCGGCGACGGGGACGTGGTCGAGGGCATCGCGAGCGTCGACGAGTCGGCGATCACCGGTGAGTCCGCGCCCGTCATCCGGGAGTCCGGAGGCGACCGCAGCGCCGTCACCGGCGGCACCCGGGTGCTCTCCGACCGGATCATCGTGCGGATCACCCAGAAGCCGGGCGAGAGCTTCATCGACCGGATGATCGCCCTGGTCGAGGGCGCCAACCGGCAGAAGACCCCGAACGAGATCGCGCTGAACATCCTGCTCGCCGCGCTCACGATCATCTTCCTGCTGGCCGTGGTGACCCTCCAGCCGCTGGCGATCTTCGCCAAGGGCTACCAGGCGGCCGCCGCCGACACCGGCGCGATCACCGACGCCGGCGTCAGCGGCGTGGTGCTCGTGTCGCTGCTGGTCTGCCTGATCCCCACGACCATCGGGGCGTTGCTGTCGGCCATCGGCATCGCCGGCATGGACCGCCTGGTGCAGCGCAACGTCCTGGCCATGAGCGGCCGGGCGGTCGAGGCGGCCGGCGATGTGAACACCCTGCTGCTGGACAAGACAGGCACGATCACGCTGGGCAACCGGCAGGCCGCCGAGTTCCTTCCGGTCGAGGGGGTCACCGCCGCCGAGGTCGCCGACGCCGCGCAACTGTCCAGCCTCGCCGACGAGACCCCCGAGGGTCGCTCCGTCGTGGTGCTCGCCAAGAACGAGTTCGGGCTGCGCGAGCGCGAGCCGGGACTCATCCCGCACGCCACCTTCGTGCCGTTCACCGCGCAGACCCGGATGAGCGGCGTCGACCTCGGCGCGGACAGCGTCGACGGCGGCGTCCGCCGGATCCGCAAGGGCGCCGCCGCCGCCGTGCTGAAGTGGGTACGCGAGAACGGCGGCCACCCGACCGAGCAGGTGGGCGAACTGGTCGACGCGATCAGCGGCACCGGTGGCACCCCGCTGGTGGTCGCCGATCACGTGGACGGCGAGCCGGCGCGCGCACTCGGCGTCATCCACCTCAAGGACGTGGTCAAGGCCGGCATGCGGGCGCGCTTCGACGAGATGCGGCGGATGGGCATCCGCACCGTGATGATCACGGGCGACAACCCGCGTACCGCGAAGGCCATCGCGGACGAGGCCGGTGTGGACGACTTCCTCGCCGAGGCCACCCCCGAGGACAAGCTCGCCCTGATCCGGAAGGAGCAGGAGGGCGGCCGGCTGGTCGCGATGACCGGCGACGGCACCAACGACGCGCCGGCCCTCGCCCAGGCCGACGTCGGCGTGGCCATGAACACCGGCACGTCGGCGGCCAAGGAGGCCGGCAACATGGTCGACCTCGACTCCGACCCGACGAAGCTCATCGAGATCGTCGAGATCGGCAAGCAGTTGCTGATCACCCGAGGCGCGCTGACGACCTTCTCGATCGCCAACGACATCGCCAAGTACTTCGCGATCATCCCGGCGATGTTCGCCGGGATCTACCCGAGCCTGGACACGCTGAACATCATGCGGCTGGTCAGCCCGGAGTCGGCGATCCTCTCCGCGGTCATCTTCAACGCGGTCGTCATCGTCGCGCTCATCCCGCTGGCCCTGCGCGGCGTGCGCTACCGGCCGGCCAGCGCGTCGAAGCTGCTCAGCCGCAACCTGTGGCTCTACGGCCTCGGCGGCATCATCGTGCCGTTCATCGGCATCAAGCTCATCGACCTGCTCATCCAGCTCATTCCGGGGATCTCGTGATGCGCCTTCCCAGTTGGCTCTCCCAGCACCTGGCCGCCCTGCGCGCGGTGCTCGTCTTCACCGTGCTGCTCGGGCTCGCCTACCCGCTCGCCCTGGTCGCCGTGGGCCGGGTCCCCGGCCTCGACGGCAAGGCGGACGGCTCGGTCGTCACCGTCGACGGGAAGACCGTCGGCAGCTCGCTGATCGGGCAGTCCTTCACCGACGCGGACGGCAACCCCGTCCCGCGCTACTTCCAGTCCCGCCCCTCGGCCGCCGGCGACGGCTACGACCCGACCGCCACGGCGGCCAGCAACCTCGGCCCGGAGAGCGTGGTCGACACCATCACCGGTGACGAGGAAACCTCGGCGCAGAGCCTGCTCACCCAGGTCTGCGCGCGCAGCAGGGCCGTCGGCGAGCTGGACGGCGTGGACGGGCGGCGGCCCTACTGCACGCCGGACGGCGTGGGCGCCGTACTGGCCGTGTTCCGCGCCGACGGGCTGACCGGCCGGACGATCCGGGTGGTCAGCGTCAACCAGGTCGCGCCGGCGACGCCCTTCGTGACCAGTTGGCAGGGCGTTCCGGTCGAGCCGGCACAGCCGAACCACGACTATGTGGCCGAGGGCGGCATCGTCACCCCGGTCCGGGGTGACGCGCCGGCGGTGCCGGCCGTGCCGGCCGACGCGGTCACCGCCAGCGGCAGCGGCCTCGACCCGCACATCTCCCCGGCGTACGCGGAGATCCAGGTGGCCCGGGTGGCGCGCGAGCGCGGCGCGGACCCGGCGGCGGTGCGGAAGCTGGTCGCCGAGCACACCACCGGCCGGTCACTCGGCTTCATGGGCGAGCCCGCCGTGAACGTCCTGGAAGTCAACGTCGCGCTGGACGAGATGTTCCCGGCGCGCTGACCGTTCGCGTCGAAGGGGTCCCGGGATGAACCGGGGCCCCTTCCCGCCAGTCAGGGAGGATGGACCCGCTGCCGGACCAGGTGGTCCGCGCCGCCGAGCAGGTCGAGCTGGTCGACATGACGCCGGAGGCGCTGCGCCGCCGGATGGCGCACGGCAACATCTACCGGCCCGACAAGATCGACGCGGCGCTCGGCAACTACTTCCGGGTCGGCAACCTCACGGCGCTGCGCGAGCTGGCGCTGCTCTGGCTGGCCGACAAGGTCGACGAGCAGCTCGACGCCTACCGCGCCCAGCAGGGCATCTCCGCCACCTGGGAGGCGCGGGAACGGGTGGTCGTCGCGCTGACCGGCGGCCCGGAGGGCGCGACGCTGGTCCGCCGGGCGGCGCGGATCGCCGCCCGGAGCAAGGGCGCCGACCTGCTGGCCGTGCACGTGGCCCGCAGCGACGGGCTGGCCGGCGCCGATCCGGCCCAGCTGGCCCGGCAGCGGGTCCTCGTGGAGAGCCTCGGCGGCACGTACCACCAGGTGCTCGGCGCCGACATCCCGGCGGCGCTGCTCGACTTCGCACGCGGCGTCAACGCCACCCAGCTGGTGCTCGGGGCCAGCCGGCGGGGACGGTTCGCCCAGCTGCTCTCGCGCGGGGTCGGCGTCACCACCACCGCGCTCTCCGGCGCCATCGACGTGCACCTCGTGACCCACGCCCAGGCGGGGCGGGGGCGCCGGGGCGCGGCCGTGCCCGCGGCGCTGTCCCGCCGCCGCCGGCTGCTCGGCTTCGCGCTCGCGGTCCTCGGCATGCCGCTGCTGACCCTGCTGCTCGCGGCCCTGCCCGACCTCACCCTGACCAACGACATCCTGCTCTTTCTCGCCGGCGTGGTCGGGGTGGCGCTGGTCGGCGGGAGGTGGCCGGCCCTGGTCGCCGCGCTCGGCGGCTCGCTGTTGCTGAACTGGTTCTTCACCCCGCCGTTCCACACGCTGACCATCGCCGAGGCGGACAACCTCCTCGCCCTCGGTGTGTTCGTCGGGGTGGCGATCGCGGTGAGCTGGGTGGTCGACGTGGCCGCCCGGCGCACCCGGGAGGCCGCCCGGGCCTCGGCCGACGCGCAGACCCTGGCCACCGTGGCCGGTGGGGTGCTGCGCGGCGAACGGCCGCTGCCCGCGCTGCTGGACCGGCTGCGGGAGACCTTCGCGCTCCGCGCCGTGAGCGTGCTGGAACTGGTGGCGGAGGCCGAGGGGCGGCCCGCCCGGGACCGGGAGGCGGCGGCCTGGCGGGTGGTGGCCTGCGTCGGCGACGCCCCGCCGGGCAGCCCGAGCGCCGGGGAGACCGTGGTGCCGGTCGACGACCGGCTCAGCGTGGTGCTCGCCGGCCGGCGGCTGGAGGCCGCGGACCGCCGGGTGGTCGAGGCGTTCGCCGCCCAGGCCGCCGTCGCGCTGCGCCAGGAGCGGCTCGCCGAGGAGGCCGCCACCGCCCGCCCGCTCGCCGCCGCCGACCGGATGCGCACCGCGCTGCTCGCCGCGGTCAGCCACGACCTGCGTACGCCGCTCGCGTCGGCGAAGGCGGCCGTGAGCAGCCTGCGCAGCCACGACGTCGAGTTCGACGCCGACGACCGCGAGGAGTTGCTGGCCACCGCCGACGAGTCGCTGGACCGGCTGGACCGGCTGGGCCGGCTGGTGGCGAACCTGCTCGACATGAGCCGGCTCCAGGCGGGCGCGCTGGGCGTCACCGCCACCGCCATCGGGCTGGAGGACGCCGTACCCCGGGCCCTGGACGAGCTGGGCCCGGCGGCGGCCGAGGTGACCACGGACATCCCGCCCGACCTCCCCGCGGCCCTCGCCGACCCCGGCCTGCTGGAGCGGGTGCTGGTCAACATCGTGGCCAACGCGCTGCGCCACAGCCCGCCCGGACGTCCACCGACGATCACCGCCAGCGCGCACGCCGGCCAGGTCGAGCTGCGGGTGATCGACACCGGGCCGGGCATCCCGGAGGACCAGTGGGAGCACGTCTTCCTGCCGTTCCAGCGCCTCGGCGACCGGGACAACCAGACCGGCGTCGGGCTGGGGCTGGCCCTGTCCCGGGGGCTCGCGGAGGCGATGGATGGCAGCATCACCCCGGAGACCACGCCCGGCGGCGGTCTCACCATGGTGCTGCGGCTGCCGGCCGGCACCGGCGGAATCGACCCGGAGGGGCCGCAGGAATGACCCGCATCCTGGTCGTCGACGACGAGCCGCAGATCCTTCGCGCCCTGCGGATCAACCTGCGGGCCCGCGGCTACGACGTGGAGGTGGCCGACACCGGGACGGCCGCGTTGAAGGCCGCCGCGGGCCACCCCCCGGACCTGGTGGTGCTGGACCTCGGCCTGCCCGACCTGGACGGCACGGAGGTCATCCGGGGTCTGCGCGGCTGGACCGGGGTGCCGATCATCGTGCTTTCCGGGCGGGCCGGCAGCGAGGACAAGGTCGCCGCGCTCGACGCGGGCGCCGACGACTACGTCACCAAGCCGTTCGGGGTGGACGAACTGCTCGCCCGGATCCGGGCGGTGACTCGGAGGCTCGCCGGCTCCCCGGCCGATGCGGGCGGCGCGGGGTCCGTCGCCACGCAGCGGATCGGCCGGCACACCGTCGACCTGGCCGACCGGGTGGTGACCCGCGACGACGGCGTCGAGGTCAAGCTCACCCCGACCCAGTGGGCGATGCTGGAGAAGCTGCTGCGGCACCCGGGCAAGCTGGTCAGCCAGCGCCAGCTCCTGCACGAGGTGTGGGGCCCGGAATACCACAACGAGACCAACTACCTGCGCCAGTACATGGCCCAGCTGCGGCGCAAGCTGGAGGACGACCCGGCCCGGCCCCGGCACCTGATCACCGAACCGGGCATGGGCTACCGCTACCGCCCGTAGGCCGGCCGGGTTTGCCCCGGTCGTCGCGGGGGACTCGGCGAGCCGGCCGAGGAGCGGGGGAGGGCGTGGCGGACAAGGGGTTCCCGGCGCCGTCGGAGGGGTTCGGCCGCCGCCTGGACGAGCACGCCGCCGACGGGGGCGCCGCCGAGCCGGAGCGGCCCGCCGGGCTGGTCGACAGCGGGGTCTACGTCGACGGGGTGCGCCGCGCCTCGCCGGTCAGTCTCGCCGACACGTACTCCTGCCTCCAGGAACTCGACCGCGCCATGGCCTGGATCGGGTTGTGCCGGCCGAGTACGGAACAGATCGTCTCGCTGGCCGCCGAGTTCCAGCTCCCGGAGCTGGCCGTCGAGGACGCCATCAACGCCCACCAGCGGCCGAAGCTGGAGCGGTACGGCGACACCCTGTTCGTGGTGCTGCGCGCCGCCCGCTACCTCGACGCGCGCGAGGAGGTCGATTTCGCCGAGGTGCACCTGTTCCTGGGGCCCGGTTTCGTGATCACCGTCCGGCACGGCGGCGCCCCCGACCTGGCCGGCGTCCGGCGGCGGATGGAGGCGGAGCCGGCCGTGCTCGCGCTCGGCCCGGAGGCCGTCCTGTACGCGGTGCTCGACCGGGTGGTCGACGGCTACGCCCCGGTGGTCGCCGGGCTGGAGAACGACATCGACGAGATCGAGACCGAGGTGTTCGGCGGCGACCCGAACGCCAGCCGCCGCATCTACGAGCTGAGCCGGGAGGTCATCCAGTTCCAGCGGGCGGCCCGCCCGCTGCTGAAGGTCGTCGACGCGCTCACCGGCGGTTTCGACCGGTACGGCACCGACGAGGAGCTGCGCCGCCGGCTGCGCGACGTGGCGGACCACCTCACCCAGGTCGTCGAGCGGGTGGACGGCTTCCGGCACCTGCTGCAGAACATCCTCACCGTCAACGCGACCCTCGTCTCGCAGGCGCAGAACGAGGAGATGCGCAGCCTGACCGCCGCCAGCTTCGAGCAGAACGAGGAGATCAAGCGGGTGTCGGCCTGGGCGGCGATCCTGTTCGCACCCACCCTGATCGGCACGGTCTACGGGATGAACTTCGTGCACATGCCGGAACTCGGCTGGCGCTACGGCTACCTGTTCGCCATCGCTCTGATGGCCGCCGTCTGCGGTGCCCTCTACCTGCTGTTCAAGCGCCGCGGCTGGCTGTGAGGCCGGTTCGACCGCCGCCGGTCGAGCAGCAGCATGACGGCCAGCACCAGCACCACCGCGACGAGCTGCGCCCGGGCGTTCAGCCGGGTGCCGGCCGGGACGGTGGCGAGCACGGCCACGCCGGCGACCAGCCGGCTCAGCACCGGGGCGGAGTGCAGCGTGCGGCGCAGGCCCACGATCCCGGCCAGGTAGACGGCCACGCCGCCGGCCAGCGCGAGCGCCGGGCGCCAGCCGGCCGGCTCCCCCGGGTGGGCCGCCGCGGCGTGGATGCCGGCCGCCGCCACCACGATGCCCAGCAGCAGCGGGATGTGCGCGAAGCCCACCCGGAGGGCCAGCCGGGTCCGCTCCGTGCCGGTCGCGGCCAGCCGCTCCTCCGCCCCGCGAGTATCGGTGAAGTACGTCCACCACAGCGCGGCCGGCAGCGCCAGCGCCAGGGCGATGACGGCCACCGTCCCGACGCCGACGTGCGCGGTGTCCACGCCCATCCCGATCGCCACCACGGACTCGCCCAACGCGATGATCACCAGGAGCCCGTGCCGCTCGACGAAGTGCTCCGGCTGGAGCCGGAACAGGGGCAGCACGCGCACCCAGGAGATCCGGGGCACCAGGTACGGGACGACCGACTGGACCGCGAGCGCCGCGAGCCAGCACGCGTAGCGGGCCGCGCCGTCGACGAAGCCGCCTACCAGCACCAGCAGGGCCGACCCCAGGTTGTACACGGCGAGCCGGCTGAGTGCCGACCCGATGCCGGCCCGGGTGAACAGCGACAGGTGGACGGTGATCACCACGAGGTACCCGATGCCGAAGAGGAGCCCGGTGCCGTCGAAGGCGTCCGGCACCGCGACCGCGGCGAACAGGAAGCCGACCATCCCCACGAAGAGCAGCAGCTTCTGCGCGGGCACCCGGGGCGGCACGTGGTTGGCCAGCCACACGTAGCCGTCGAACATCCACCACAGGATGCCGAAGAGCAGCAGCACCCGGCCCAGCCCGTCCGGGGACAGGTCCTCCTCCAGCACCCGGGTGAGCTGGATCAACGTGAAGACGAAGACGAGGTCGAAGAAGACCTCGACGGCGGTCACCCGGTCGGCCGGCGCCGGGTTGCCGGACCCCGGACGCGCGGGTGTCATGAGGATCGAGCATAGACCTCCGCCCCGGGCTCGGGGCCCTTCTGCGGCCGCCGCCCTTCCCCGCGCGAGACGGCCCAGAGCACCACCGTGCCGAGCAGCGCGGCGGCCGGGGCCACCGCCAGGCCGTACCGGAGGTCGGTCGACACCAGCGGGCCGGCGAGCGCGGAGCCGGCGGCGCTGCCCACCACGAACGCCGTGCTCACCCAGGCGAACGCCTCGGCCACCGTGCCCGGCTCGGCGAGCCGCTCGGCGGTGAGGAAGATGGCGGTCAGCAGCGGCGGCAGCGCGAGCCCGCTGACCACGAGCAGGCCGGCCATCGGGACCGGGCCGGGGGCGAGCAGCAACGGCAGGAAGCCGACCGTGAGCGCGGCGGCGAGCAGCGGCAGCCGCCCGGGGCCGCCCGGCCGGGCCCGGGTGTAGAGCAGGCCGCCGGCCAGGGCGCCGGCCGCCTGCGCCGCGAGCAGCCAGCCGCTGAGCCGCCGGTCGCCGGCCGCCTCGGCGTAGCCGGTCACCGCCACCGCGATGCTCCCGACCGCCGCGCCGACGCCGACCACGCCGGTCATCAGCACGGTGAACCGGGGTACGCGCAGCGGGCCGGCCCAGTGCCGCACGGCCGGCACGCCGCGCCAGGCGCGGACGGCGGGGCTGAGCGCGTACGCGGCGGTGCCGACCAGCTGCAACACCCCGGCGGCGACCAGCCCGGCGGGCGGCCCGGCCAGGGTCACCGCGAGGAGGGTGACCAGCGGGCCGACCACGAAGATCACCTCCTGCACGGCGATGTCCAGTGTGTACGCCGTGGGCACCGTGGCGGGCGGCAGCATTGCGGGCCAGAGGGTACGCAGGCACGCCTCCAGCGGCGGCGTGCCGAGCCCGGCCACCGCCGCGCCGACCACGGCGCCGGTGAGGTGCCCGCCGGTCAGCGCCACCGCGCCGAACCCGAGGCCGGAGAGGACCGCGGCGGCCCACAGCACCGGCGGCTGCCGCCAGCGGTCCACCGCCCGGGCGAGCAGGGGCGTGCCCACGGCCATCCCGGCGGTGTACGCGGCCACCAGCAGGCCGGCGGCGGCCAGGCTCAGCGACTGGCGGGCGAAGAGGAGCAGGGCCAGCGGCCCGCTGGCGGTGGGCAGCCGGCCGACCTGGCTGCTGAGGAGGACCCGGAGGACCTGGGGTGCGCGCAGCACCGCCCGGATCCCGGAACTGTCGACGGACATGGGGCATCGCTCCCGGTGCGACGTGAGAGGGAAGAGGGGGCGTCCGGTGCCGGGACGCCTCAGGGAGCGAAGTCGGCCCGCTCGTGGTCGTTGCCGTAGAGCGGCAGGGCAGGGGTGAGCCACTGGGCGTACGCGGCCGCCGCGGCCTCCACCGGGATCACCCGCCGACGGTAACCCACCCGGGTCCCGGCGGAAGGTCGTCGATCGGAACTTTTGCGGCGTTATGCCCGGCTAGGCTCGCGTCAGCCGTGCCAGCCGACCCGGGAGACAGCCATGTCGCACCACCTCGACACCCCGCTCGCCGCCCAGAGTGGCCAGCTCTACCTCGACGACCTCTACGTCTTCGACGGCGAGCGCGGAACCGTCCTGGTGATGGACGTCAACAGCTCGGTGACCCGGGCCGACATCAAGCCCGGCTTCCACCACGAGGCGCGGTACGAGTTCAAGGTGCACGTCGACGGCAGCGAGATGGAGGAGCTGACCTACCGGGTGGCCTTCGGCGAGCTCGACGGCCAGGGCCGGCAGGAGCTCACGGTGCACGCCCTCACCGGCGCCGAGGCGTACGACGACGGCGCCACCGGCACGGTCGTCGCCCAGGGCCGCACCGGGGAGGAGGTGACCGGTGGCACCGTGCGGGTCTGGGCCGGGCGGATCACCGACCCCTTCTACATCGACCTGGACCAGCTCGCCACGGTCAACGACGCCTTCAAGAACGGCGCCCGGCTGGACCGCTCCGCCTGGCGCCCGGAGAACGCGAAGAACACCTTCGCCGGCACCACCGTCGACTCGATCGTGCTGGAGGTGTCCCGGGACGAGCCGATGCTGTCCGTCGACACCCGCATCGGCGTCTGGGCGGCCACGAAGCTCGCCACCGACGCCGGCGGCTGGCGCCAGATCAACCGTGCCGGCCACCCGATGATGTGGCCGGTCTTCTGGCCCACCGACACCGACTTCTCGAACCCCGCCAACACCCGCCACCCCTGCGAGGACCTGCGGGCCGACGGTGCGGAGATCGCGTCGACGGTCGCCCGGGTGGTGGCGGCCAACGGCACCGCGCCGGACCCGGGCGCGTACGGCTGGAGCGTCGCCCGCGAGCTCTACCCGGATGTGCTGTCCTACCAGGTCGGCACCCCGGCGAACTACGGGTTCGCCGCCCGCAACGGGCGGACCATGGCCGACAACGTGCCCGAGGTCATGTTCTCCCTGGTGCTCAACACCGGCATGACGTCCGGCCTCACCCCCGACGTCACCACGGACGCCCGCGCCGCCTCCTTCCCGTACGTGGTGCCCACCGGGAAGTGACCCGCTGAGCGGTTTCCGCCTGTAGGAAATCTTCGCCCCGCCTGTTGACGTAGATGGTTTCTGTCATAACAATCGCCATCTATATCGACATCCATCGTTGTCGGTCAACGATCGGGAAGGAGGTATCCATGGCGGCCATACGAGGCGAGGTGTCCTGGTTCTGCTGCGGCACCGCCTGGGGACCGTGCGGCACCGCCGGGGGCGGCGCCTGTGGCACCTGCAGGTCGGGCAACTACCAGCACGCCTGGCCGAACACCTCGGACGCGTGCTGGGCCATCACCCACCCGGACACCTGCGGGCTCAGCATGAGCCGGCGGACCTGCGGCTTCCGCCACTACACCACAAACCTCTGCAACGGCGCCCGGGTCGGCACCACCATCGCCGACTGCGGCCCGCAGACGGACCTGTTCTGCGGCGAGCGCACCTGCTGCGGCTCGGCCTGCGGCAGCAACCGCATCATCGACCTGACGCCGGCGGCGTTCAGCGCGATCGGCAGTCTCTCCGTGGGGCTGCGGCCCTGCTCGGTCGACACCGTCTGAACGGGAGGGTTCCGTCATGCCGCACACCCTGGACCGCCGCCGCCTCCTCGCCACCGCCGCGCTCGGCGGCGTGGTGGGCGCCACCGGACTCGGCTCGCTGGCCCCCGACGCGGCCTTCGCCGCCGGGCCGGCGACCGTCGAACCCGGCGCACCCGACCCGAACTTCGTCGAGGGCCGGATCAGCAAGATCTCCGGCCACCTGCTGCTGGTCACCGGATCCGACACCGTGCTGCACTCCATCCGGATCACCGACGGCACCAGCATCTGGAAACTCCACCCGACCACGTTCGACCAGGTGGCCATCGGCGACGGGCTCTACGCCCGCGGCGTCCGCCTGCCCGACGGCACGCTCGCCGCCGACTCGGTCTGGGTGAACATCGTCAACCTGCACGCGCACATCGCCGCGGTGGGTCGCAACCTGCTCCACCTCGACCACAAGGGCCAGCGCATCGTCGCCCACGTCGTGCCCGGCCGGTCCGCCGCCGTCTACAACGGCACCCCGGCCATCAGCGACCTGTCCCTGCTCCGGGTGGGCCGGCACGTCCAGGTGCTCGGCGCCTGGCACCCGGACACCAACGAGATCGACATCGCCACCGTCTACGCCGCCGCCTGACCGGTACGCCCGACGGCTCCAGGTCGCGGCGCGCCGCGACCTGGAGCCGTCGCAGGGCGGGCCGCACATCCGGACCGCCCGGGCGTCACCCGTCGGCCCACCCGAGGGGAGAACCCATGATCGAGATGATCGCGGCGCTGCAACCGCTGGTCGTCGGCGCGGTGCTGATCTGGTCCGCCCGCGTGAAGCTCCTCAACCGGCACGCCGCCACGGTCGCCCGGCGGTCCGCGCTCGTCCGGCTGGTCGGGGAACACCGCACGCTGCCCGCGTACCGGCTGCTCGGTGCCGTCGAGCTGATCCTCGGCGCGCTGCTCCTGCTGCCGCCCGCCCTGCGGCTGGAGACCGCCGCCGCGACCGCCGTGGCCGTCGGCTTCCTCGGCTACCTGGCGTACGCCCGCCGGACCGCACCCACCTCGTCGTGCGGCTGCCTGAGCAGCCGCCCGACCCCGATCTCCGGTCGCAGCCTCGGGCGAGCCGCGCTGCTCGTGGCGGCGGCCGGTCTGGCCACCCTGGCCCCCGGCGACTGGCCGGCCGCGCTGACCGACCGTCCCCTGGCCGGCGGGGCCGCGTTGCTGGCCGAGGCGGCGGCCGTGGTGGCGCTGTCCCCCGAACTGGACGCCGCCTGGCTGCTGCCACTGCGCCGGCTGCGCGCCCGGCTGACCAATCCGCTGCGCGGCGGCACCGGGCTGCCGCTGCTCGCCACCGTGCAGCAGGTCCAGCTCAGCGACCCCTACCGGCGGGTCGCGCCGTTGCTCCGCTCCGACGTCCGCGAGCACTGGGACGACGGCGAGTGGCGCTTCGTCGGCCACGCCGCGCACTACCAGGGCCGGCCCGCCACGGCGGTCTTCGCCGTCCCGCTGGTCGACGGCGGGCCCGACGCGGTTCGGGTCGCCGTGGTCGACGACGCCACCGGGCAGACGCTGCTGGCCCTGGCCGGCGCCGGGCAACCCGCCGGCCCGCGGCTCGACGTGGTGCCCGCGTAGCGGGCGGACGGGACCACCGGCTCCGGTGGTCCCGTCACGCCGGGCTGCGGACGAAGGTCTCCTCGCCCCACGACCCGTCGTCGCCGTCGAACCGGATCACCAGCTCACCCGGCCCGCACCGGTACGCGCTGGCCGAGTCGTCCACCACCGTGGTCACGTCGGCCTCCCGCCCGTCCACCCGCAGCAGCGCGAGGTCACCGGTGGTCACCACGTTCCGCTGGGTGTACCGCCCGGCCCGGGCCGTCCACCGGTAGGTCTGGGTGCCCCGGTGCACCCGCTGGACCGTGTGCCCGTTCAACGTCCCCTCGGCCACCGAGAGGTCGTAGAGATCCGTCGCCGTGCCGTCGGCCCGGTACGCGGTGGCGAACCCGGTGGTCGCCCCGCTGGTGAGGTCGACGCTCGTGGCCGTGCTCAGCCCGGCCAGCCGTCCCAGGACCGAGTTCGTGGCGACCTGCGCGTGGTAGCGGCCCGCGGCGAGCCGCCACACCCCGACCAGGCAGCTGTCCCGGTCCACCGGCACCGTGGGGCTACCCGGCCCGTCCGCCGTGACGACGGCGGCGGCCAGGCCGAGCAGCACGGCCGCGGCCGTCGCCGAGGCCGGCCAGCGCCCGGAGCCCAGCCCGGCCAGCGCGGCCGTCGCGGCGGCGCCGAGCGCCGCGGCGAGCGTGGCGAACACCGGGGCGACGAGCAGGGCGTGACCCAGCGCCCGGGCCACCGCGGCCCGGCCGGGCCCCGCGCACCCCGCGCCCGAATCGCAGGAGAGCAGCACGCCGGCGGCCAGCACCGCCGGCGCCAGCAGCACCCCGGCGGTGAGCGCCGCGAGCGTGCCGTGCCAGATCGACAGGCGCGGGCCGGCCACGACCGCCACCGCGGCGGTGGCCTCGACCAGCGTCACGGGCAGCAGGGTGTGCCCCTCGACCAGGCCGCGCAGCGCCGCCGGCCCGAGACCCGGATCGCGGGCGGCCACCGCCGCGCCGGCCACCACCACCGGCAGCGCGACGGCGGCCACGATCCCGGTGGCCGCGCCGACCCGGAGCGCGCGCCGTGCGGTGGCACCGGTCGCGACGAGCGGAAAGAGGGCAGCGGCGAGCGGGGCGGCCAGCAGGTAGGGCGCCTGGTCGGCGAGGACCCGCACGTGCAGGGCGAGCGTGTCGGCCAGCGTCACGACGGTGACCCGGTCCGGGTGCCCCTCCCGGGCGGCAAGCAGCCGCAGCATGCTCAGGTCGCCGTCGGCGAACCAGGCGTCCAGCACCAGCAGCGCGCCGAGGAAGCCGGCGGTCAGCACGGTCGTCGCCAGCGCGGCGGCGGCCCAGACGCGCCGCACCGCGCGGCCCTCGGCGTGCCGGGGGAGCCGGCGCAGCCAGGCGTCGGCGCCCAGCGCCACCCATCGACCCAGCAGGGCGCCGCCGGCCACGGCGCACAGCGACAGCAGCAGCTCCACCCACCAGACCGGCCGGTCGTCGGCGTACCCGGCCGACCAGGCCAGCCGCCGGCCGACCAGCAGCCCGACCACCAGCGCGACCCCGAACACCGCACCCCGGACGGGCCGGCCACCGTGCCGCCGGGCCCACCACGCCGACCGCCAGAGCGCCCCGGTCAGCACCAGCGCGAGCGGGGCCCCGAGCAGCAGCCCCGCCGCCTGCGAGCCGCCGGTGACCGGGTCGAGCCCGGCCAGCGGGCGCGGCAGGTGGGACAGCAGGTCCACCAGCGGCGGCGCGGCGATGCCGGCCGCCAGCCCGGCGCCGAGCGCCTCGACCGGCCGGGCGGACACCAGCCGCCGGGGCCGGTCCAGCTCGTCGGCGCGGGCCCGGGCCAGCGGGTGGAACCGGAACAGGGCGGCCAGCCGGTCCCGCCACCCGGTGGGCCGCAGCCCGACGTCGAGCAGCGCCCGCGCGGTCGCCGCGTCGTCGCCGCCCAGCCGGGCGTCCGCGGCGAACTCGCGGGCGCGCAGCACCGACCAGGCGGACACCTGCACCACCACGGCGAACAGCGCCAGCCGCCACACGTTCCGGGCCAGGTCCGGCGCCCGGAGCGCGCCCAGGAAGGTGACGGCGGCCGGGGCGACCACGCCCAGCGGGAACGCCCACGCCAGCGCGACGGTCAGCCGGGTCAGGTCCACGTCCGCGTTGCGCAGGTGCGCCAGCTCGTGCAGCACGACGGCCCGGAACCGCGCCGGGGCCGTCCGGTGCGCGTGCACCAGGCCCAGGTCGAGCCGGACGTACCGGGTGGCGACCGTGCCGAAGGTGTTCCCGCTGACCCGGGCCGAGCGGGACACCACGAAGGTGGGCGCCCGCCGCAGGCCGGCCTCCCGCACCAGCGCCGCCAGGTCGGCCCGCAGCGCCTCGGTGCCCGGCACCCGGTCCAGCCGGCGCAGGCCGCGCAGCCGTCGCTCGGCCCACGGAGCGGCCAGGTAGACCAGCGCGGTCACCGCCACGAGCACCGCCAGGCCGATGAGCATCTGCCGCAGCACGTCCGCGCCGAGGGTGCCGAGGCACCGCTGCACGGCGGCCGCCGACCCGGCGTCGACCGTGCCGGCCCGGACGTCGATCGGCGGCGGCAGGCCGGCCAACCCGGCGAGGCAGACGGCGCGCTCCCGGGTGACCGCCGGATCGATGAGGACGACCTGCCAGCCGAACATGCTGGTCCCGACCACCGCCGTCACCACGGCGACGAACCGGCCCAGGGTGGCCGAGGGGAGTGGCGGGTGCGGGCTCCCCGGCCGGGACTCAGCCACCGGTGGCATCCGTGCCGAACCGGGCCACGAACGCCTCGCGTACCGCGTCGCGCAGGACGGCGACCTGGTCCTCGGTGAGCTCCCAGCGAGGGTCGCGGGCCGCCGCCGTGACCGCCTCCTCGATCCGCAGCAGCTGGCCCGGCCGCAGCCGCAACGGCAACTCGGGCGAGCGGCGGGACGGCCACCGCCGGCGGAGCGCGCGAAGGCCACCCCGGGCGGCGTCCGTGGCCTCGGCCTGCACGGCGTCCCGCAGCGCCGCGAGGCCGACGCCGCACAGCACCATCACGTACGGCAGCACCGGTTCGACGACCTCGGTGAACCCGCCGCCGCCGGCCTCCCCGCCGCCCACCCGGACCAGCGCCCCGGGATCCCGCCGCCACCGGCCCGGCCGGCGCCGGTGGGCGGGGGCGAGGAGGGGCAGCAGGTGCTCCTCCTCGGGCGCGATCGCGCGGATCGCCACGCGGACGAGATCGTCCTCGCTGCTCGTGTCCGGAGCGGACCTCGTCGGGATCATGCCGTCGCGCCTCCTGGCCGTGGTCGGGAAGCGGCGGCTTCCGGCGTCAGGGTAGGGCGGAGCACCAAGGGTGACGATCAGCAATCGGACAGTAACCGCGCACGGATGACTCGATGACCTCGATCGGCTGGGTGCGGTGGCACCCTCTGCGGCGTACGGTGAGCATGCCGCCGGGCGTGCACGACCACGCCGCTCCAGGCATCGCCATGAGTTCCGATCATTCTCCGACGCAATGCGGCAATCCGCCCCGGGCAGGCTCGCCGTTGCTGAAACTGAAGGTGACCGGGGCGGCCAACCTCGGCACCCGGCACGGCCGATCGGGCCGGCGCCGCTGATTCAACCATCGGGGCAGGGACCGGCAGGGAGGCCGTCGTGAGCGACACCAGCATCGGTGCCGAGCCACGGCGGGGCAGCGACTACGCCGACCTGTCCCGGGAGATCCGCGCAGCGGGCCTGCTCGAACGGCGGCGAGGCCACTACGCGGTACGGATCGGTCTCGTCGTCGGCTGCTACGCCGGACTGTGGGCCGTGTTCGTCCGGTGGGGCGAGTCGTGGTGGCAGCTCGTGCTCGCGGTGGCCCTCGCCGTGGTCTTCGCGCAGGCCGGTTTCATCGGCCACGACGCCGGTCACCGGCAGATCGCCCGCTCGCGACGGGCCAACGACCTGATCGGTATCCTGCACGGCAACCTGCTGACCGGGATCAGCTACGGCTGGTGGGTGGACAAGCACAATCGGCACCACGCCCACCCGAACACCGAGGGCAAAGACCCTGACATCGGGGTGGCGCCGCTGTCCTTCAGTGCCGACCAGGCCCGGCGACGGCGCGGCGTCGCCGCGCTGATCGCGCGTCACCAGGCGTACCTTTTCTTCCCGCTGCTCCTGCTGGAAGGCCTGCACCTGCACGCCAACAGCGTGCGGGCCGTCGTCCGGCCGCGCCCCCTGCCGCGCCGGCCCGCCGAAGCCGCGCTGCTGGCCCTGCACCTGGGCGGCTACCTCACCACCGTCCTCCTGGTCCTGACCCCGGCGCAGGCCGTCGCGTTCATCCTGGTCAACCAGGGTGCGCTCGGCCTCTACCTCGGCAGCTCGTTCGCTCCCAACCACAAGGGCATGCCCATCCTCGACGCCGAGGACGACCTCGACTACCTGCGGCGGCAGGTGCTCACCTCCCGCAACGTGCGCGGCGGAAGGTTCGTCGACACCGTGCTCGGCGGCCTGAACTACCAGATCGAACACCACCTGTTTCCGAGCATGCCGTGCCCCAACCTGCGTCATGCCCAGCCGTTGATCCGGCGGTTCTGCGCCGAGCACGGTCTCGACTACCACGAGACCAGCCTGGGTCGCTCCTGGGCGGAGGCGCTGCGCCACCTGGACGACGTCGGCTCCCGTGCGGGGTAGGGACGGAGCACGCGTGGTGAGGACCGGCAAGCGGAGCGCAACCCACGGTCGGTCGGACGGGTCCTTGTGGAGGGTTGTCATCATCGATGCGTGACGTGGAACGACCTGGCCCCTCCCAGAAGCTCTCCACCGGCCGACGAAACGGCGGCTGCCCGCGCCGACAACCGCACCAACCTGCTCGTCGCGGAATACACCGCCATCCGGGCCGTCATGGCGCAGAAGTCCGCCGCGTCGCACGCCCTCGTCGGCGCCTACCTGACCGTGGTGGCGGTGATCCTCGGGTTCGTGGTCGCCAACCGGGCCGACCCCCGCCTGCTGCTCGCCGTCCCGGTGCTCGCGGCGATCTCCGGGATCACCATCCTCCGGCGCCGGCAGGATCGTGAGGCGGCGAACAGGTACATCCGGGAGGTCCTCCGGCCGGTCGCCCTCGAGTGCTCCGGCGACGACCGGGTCTTCCGGTGGGACGACTTCTACGCGCAGCAGAGGGGCTCCCGGTCCCTGCTCTACGAGTTCGGGTTGCAACTGGTCTTCCCGCTGTCCGGGCTCGTCTGCCTGTTCGTGACCCTTCCGCTCCTGGCCTCGGTCGCGGAGTGGTTGGCCTGGCTCGGAGGGCTGAGCTTCCTCGTCGCGCTGATCTCCGCGTACGTCCGGCAGAACCGGAGCCAGCTCGCCCGGACGGTGTCCGGCTCCCGGGCCCTCGCTCGCCGCCTGGCGTCGTCGCTGCGGGGGCGGAGCAGGAACGGCCGTCGTTCCTGACCGGCAACCGGCCGGGCCGCCCGCGCGCGAGGCGTGGGCGGCCCGATCGAGGCTCCGGTCGCACGTCAGGCCAGCGGCTTGCCGCCGGTGACGCCGAGCACCTCACCCGTGATGTAGCTGGACTCCTGCGAGGCGAAGAAGACGTACGCCGGGGCGAGTTCCGCCGGCTGGCCGGCGCGGCCCAGCGGGACGTCCTTGCCGAACGACTCGACCTTCTCCGCCGGCATGGTGGCCGGGATCAGCGGGGTCCAGACCGGTCCGGGCGCGACGGCGTTGACCCGGATCCCCTTGTCGGCCAGGCCCTCGCCGAGACCCTTCGTGAAGGCGATGATGCCGGCCTTGGTGGTGGCGTAGTCGAGCAGGTCGGGCGAGGGCTGGTAACCCTGGATCGACGCCGTGTTGATGATCGTGGACCCGGGCCGCAGGTGCGGGACGGCGGCCTTGGAGAGCCAGAACATCGCGTACAGGTTGGTCTTGAGGACCCGGTCGAACTGCTCGGTGGTGATGTCGGTGATGCCGCCCGGCTGCGACATCTGGTACGCCGCGTTGTTCACGAGGATGTCGAGGCCGCCCAGCTCGCTGACGGCGCGCGAGATGATCTCGGCGCAGTGCGCCTCGTCGCGGATGTCGCCCGGGACCGTCACCGCCTTGCGACCGGCCTTCTCGACCAGTTCCGCCGTCCGGCGCGCGTCGTCCTCCTCCTCCGGCAGGTACGCGATCAGCACGTCGGCGCCCTCGCGGGCGAAGGCGATGGCGACCGCCCGGCCGATGCCGGAGTCGCCGCCGGTGATCACCGCCCGCTTCCCGGTGAGCCGGCCGCTGCCCTGGTAACTCTCCTCGCCGTGGTCGGGCTCGTCGGGCATCTCCCGCGTCGTGCCGGGCGCCGACTGCTGGCCGCCGGTCTGCTCGTCCGGTCCCCGGTACTGCTCCTGGGGATCCTGCTGCTGGTACTGGTCGCCGCTCAACGTCCTGTCCTTCCTTGTTCTCCTGAGCGCGTGTGGTGGGGTCAGCCGGCGGACGGCTTACGGAGCGCGTCGCGGACCCGGTCCACGACGGCCAGCGCGGGACCGGCCGCCAGGTTGCCCTTGGCCGACTGGGCACTCGGGTGCGGCCGGGTCGGCGCGGTGGCCTCGGCGGCGCGGACGGCGCCGGCGAGGGTGCGCAGCCGGTCGCCGGGCACGTGCTGGCGTAGCTGGGGGAACTCGTAGCGCTCCTCGTAGCGGGCGTGGGTGAGCACCGCGTCGCGGAGCAGGATGATGCCCGTGTCGAAGCCCTCCGCGTCGACCCCGCCGGCGATCAACGTCTTCAGCGTCTCCTTGGCCTGGCGCTCCTCGGCGAGCCGGTCGTCGACCATCGCGTCGCCGCCACCCGGCAGGTTCCGGGCCAGCGGATGGATGACCTCCTCCTCGGCGGTCTCGTGCACGGCGAGGAGGTGCACCAGCTCGTCGAAGGCCTCCCGGCGGGTGTCGCCGGTGCTGCCGATGACCAGCAGGAAGAGCTGTTCGACGCGCGCGTGCTGGGCGAGCAGCAGGTCGACCACGTCCTCCTCGGGCCCGGGCGTGGCCGGGGCGCCCGTCTCAGGCATCGGTGCCTCCCTCGGCGCGCAGCCGCTCCACCGGGTGCGGCCCCTCGGTCTCGATGCGGTACTCGTCACCGAGGCGCTCCCGGTGCATGTCGATGACCTGCTCGGTGGGCGGCTTCTGGCCGTCGTGCAACTGCTGCTGCATCCACTCGAAGCGCTCGTGCGCCTCCTGGACGTAGCCCTCGCCGAGCTTGGTGACGTCGATCTGGGTGGCCAGCAGGTGGCGCAGGTACTCCTTGTTCGGTTCGAAGGTCAGCGGCTCGGGCAGGCCGGCGCTGCCGACGATCTCCTCCGGCTCCCGGCCATCGTGCCGGCGCAACAGGTCGGCCGCCTGCTGGAGGTGGGCCAGCTCCATCTGCAGGTGCAGCTCCCACACCGCCTTGATGCGCGGGTCGCTCTCCTGCTGGAGGAAGGAGTAGTAGAGCCAGCATTCGTTGTATTCGTGGGTCAGCAGCCGCTCCCACCAGCTCTCGCCCGGGTCCAGCAGCGACTCGTAGTGGGTGACGTGCTCCTGCTCGATCAGGCTGATCTCCTGGTAGAGCTGGCGCGCGATCGGCTCCATGTACTGCGGGCCGACGTTCATGTAGTAGAACATCACCTGCTGCTCGGCGGAGAGGATCGTCAGCGCGTTCAGCTTTGAACGCGGGTCCACCGAGTTGCGGTCGTAGGGGGTGCGCACCTCGTCGAACGGGTGCCGGTGCTCCTGCACGGTCGGCCGGCCCGGCATGACCTCCGTGAGGCCGTCGACCACCTTCTCGGCCTTGCGGCGCTCGACCATCTCGTAGAGGTTGGCATAGCGGTAGAGGTGGTCGAAGTCCTCCAGCACACCGAACTCGTACGCCTGCTTCAGGTAGGGGTCGGGCTCGTGCCGGGCCAAGGCGGTCAGGTCGACGGCCACCTGCTCGTAGCCGAGGGTCGTCTCCAGCACGCTCGCCACACCGGGCAGCAGCCAGTTCACCACCCGCTGCTGCTGGTTCTCCACGTACCGCACGTACGCCAGCTGCCGGCGGACGTCCTGGTCCGGGCAGACGCGGGCGAACTGGTGCTGGAAGTTGATGGCCTCGACCTCGATGCCGTTCATCGTGATGATGCGGCAGCGGGTGTAGGGATCGACCGCCTCGGGGTCGATGGGCTCGACGTTCAGTTCGCGCCAGTTGCGGATCTGGCTCTCCAGGGGGATTCCCTTGTGGTCCAGTGGATTGAACATGTTTCTCCCATTCGCGTCGGGGTGCGCTTGTCAGCTCCTACCCGGACTCTTCGCCCGGAACCGTCCAGAGGGGTCTTTTTGTCGAGCAGTCGGACTCGTCGCCGGGCCCGTGGCGGACGGTCGGCCGCCGACCGTTGCTCGTGTCGATCTCGCCCCGGACGGTGATCACCTTGGTGGATCCGTCGCAGCAGCTCAACGACAGCGACAGGACAGGTCGGCCGGGTCCGGGCCGCGCCCGGACGGCCCGGGCCGGCTTGCCCGCGTCGAGGGGAACAGGTCTGTCGACATGGCGCCTCCGACCGGGGGATGCACCCGCTCACCGACCCGGGGGTGCGGCAGCGGCGGTCCTTGGGCGCTCTTCTTGACCCGCGGAGATCCCTACCCCGGGACGCGGGGCGTACACCTCCTCCGGCGCCGCCCGTCCCGCCGCGGCCGCCGCTCGTCGACGCGCCGGACCGGCGCAGGTTTCGGGCCCGACCCGTGAGGAAGTGTGAATCGCACCGTCTTCGATGGAGGTAGGTCGCCGCGATCGTCGCGGGCGCCGCCGCGGCGGTGACCGGCCGGCTGCTCGCCGGACCCGCGCCCGCCGGTGAGCTGGCGATCCCGGCGGTCGTCGGCGGCCTGGCCGCCCTGGCGGTGGTCCTGGTGCCGCGCGGCGGATGCCGGTCGTGCTGGCCGGCGGCGCGCTGCTCGCCGGCCCTGCTGATCCAGGGTGCGCCCCGGCCAGCGTTGGCCGTGCTGCCGTGGCTCGCCGTGGTCGGTGCGCACGTGCACTTCAGCGCCCAGCGGCCGAGCAGTGTGGGTCGGCTCGCCGACCGGGTCGGCCGGCTGCTGCGGTCGGTGACCGTGCCGGCGGCCCGGCTGGTGGTCGGCCGCACCACCTGGGCACTGACGGCCCGCCCGGCCGGCCCCGGCGAGCGCCGTGGGGCCGTGCCGGTCAGGGGGCGCCGACCGCCGGCAGCAGCAGGTCGGCGAGCTCCCGCCACGAGGTGACCACGGCGAAGACCCCGGCCCGGCGCAGCGCCTCGATCCGGTCGGCGCGTTCCGCCTCGGGCACGAACATGACATTGCCGACCGTGGGGAAGCCGGCGGCCACGGCGGACCGTGCGCCGGGCACGGAGTCCTCCACGGCCAGCCCCTCCGCGCCGCCGCAGCTCAACTCCCGCCCGGCGTGCAGGTAGATCGCCGGGTCGGGCTTGCTGGTGGGTACGGGCAGCGAGTCCTCGGCGCTGTAGCGCCGCTCCACCGGAATGAGCCCGGCCAGTCCGGTGGCGACGAAGCAGGCCGCCAGCCGGCTGCACGCGCTGCTGCTCACCGCGGCGAGCGTGACATGCGGAGCGAGCTTGCCCAGCACGTCCCGCACCTCCGGGTCCGGCCGCAGCACCTCGCCGAGGTGGGCGCTGACCCGGGCCTTCTCCTCGGCCACCCAGTGCTCCAGGGCGGCGGCGGTCAGCACCGGGCGGCCGTCCAGGAGCGGTCCCGGCGCGACGATCGCCTCCGGGCGTCCGCCGGCCACGGCGGCCTCGACGGGTACGCCGGAGGAGACGCAGAGGTCCACGGCCGTGGTGCGGAAGCTCTTGCCGGTGGTGCCGAGGCGCAACTGCTCGGCCGTGAGCGTGCCGGGCACCCCGTACGCGGCCAGGAACGCGTTGGTCACCTCGACCGAGGCGACGAAGGCGGGCTCCTCGGACGGGAAGAGGTTGCCGTCGGCGTCGCAGAGCAGCACCCGCACCGCGGACAGGTCGACGTCGGAGAACTGGATCACGAGCGGACTCCTCGGGAGCGGGGACGGGTTCCGGCGGGTGGACACGGTGTCATGCGGCGGGCAGGAGCTGGTTGGCCAGGTGGTCGCAGGTGGTGGCAGCCGGCCCGTAGGACTCCAGGTCCCGCAGTGCCCGGTCCAGCGCCCGGACGAACTCAGGATCCTCGCCCAGCTCGCCGAAGACGGACCGCTCGCCGAGCAGCGGGCGCGGGTCACCGTGGGCGGCCGGACGTTCCGGTCGGTCGGCAGGTCGGAGCTGGGTCGGGGTGCCAGGTGTGCTGAGGTCACGGCGAGGCCTTTCGGCTCCGCGCGCGTGGCATCGACCTGCTGCGTTGCGGTGCAGCGGGGAACGGTCGTCGTCGGGCACGGGAGCGGCGGGGTTGCGGAGAGTCGTCCGGGGCCGCTTCTTGACCCTCGACCGTGTGGGCCCCCTGCTACCCGCCGGCCCACGGCGAAAACATGATCGTTGCGCGGGTCACCCGGCCCGCGACGCCCTCGCGCTCAGGACCGTCCGAGGATGCCCGCACCCCGGGGGCAACGGGCCCACGTCCGAGCGCCGCCCCGGGCGCAGCGCGGCGTGGCGCTGCCCCAGCCCCTGCCACACCGCGGGCTTCAGCTTGCGAGCCGAGCTACCCGCCGCCCGGGGCGATACACCTCGCGTCCCCGGCCACCTATGCCGACATCGCCGCGTACGGGCAGATCGCCGGCCGGGCGGGGTTGCGCCCGGGCTGGCGCAGCCCCGGGCTCCGCCACATCGGCCAGGTGGTGGTGCCGTCGGGGAGCCTGAAGGGCTCATGGGCGACGTAGCCGTGGCGGGCGTACAGGTCCCGCTCCGCCGGGGTGTTCGCCTCCGTGTAGGTGGGGAGCCGGGCCTGGCCCATGCGGGCGTTGCTGGCGGCCAGCAGTGCGCCGGCGCGTCGGATCCGGTGCGGCTGTGCGGTGACCGCGAAGAACGCCAGGTGGTTGTGGGGATCGGCGGGCCGGTGCGCGCCCAGGACGTCGTCGAGCTGAAGGAAACGGTCCAGGTGGTCGGCGCAGGCCACGGCGAGGCGCTCGCCGTAGCCGGTGGGCGCGGGGGTGGGGCCGTACCGGTGGAGCCAGACGGCGGCGGCGGAATGGTCCTGCAGGAGGTACGCCTCGCCGGAGAGGAGAGCGTGTTCGGTCCAGACGCGGACGACGGAGGTGAGCACGGCCCGCCGGCGGCGGTCGTCGGGCACCAGCCAGGCGCCGGTGGCACTGTCGGCGAAGGGGCCGGCGACGAGATCGACGATGTCGTGGACGTCGCGCCATCTCGCGCGGCAGACAGGCAGGGTGTGGTTCACGGAGTTCTCCCGGTGACGGATGCGGTTGGTCGCGGTGGTTCGCCAGCCCCCGGCCCTTTCGGGAGTCCCTGGTGGGCGTGGCGGTGGGAGGCGACGCCGGCCCGGGGG
>NZ_WBKT01000057.1 GCF_008868175.1 Micromonospora sp. AMSO31t
CCGAGGACGACGCCGCCCCGGTCGTGCCCACCCCCGACCGGCCCCGGCTCAGCCGGCGGGTGCCCGGGGCGAACCTGGCCGTGTCCCCGGGGCAGGCCACCCCGCCGGCAAGCCCGCCGCCGGGGGACCCCGCCGAGGTCCGCGACCTCATCACCGATTTCGAGGCGGGCGTCGCCCGTGCACTGCGCGAAGTCAGTCCCGACCGCCGCTACGAAGAGGACGCATCACGGTGACCAGCCCGTTCCTGCACGACAACGCCGACCAGACCACCACCGGCGGCCTCAGCCCCGAGGCGCGCACCTTCAACTGGCTGCTCGACTCGTTCACCTCCAGCACGGCCGGGGTGATGGAGGCGATCGCGGTCTCCTCGGACGGACTGCTGATGGCCATGTCCGCCATCAAGGACCGGTCCAACGCGGAGCGGCTGGCCGCCGTCGTCTCCGGCATGACCAGCCTCGCCGGGGGCGCCGCCAGCTGGTACGCGCTCGGCGGTTTGAACCGGGTGATCGTGGACATGGCCGAGGGCTACCTGCTGATCAGCGCGATCAGCAGCGGCTCGGTGCTCGGCGTGGTCGCCGACCGCTCGGCCAACCTGGGCACCGTGGCGTACGAGATGACGCTCTTCGCCGGCCGGGCCGGCGGCGCCCTGACCCCCCGGTTGATCGCCGAACTGAAGAACGCCGTCCAGCAATGACACCGGACGCGGCCGGCGAGGACCCGGAGCCGGAGCCCGGCACCCGGGTCCGCCCCTTCCTGCACGCGCCCGCCCCCGGCCCCGGGCCGGACGCGGGCGACGGGGAGCCCAGCGGTCCGCGTCCGTTCGTGCTGACCGCCGGCCGGGTGGACGGCGATCCGGCGATCGGCCTGGAGACCCAGGTGACCGCCCGGCCGGAGAGCGGCTCGTGGGCGGTGATCGCCCGGCTGGACCCGGAACTGGCGACGATCGTGGCGCTCTGCGCCGAGCCGATCTCGGTGGCCGAGATCTCCGCCCGGACGCGGATGCACTTCGGCGTGACCCGGGTGCTCGTCGGCGACCTCCGCGCCGCCGGGCACCTCGACGTGCACCTCGGGGACGCCGACGACGCCCTCGACCCCGACCTCATCCTGCGAGTGATTGATGGACTCCGTGCGATCTCCTGAATGGCCGGCGGCCGCCGCGGGCGGTCCCGCCGCGAACAACGCCGCCACCCGGTACGCCGCCCCGCCCACCACCGTCCCGCCGGCCGGTCGGGCCGCCACGCCGGCTCCGCCGCCGCCGTACCGGCCGCCCGAGGTGGCCGCCCCGACGGTCAGCCGGGTGCCCGCGCCACGCCCACCGATCCCGGTGAAGATCCTCATCGCGGGTGGCTTCGGGGTCGGCAAGACCACCACGGTGGGCGCGATCTCCGAGATCGCCCCGCTGACCACCGAGGCCGAGATGACCACCGCCGGAATCGGCGTCGACGACGCGGGCGCGGCCTCGGACAAGACCACCACCACGGTGGCCATGGACTTCGGTTGCGTCACCATCGACCGCAGCCTCAAGCTCTACCTCTTCGGCACGCCCGGCCAGGCCCGCTTCGGCTTCATGTGGGACGACCTGGCCCGGGGCGCGCTCGGGGCGCTCGTGGTGGTGGACAGCGCCCGGCTCGACGACTGCTATCCGGCCATCGACTTCTTCGAGCGGGCCGGGCTGCCGTTCGCCGTGGGGGTGAACGCCTTCGACGGCCGGCTGGCGCTGGACCTGCCCTCGATCCGCTGGGCGCTGGCGATCGGCGAACACGTGCCGCTGGTGCAGTTCGACGCCCGGGACCGGCTCTCCGTACGGGACGCGCTGCTCGTCGTCCTGGACCGGGCGCTGGACCGGGCGACACGGGAGAAGGGGGCCTGAACCGGCAGCCGGTTCGACCCGTATCACGGAAGGGGTGGACGTGATGAGAGGTGATCTGGACGAGACCCTGGCCCGGCTGGCCCGGCGCGAGGAGGCGCAGCGCCGCCGGGGGCCGCTGCCCGACGAGCCGGACGAGGAGGCCGGGCGCGACCGGCCGGCGGACGCGCGGGCGGGGCACGGCGCGTACCGGTTGCGTGGGGGCGACCGGCCGGAGCCGCGGGACCCGGTCGAGGAGGTGGCCGAGGCGGTCCGCCGGGTGGTCGCCGAGCACCCCGGGCTCGCCGTCGTCGTGCGGGTGGAACTGGGCGGGCAGGCGTACCCGTTGCGGGTCGCCTGGTCCGGCCCGGAGGTGACGGTCGGGGCGGCGCCCGCGCCGGCGCCCCCGCCGGCCTGGCCGATGTCGGTGAAGACGGTGCCGGCCCCCGGGCAGGACGGGCTGGCCACCGACCCGGCGGCCCGGCTGGCCGAGATGATCCGGCGCGACCCGTCGCTGCTGGACGACACCGGCCCGCTCTGAGGCCCGCCGGCACGACGGGGTGCCGGCGGCTACTGTCGGGCGGTGGCGGAACCCGACCTGACCCTGACCGCGGTCCTGCGGCCGGCGGCGCTGGACGCCCGGCGCGGCGTCGTCCGCCTGCACCCCGAGGTGCTGACGGCGCTGGCGCTGCGTCCCGGCGATCCGGTGCGGCTGGCCGGCCGCCGGGTGACTGCCGGCATCGCCGCCCCGGCCGAGCCGACCGCGAGCAGCGCCCTGCTCTACGCCGACGACCTGCTGCTGGGCAACCTGGGCCTGCGCGACGGCGGGCAGGTCACGGTGAGCCCGCTCCCGGCGGTCCCGGCGCGCCGGCTCACCCTGGCCGGGCCGGTCGGCGTCGTGGCCGCGGTCTCCCCGGAGATGCTCCGGCTCGCCCTGCTCGGCAAGGTGGTCACCGCCGGCGACGACGTCTCGCTGCTGCCCCAGGACGTGCTCCCCGACGCCGCGCTCCGCGGCCTGGTCGAGGCCGCCCGGCGCAGCCTGGCCACCACCGTCGGGTACGCCTGGACCAGCACCCTGCTCACCGTCGTGGCGGCCGAGCCGGCGACCGGCGCGCTGGTCACCATGGACACCGTGGTCGGCTGGGAGCACGGCCCGGCCACCCGCGGCTCCGGCCCGGCCGGCGAGGGAGGCCCGGCGGCCCCGACCGCTCCGGCGCCGGCCGACGACCTGCTCGGCCCCGAGGACGCTCCCGACGTGGACGAGCTGCCCGGGTTGCGGGCCCAGGCCGAGGAGCTCACCGAACTGCTCGACCTGGGCTTCCACCACCGGGAGGTGCTGGGGCGGCTCGGCACCACGGTCTCGCTCGGCGTGCTCGTCAGCGGCCCGGCCGGCTCGGGCAAGTCGGCGCTGGTCCGCGCGGTCGCCGCCCGGGTCCGCGCCCGGGTGCGGCCGCTGTGGGGCCCGGAACTGGCCGCGCTGGGCAACGACGCGGCCGCCCGCCGGCTGCGCGAGGCCGCCGCCGCGGTCCGGGCCGGCGGCCCGGCCGTGCTGCTGGTCACCGACGTGGAGGCGGTCGCCCCGGCCGACGAGCCCGGTCCGCTGGCCACGGTGTTCCGGCAGGTGGTCGCTGAGACGGTCCGGTCGGGGGCGGCGGTCGTCTGCACGACCGGGCGCCCGGAGGCGGTGGATCCGGCGCTGCGCGCCCCGGACCTGCTCTCGCTGCGGATCACCGTGCCGCTGCCCGACGCGGCGCTGCGCCGGGAGCAGCTGACCGTGCTCACCCGGCAGGTGCCCCTGGCCGAGGACGTCCGGCTGGACGAGGTGGCCGGGCGTACGCCGGGGTTCGTCGCCGCCGACCTGGCCGCGCTGGTCCGGGAGGCCGGGGTGCGGGCCGCGCTGCGGCAGAAGGCGGCGGAGACCCCGACCGTGGCGATGGCCGACTTCGCCGCCGCCCTGGAGGTGGTCCGGCCGACCACGATGGCCGCGTCCACCCTGGAACTGGCCTCGGTGACCCTGAACGACGTCGGGGGCCTGCACGAGGTCAAGCAGACGTTGACCGAGTCGGTGCTGTGGCCGCTGACCTACCCGGACACCTTCGCCCGGCTGGGCGTGACGCCGCCGCGCGGGGTGCTGCTCTACGGGCCGCCCGGCTGCGGCAAGACCTACCTCGTCACCGCGCTGGCCGGCTCCGGCCGGGCCAACGTGCTGTCGGTGAAGGGGGCGGAGCTGCTCTCCAAGTGGGTCGGTGAGAGCGAGCGCGCGGTGCGGGAGCTGTTCCGCCGGGCCCGCGAGGCGGCCCCCACGCTGGTCTTCCTCGACGAGGTGGACGCCCTGGCCCCGGTCCGCGGCCAGGCCAACGACGGCGGCACCACCGACCGGGTGGTCGCCGCCCTGCTCACCGAGCTGGACGGGGTGGAGGCGCTGCGCAACGTGGTGGTGGTCGCCGCCACGAACCGCCCCGAGCTGGTCGACCCCGCGCTGCTCCGCCCCGGCCGGCTGGAACGCCTGGTGTACGTGCCGCCGCCGGACGGCCCGGCCCGCGCCGAGATCCTCCGGGCTGCCGCCCGGCACGTCCCGCTCGCGCCCGACGTGGACCTCACCGCGCTCGGCGCGGAGCTGGACGGCTTCTCGGCGGCCGACTGCGCCGCGCTGATCCGGGAGGCGGCCCTCGCCGCGATGCGCGAGTCGCTGGCGGCCAGCACGGTCACCGCCGCGCACGTCGAGGCGGCCCGCAGCCGCGTCCGCCCCTCGCTGGACCCGGTCCAGCTCGCCCACCTGGAGGCCTACGCCGCCACCCGGAGCTGAGCCGGAACGGGTTCAGTCGGTGGGCAGCAGCGGGCCGAGCGGGCCGAGGTCGAGGTTGAGGTCCTCGGGGGCCAGGCCGAAGTACTCGCGCAGCTGGGTCATCTGCTCCTCCAGCGCCATGAGCGTGGCGCCGACCCGCTCGACCTGCTCCTCGGTGAGGTCGCCCAGGTCGACCCGGCGCAGCGCCTGCCGTTCCATGAGCTGCCGGAGCAGCTCGATCACGGTGAGCACCAGGCTGGCCAGCCCCCGCTCGACCGAGTCCTTGTCGACGGCGAGCCGGCGGTCCAGCGGCCGCACCCGGGGCGCCGTCCACCGCGGCTCGCCCAGCGCCGCCGCCAGGTCGGCCGCCTCGTCCCGCCCGGTCACGGCGCGGCCTCCGGGTCGGGCGGGGCGAGCGCGCCGACCGAGGCGATGAGCGCGCGCAGCGAGATGCGGACCAGGTCGATGTCCGCGATGGCCAGGGTGATGTCCCCGGTGATCACCACGCCGGTGGCGAGCACCCGGTCGAGCAGGTCGACCAGGGCCACCGACCGGTAGGCCAGCGGGTCGTCGGCGCTGCTCGGCGCCAGCGCGGTCACGCCCATGCCGGCTCCGCCTCCGGTTCCGCCACGAACGAGTACGGCGGCCACGGGCCGGTCAGCTCCAGCCGCAGCTCCGGGTGCCCTTCCGCCAGCTCCCGGGCCAGCCCCGCGAAGCCGTCCCAGCGGTCCCGGTCGACCAGGTACGCCCCGTTGAGCACCATGGCGGTGGGCGCACCGGAGAGCCGCCGGTCCTGCGGGGCGTGCCGGCGGGCGGCGACCGCGTACCCGGCCAGGGCGGCGTGCACGGCGGCGGCCCCGTCGGCGGCGACCCGCTGCCCCTCCTCCCGGGCGGTGAGCTGGGCCCGGCGCCGCCGCAGGTACGCGGCACCGGCCCCGCCCCCACCGTCGGGTTCCTCGACCCGCGGGGTGGCGCCGGGCACCACGTACCCCTTGACGCCCCACTCCGCGCGGCCGTCGAGCCGGGCCAGCGTGCCGGCCAGCTCGTCGTGCCGCTCGACCAGCACCCGGGCCACCCGGTCGTCGTCGCGGTGGACGGTGGCGAGTCGGGCGGGCACCACGGCGCCGGACCGGGACAGCGCGTCCACCACGGCGTGGTGGGCCCGGGCGGCGCGCTCCAGCCAGGCCAGGTCCTCCAGGTTGCGGCGCAGCGCGGCCTCGCCGTACTCGCTGAGCGGGGCGTCGCTGACCACGGCGACCAGGCCGGCGGCGGCCACCGCCCGCACCGGGGTGCCGGCGATGCCCGGGAGCCGGGCGGGCGTGGCCGTCCCGGCGACCACCCCGTGCAGCCAGACCGCGGTGCCGGTGTCCCCGACGGGGTCAGAGGTCGTGGTCATGCCAGTCCTCCGTCTGCTCCCGCTCGGCCCGGGCCGCCACCCGCGGCCGGCGGGACGCCTCGACCTCCTCCGGGTCGCGCGGTCCCGGCTCGACCGGCGGCCGGGCCCGGGAGCTGAGCCACGGGTCGTGCTCCCACCAGTCGATGCCGATCTGCCGCGCCGTGTCCACCGAGGCGATGACCAGCCGCAGCTTCAGCGTCAGCAGCTCGATGTCGAGCAGGCTGACCCGGATGTCACCGGCGATCACGATGCCGCGGTCGAGCACCCGTTCCAGGATGTCGCCGAGGTTCGCCGGCTCGTGGCCGGCCGGCAGCACCTGACCGGAGTTCTGCACGACCGACGGAGCCCGCCCAATGGTCATCTCAGTCCCCCTTGCCGCGCTGGTAGCGGCGCGTCCGCCGGTAGCCGAGCAGGCTGCCGGTCATGTCCAGCTCGACCTCGTAGAGGCCGAGCAGGTCGGTCGACGCCGGGATGCGGTGGTCCTCGACCACCTCCACCCCGATCCGCCAGCCGTCGTCGGTGGGCTGGATCGAGGTGACCCCGAGCGGGTCCTTACCGGTCAGATCGACGATCTGGCGCAACCCCTCCCGGGCCGCCTCGCCCGCGCTGACCGCCTCCTCGTCGTCCTCGTCGAGATACCGGTCCTCGGTCCGACCGCCCCGGTCCCGCCACCGCTCGCGGTCGCCGTCACCCCGGATCCGTGCTGTCATCGCCCTCCCCCTCGTCCGCCACGCGGCTCGCCGCGGCGGCCGCCGGTCCCCCGCCGGGCGGGCGCCGGCCGCCGGGGAGCACCGTTACGCCCCGGCGGGACACGGCTGCCGCCGGCGGCCGGCCTGGTCAACCGGTCCAGCACCTGCTGCTGCCCCCGGTCCCGCTCCTCCGGCGTGATGTCACCGGCCGCCGCCGCCCGGTCCAGCTCCTCCAGCTCGCGCCGGATGTTGACCGGGTTGTACTGCCGTGACTCCGCCTCCCGCGCCACCACCTTGACCAGCGCGGTCAGCCCGCGCACCGGCGCGTACGGCAGGGTCAGCAGCGTCCACAGGATGTCCACGGGTCACTCCACCAGCTGGTGCGCGCTGACGAAGTCGTACGGGGCGAGCGGGCCGATGAGCCGCATCCGGATCAGGTCCCGCCGCCGCTCGGCGAAGTCCTCCACGGCCTGGACGAACTCGTCCTCGGCGTCGCCCTCCACGAGGAAGGAGACGCGCACCGCGTCCAGCTCGTTGCTGGGCGGGAGGGGCGCGTCGGCCACCACGAGGCGGCCCACCGCGTCGATCAGGTCGCGGTTCTCCGCCTCCCGGCGCAGCTCCACCGCCTGACTGATCATCTCGCCGAGCCGGATCCGCTGCTCCCGGCTCTCGACCTCCGGCCGGCCGCGCACCTCGTCGGCGAGGGCCCCGGCGGCGGCGTTCTCCGCCAGGAACCCGGCGATGAACTCCTGCTCGTCGAAGCGCCCGTGCACGGTGTACTGGAGGCGGTCCTCGAACTCGTCGAGGGCGGCGGCGAACCGGTCGTGGTGCGCGGCGAGCAGGTCCTCGACCGCGTCCTCGCCGGTCACCACCGTGCCGAAACGGACCGGCAGCACCGGCGCCACCACCGCCGTCCCGTCCAGCAGCCGCTCGTACGCGGTCAGGTCCGCCGGCCGGCCCAGCGGCTCCTCCAGCCCGACCTCGCTGACCAGCGCCGCCAGCTCACCGTGCCGGATCGCGGTCACCTCGCCGGGCGGGGAGCCGACCCCCTCGGCCTCGGGGGTCGGCTCCACGTCGGACGGCACGATGCCGTAGATGAACAGCCCGTTCTCCTGAGCCATCTCAGCGCTCCTCGTCCCGCCGCCGGCGCGGCCGCTCCCGCTCCCGGTCGTCGCCCCGGTCGCGGAGGGAATCGGCCACCGCGCCGCTGATCTCCTGGGCCGCCTTGCCGAGCCCGGAGACCGCCTTGCCCTTGGTGGCGGCGCCGGCCGCGTCACCGACCAGGTCCGGCAGGCCCTTCTGGTCCTTCGGCACGATGCTCAGCCGGTCGACCGCCTCGGCGAACCGCAGGTACGTCTCGACGCTGGCGATCACGATCCGCGCGTTGATCTCCAGGAGCTGGATGCCGACCACGGCGACCGACACCTGGGCGTCGATCACCACGCCCTTGTCGAGCACGGTCTCCACGACGTCGGCGAGGGTGCCCCCGCCGCCGCCGCTGGTGCGCTCCAGGGCGCTGCCCGACTGTCCCGTCGTGGTGGACACGGTCATTCCTCACGCTCCTCTCGCCGGCGGCGCACCACCGGCCGTCGTGGTGTCTCGGGTGCCCGCCGGACGGGGCGCGGCCGCTCGGGGCGCGCCTCCCGCTCCTCGCGCGGCTGGGCGCGGCGCGCCCGCTCGGGGGCGCGGCGGCGCGGCGGCTCCTCCTCCTCGGGCTCCTCGTCGTACTCGTCGTCGTCGAAGTCGTCGCCCTCGTCGTAGTCCGCGTACTCCTCCTCGGCGGGGGTGGGACGGCGGCGCGGCGGCGGCGGCCGGCGGCGGCCGCGGCCGGCGGGCCGGCGCTCCTCCTCCGGCTCCTCCTCGGGCTCCTCCTCCGGCTCTTCCTCCGGTTCCTCGGCCCGGCCCCGCTGTTCGCCGCGGCCCCGCTGCTCCTCGCGGCCCTCCTGCTCCTCGCGGCTCTCCTGCTCGTCGCGGGCCTCCTGCTCCTCGCGGAGGGCGGTCTCGTGGTCCTTGACCACCTGGGAGTCCTCGATCTCACCGCGCCAGCCCTCGACCGAGTCGGGGTCGAGCACGGTCCGGGTCATCACGTGCCGGACGAAGTGCTTCAGCTCCAGCCGGACCCGGCGGCCCTGGGCGCGCCACAGGTTGCCGGTGTGCTCGAAGAGGCCCTGCGGGTGGTACTCCAGCACCACGAGGATCCGGGTCAGTTCGGGGCCGACCTCGTGGAAGCTGACCGTGCCGTCGACGGAGCCCTTCTCGCCCTTGGACCGCCAGTGGATGAGCCGGTCCGGGATCTGCCGGACGATTGTCGACTCCCAGGTCCGGTGCGACCAGAAGACCTGCGCCTTCCAGGTCATCTTCCCGTCCTCGTCCCAGTCAGCCTGCTCGACCTTCTTCATGAAGCTCGGGAAGTCGCCGAACTGCGTCCACTGGTTGTACGCGACCCGGACCGGAACGCCGACCTCGATGGTCTCGACGATGTTGGTGACCTTGAGCTTCTTGCCACCGCCCTTGCCGCCCTTGCCACCGCCGAACGCCGACATCAACTTCTCCTTACCGCCGGCCAGGCCGGCCTGGAACATGGCCTTGACCGGGGAGTTGCCCTCGGCGAGCTTCTGCGCGCCGGTGGCGGCGGCGACCAGGCCGGGGCCCCCGCCCTGCTTGGCGTACTCGCTGAGCCGCCCGGTGGCGCCGGTGATCCGCTCGGTGACCACGTGCATGGCACGCTCACCGATGGCGGAGGCGAGGTTGCGCAGCTCGCCACCGATCTGGTCGCGGGCCCGCTCCGTGAGGTTGCTGGTCGCCATGGTCACCGCCCCCGCTGCCGTCGCGCGACCGGGCGACCGCCCCGGTCCGTCTCGTCCCCCGCGGCGGGCTGCTCGTCGAGCTCCTCCTCGTCGTCGGCGGCGGACCGCTCGCCGTCCGCCGGCTCCTCGTCCGGACGGCCGCCGGCCGTCTTCCGGCGCAGCGCGTCGGCGCCGCCGCGCAGCTTGCCGCTGATCGCGTCGATGCCACTGCCCGCGGCCGCGGTCGCCGCGGCCCTGCCGGCGGTGGCCAGCGGGGCGCCCAGCTTGCCGAGGCCGCCGAGCTGGGGACTCGCGTTCATCAGGTCCGCGCCGAGCTGCTTCAGCCCGCCCGGCCGCTGGCTGGCCCGCCCGGCCGCCACGGCGGCGGCCAGGGTGAGGGCCGTGCGCATCTTCTTCCGGCGCCCGAGGAGGTAGCCGAAGCCCACCGCCAGCGCCACCCGTGCTCCGCTCTTCATCAGTTCTCCTTCGCTCCCCGGCGGAAGCGGACACCCTCATGCGTGGAGCAGGCCCGGGAAAGCAGCTACCGGGGATCAGCGGGTGACGGGCCTGCGACCGGCGTCCCGTATCAGCGGACCCGGCGGGCAGTACCCGTCCCCCCATGCGCAAAACATTTCAGCGGAATTGCCGAGGCGCATGTCACCGCACATTTGGATAGGCGGTTCAGGAGAGACAGAGACGGCGCAAAACGGTCAGAGAAGCCCAGGAGAGCAGGGAAAAGTCAAATCTCGCAAGAAAGGTCGGCGAGAAAATTAATGGGTTGGCAGGGCGGAATCGAGGCACATTTCCGCGCGGAGCTTCCCATCCTTCTCGCGCAATTCCGCGCCGCATTTCCGAAGGACTGAGACAGCGCCCTGGTTGTCCGGTGTCGTCTCGGCCACGACGGTGCGCATGCCGGCCGCCGCGGCGGCGTGGAGCAGCTCCCGCAGGGCCGCCGCACCGAGCCCCTGACCGCGCGCCGAGCGGCCCAGCCACATCCCGGTCTCCACCGTCCCCGGCTCGCCGCACCGGGTCATCCGGACCATGCCGACCACCTCGCCGCCGGCCACGATCGCGTACATCAGGGTGTGGGTCGGGCCGTCCAGCCCGCCGAAGCTCGCCCGGTGGAACTCGCGGAAGGCCTCCCGACGGGCCAGCGACCACCCGGCCGGGGCCTCGACCGGGGGCATGACATCCTCCGGCTCCGCCTCGGCAGCCGCTACGGAGAGCAACGGCTCCAGGTTTCGCTCGTCCACCGGCTCCAGCCGTACCGTACCCGTCACGAGCCGCAGTCTGCCGGTCGTACCGGCCCAAGTCCACCCCTTTGGGCGCGGACTGCCGGTCCGGCGGAGGGGGTCGGCCGGTCGTACCCCCGGGGTGTTCCGCCTCACGCTCCGTTGTCAGCCAACCGGCCCGTTTCGACCGTGAGGGTGCTCACCCCGCCGGCATGAACTCGCAGAGCACCGCCGAGGCGTCGTCCGTGCGCTTGTGCCGGCGCAACCGGTCCGGGTGGTCCCGCTCGGCCGCCCGGACCCGGTCGATCAGCCCCTCCGGGCCCTCGGCCGCCGTCACGTCGAGCAGGCCGGCCCAGTCGAAGAGGCCGAACTGCTCGACCGCACAGGAGGCGCCGTCGCTGAGCAGCGCGGCCCGTCGCAGCGCCCCCGGCCCGCGCAGCGGCAGCGTGCCGGTCACCGCGTGGTACGCCGCGTCCGGGTCGCTGGCGGCTGCCCAGTAGCCGTGCGTCCGGTTCATCCGGCTCCGCTGCACGGTCACCGCCCGGTGGAACCGGGTCGCCGCGTCGACGCCCCCGTCCGGCAGCGCGGCGGCCGTCCGGCGCAGGTCCGCCAGCGCCGTGTCCAGCCGGTCGTCGGAGACCACGTCGATCCGGTCCCCGGTGTCGAGCACGAGCGGGCTGTCGCAGAGCACCAGGTAGTCCACCTGGTCACCGCCCTCCCGGAGGAGGCAGACGGTGGAGGACGGGGTGCCCGGATGGTCCAGGTCGCAGTCGCCGCGGTGGTCGGCCCGCACGGCCAGGATCGCCGCCGCCAGGCTGCTCATCAGCGTGGCCGCCGGGCGGGCCGCGACGGCCAGGCCGATCCGGGCGGCCAGGTGCCGGACGTACCACGCCGGGCCGTGCACGCAGCCGGTGTCGAATCCCTCCGGCACGGTCGCCCCGTCGAGGACGCCGACCAGCGGGCCGATCCGGAAGACCAGGTCCTCGTTCTCCAGCCGGCCGGGGGCCGGATCGGAGGCGGAGCGTACCCGCATCATCGGCGCCGTCCCGACCGGCCGGGCGGGCCGGCTGCCGATCGCGTACCGGCGGTCTGGTGCCCCCATCCGTCTGCTCCCTCCGTCGCCGTTCGCCGCCTACCCGGAGCGCCGGAGCCCATGCCGGTGCGGCCGGACCGGAGGGCGGGTGCGGGCGGATCCGAGGATGGTGCGGGCGGTCAGCGCCGCCGGTTCCGGGCCCGGGACGAGCGCAGCCGGCGCAGCCGGCCCACCAGCACCGGCTCGGCGGCGAGCGCGGCCGGCTGGTCCAGCAGCGCGTTGAGCAGCTGGTAGTAGCGGGTCGCGGAGAGCCCGAAGGTGTCCCGGATGGCCTGTTCCTTGGCGCCCGCGTGCTTCCACCACTGCTGCTCGAAGGCGAGGATCTGCCGGTCCCGCTCGGTCAGCCCGCCGGCCCCGCCGGGGGCCTCCGCGGCGAGGGCCGAATCCGCCGGCCCGTCGTCCGGCGGCCCGTCGTCCGGGACGGCCTCGACCGCGGGGGCGGAGCGGGGTGGCGGGACGGTGCGGCCGGCCTCGCGGCGCGCGACGTCGGCGGTCCCCGACGGCTCGGGCCGGTCGGTGGCGGCCCGCTCCGTGGCGTCGGCGGGCAATGGCGCTCCTCAGCGGGACGGGGCGACCGGCACGACGACGCCGGCCGGGGGACCCCAGCCTAACCAGGGTCCGCCCGGCCCGCATCGGACGCGGGGTCCGCGCCGGTCAGGCGATGTCCCGCCGGCGCATCGACCAGAACGCGCCGATCAGCGCGGCGGCGGCGCCCACCCCGAGCACCAGCGCGGACTGCTGCCAGGTGACCACCAGCTTGGCCGGTTCACAGGCGCCCTTGGCGAACTGGCAGGTGTCGTAGTCGAAGAGTTCGACCTTCTTCATGAACCACGACTGGGCGTACGTGGACAGGACGTAGCGGTCGCCGAACGGCACGGAGAGCACGGCAACGGCGATCCGGATGCCGATCTCGCTGATCGCGAAGACCGCCACGGCCGCGCCGAGCGCCATCGCGGTGTGCCGCCCCAGCGAGGCGAGCGCGAAGGCCACCGCGCCGACGAGCAGGATGAGCCCGACCGCCCGCAGGCCGTCGAGGCCGATGGACTGCCACACCCCGGCGGTCACCTTGGCGGTGGTCCCCCGGTAGCGGCCGATGAGCCAGAAGGCGAGCGTCCAGAAGGCGCCGAGCACCAGGCTCACCCCGAGCACGGTGGTGAGCAGCGCGGCCAGCTTGGTGCCCAGCACGGCGAGCCGTTTCGGCCGCCAGAGCAGCAGGTTCATCATCCCGCCGGTGCTCCACTCGGCGCCCACGTAGGAGGCGCCCACGATGAACGCGAAGAGCGCCACCGCCCCGGCGAAGACCGCGATGAACATGGGGAACTCGGCCCGGAAGTCGAACTGGTAGGGCAGGTTCCACTTCGGGTCGAACATCTCGGGCTGCGGCTGCCAGTCCCGGCCGCAGTTCGGGCCGTACCGTTCCTCGGTGTCCTGGTCCCCGCGGGCCTTGGCGGCGTCGCAGTCGGCGACCGTCTTCTTCCAGTCCTCCATCGCCCGCTGGTACTGGGCGTCGGACTCGACCTGGGCGGCCGCCACCGTCTCCTTCGAGAGCTGGTGGCTGGAGAAGCTGAAGGCGGTGGCCACGGTGGCCAGCCCGAGCAGCAGCAGGACCAGCAGCAGCCGGGTGAGCCGGCGCTTGCTGAGCCGGCGCAGTTCGGTGAAGTACAAGCTCATGCGCCCCAACCTCCCGTGGTGGCGCCGCTGCCCGGCTCACCGACCTTCGTGGACTGGTCGACCTGCCGGTGCTGGCCGGGAACCGGCGCGGTGGCGGTCAGTTCGAGGAAGACGCTCTCCAGGTCGACCGCGACGGGGGTCAGCTCGCTGACGTAGAGGCCCTGCTCGGCCAGGACGCGGCTGACCGTGGCCGGCTTGTCGACGCCGGAGAGCATCAGGTGGTCGGGCTCGGCGGTGACGCGGATCCCGGCCCGGGTCAGCGTCTCGGTCGCCTGCGGCAGGTCGGTGACCGCCTCCAGGCGGACCCGCACGGCGCCCTGCGAGTGGGCGGCGAGCACCTCGTCGACCGGCCCGAAGGCGACCCGCCGGCCCAGCGAGATGATGGTGACCGAGTCGCAGATGAGCTGGATCTCGCCGAGGATGTGGCTGGAGAGCACGACGGTCATCCCGGCGGCGGACAGGTCGCGCATGAGCCCGCGCATCTCCCGGATGCCGCCCGGGTCGAGGCCGTTGGCCGGCTCGTCGAGGATCAGCAGCTTCGGGTTCTTCAGCAGGGCGGAGGCGACGGCGAGCCGCTGCTTCATGCCGAGCGAGTAGGTCTTCACCCGCTCGCCGGCCCGGTCGCGCAGCCCGACCAGCTCCAGCACCTCGTCGACCCGCTGCTTGGGCAGCTCACCGGCCTGGGCGAGCAGCCCGAGGGTGTCCCGGGCGGAGAAGTGCGGGAAGAACTGCGGGCTCTCCACGATGGCGCCGACCTGGCCGGCGACCGCGGGCAGGGCCTGCGGCAGCTCCTGGCCGAGGATGGCCATCCGGCCGCCGTTGGGCCGGATCAGGCCGAGCAGCGTCCGCAGCGTGGTGGTCTTGCCCGAGCCGTTGGGGCCGAGGAAGCCGTGCACCTGGCCGGCCTCGACCCGCATGTCGAAGCCGTCGAGCGCGTGGCGGACCCCGCGTTTCCGGCTCCGGTACGTCTTGCGGAGACCTTCGATCTCCAGGACAGCCGACAAGCTGACCTCCCCCGATAAGTAGGTGTCAGCTCGACACCATACGCGGTATGCAGGCGGAGACAATACCCGGTATGCATCGGGGTTTTCCCGGATTCGGGATCAGGCGCGCCGGCGGGGTCGGTCAGGCGCAGACGACGTGCACGCCCGCGTCGCGGAACGCCTGCACCACAGTGGGCGACGCCCCGGAGTCGGTCACCAGCGTCTCCACCCGGTCCACCGGGCAGATCCGGGCGAACGCGTGCCCGCCCAGCTTCGACGAGTCGGCGATGACCACGACCCGCTTGGCCCGGGCCACCATGAGGCTGTTCATGGCCGCCTCGCCCTCGTGGTGGGCGGCCGCGCCGAGCTGCGGGTCGATGGCGTCCACGCCGAGCAGCGCCACGTCCAGGGTGACCTCGCGCAGCAGCGCCCCGCCCAGCGGGCCGACCAGCTCGAACGACTTGGGCCGGACCACGCCGCCGGCCACCACCACCTTCATCCGCGAGCGCACCAGCAGCTCGTTGGCGATGTTCAAGGCGTTGGTGACCACGGTGAGCTGGGCGCCCTCGGCGCTGGTGTTCAAGTCGGGGCGGACGGCCAGGGCCCGGGCCACCTCGGTGCTGGTGGTGCCGCCGTTCAGCCCGACCACGGTGCCCGGGGAGACCAGCGCGGCGGCGGCCGCGCCGATCCGCTGCTTCTCGGCCGAGTGCTTGGCCGTCTTGTAGCGCAGCGGCAGGTCGTAGGAGACGCCGTTGGCGACCGCGCCGCCCCGGGTCCGCGTGATCATCTGCTGCTGGGCGAGCTGGTCGAAGTCACGCCGGATGGTGGCCTGGGAGACGTCCAGGCGCTCGGCCGCCTCCTCGACGCTGACCCGGCCGCTGTCGGTCAGCATCTCGAGCAGCGCATTCCATCTGGCGTAGCGGTCCACGGGGGGCCTCCACTGACTCTGCACGAACGGTGATTGATTGCGTGCACAGTAGTGCGCGAAACTGGCCAGGCGCAAAACCCTGTCCTGCGCGATGTGGGAGCCGGTTGCCACGGCCACCCCGAATCGCGCAGAATGACGCGCGAAAGGCGGCCATATCGCGCCGTATTGCGCAAGGTCTCCCCTGGCGAGGAGTTGTCATGGCGTACGTGCACGCGGAGATCGCGAGCCAGCCCGACTGCTGGCGGGAGGCGGCGCGGCTCGCCCCGGCCGTCGCCGACCGCCTGCCGCGCCCCGGCGAGCGGGTCGCCGTGGTCGGGTGCGGCACGTCGTGGTTCATGGCGGCCGCGTACGCCGGGCTGCGCGAGGGCGCGGGCCAGGGCGAGACCGACGCCTTCCAGGCCAGCGAGTTCCCCACCGGCCGCCGCTACGACCGGGTCATCGCGATCACCCGCTCCGGCACCACCACCGAGGTGCTCGACCTGCTCGCCGCGCTGCGCGGGCAGTTGCCCACCACGGTCCTGGTCGGCGACCCGGCCGCACCGGCCGTCGAGCTGGCCGACGCGACGGTGCCCCTGCCCTTCGCCGACGAGCGCTCGGTGGTGCAGACCCGGTTCGCCACCACCGCGCTGGCGCTGCTCCGCGCCCACCTCGGCGAGGACCTGGGCCGGCTCGCCGCCGACGCCGAGGTGGCCGTCCGGGCCCCGCTGCCGATCGACCCGGCGACCATCGAGCAGGTCACCTTCCTCGGCCGCGGCTGGACGGTCGGGCTGGCCCAGGAGGCCGCGCTGAAGTGCCGCGAGGCCGCCACCTTCTGGGCCGAGGCGTACCCGGCCATGGACTACCGGCACGGCCCCATCTCGATCGCCGCGCCGGGGCGGCTGGTCTGGGCGTTCGGCGGCATCCCGGAGGGCCTGCCCGAGGACGTGGCCGCCACCGGCGCCGCCTTCGTGCACAGCCGCACACACGGCTGCCACACCGTCCTGACGAGCTGGGCGGCCGGGCGCAACCCGGTCGACCCGATGGCCGACCTCATCCTCGCCCAGCGCTTCGCCGTCGCGCTCGCGACCAGCCGCGGCCTCGACCCCGACGCGCCCCGGCACCTGACCCGCTCCGTGGTGCTCGCATGACCCCAGGCGGCGAGGTCGTCGTCGCGCTGGACGTGGGTGGCACCGGAATGAAGTGCGCCCTGGTCCGCCCGGACGGCGCGACCGTCCACGCCGAGCGGCACGCCACCGACGCGGCGCGCGGCCCGGAGGCGGTGGTCGGCACGATCCTCGACGTGGCCGAAGGGCTGGCCGGCAAGGCCCGCGCCGACGGCCTCACCCCGGTGGCGTGCGGCATCGCCGTGCCCGGGGTGGTCGACGAGGCCCACGGAGTGGCGGTCTGGTCGGCGAACGTGGGCTTCCGGGACGTACCCCTGCGGGAGCTGGCGCGGACGCGGCTCGGCCTGCCCACGGCGCTCGGCCACGACGTGCGGGTGGGCGGCCTGGCCGAGGCGCGGCTCGGTGCCGGGCGGGACGCCGGCCACGTGCTCTTCGTCGCGATCGGCACCGGCATCGCCGCCGCCCACGTGGTCGACGGGTCGGCCGCCGCCGGCGCGCACGGCGCCGCCGGGGAGATCGGCCACATCCTGGTACGCCCCGACGGCCCGCGCTGCGGCTGCGGGCGCCCCGGCTGCCTGGAGGCGATGGCGTCGGCCTCGGCGATCGGCCGCCGGTACGCCGAGCTGTCCGGCGGCGCGGCCACCGCCGCCGAGGTGGCCGATCGGGCGGCGGCCGGTGAGCCGCTGGCCGGCCGGGTCTGGCGGGAGGCCGTCGAGGCGCTCGCTGACGGCCTGGCCACCGGTCAGGCGCTCTTCGACGTGGCGACCATCGTGATCGGCGGCGGGCTGGCCCAGGCCGGTCCCCGGCTGTTCGACCCGCTGCGTGCGGCGCTGCGCGAGCGTCTGACGTTCCACCGCGAGCCGCACCTGGTCGCGGCGGCCCTCGGCGACGAGGCCGGCTGCCTCGGCGCCGCCCTGCTGGCCCTGGACACCCTGGCGAAGGAGAGCCGATGACCCTGCGCGTGACCGGCAAGGTGGTGACCCCGAACGGCGTGCTCCGGCAGGGTTGCGTGGAGATCGCCGGCGACCGGATCCGGGCGGTCGCCGAGTACCCGACGGTGCGCGACGGGCACTGGATCGTGCCGGGCTTCGTGGACATGCACACCCACGGCGGAGGCGGGCACACCTTCACCACCGGCGACGCGGAGTCGGCCCGGCAGGCCGCCGACTTCCACCTCGGGCACGGCACCACCACCCTGCTGGCCAGCCTGGTCAGCTCCCCGTTCCCGCTGATGCGCGAGGCCACCGCCGCCTACCGGCCGCTCGTCGAGTCCGGGGTGCTGGCGGGCGTCCACTTCGAGGGGCCCTACCTGTCCGCGGCCCGGTGCGGGGCGCAGAACCCGGAGTTCCTCCGTGACCCGTCCACCGAGGAGCTGGCCGAGCTGATCGAGCTGGGTGGCGGCGCGGTCCGGATGGTCACCCTGGCCCCGGAGCGCGACGGCGCGCTGGAGGCGATCAAGCTGCTGGTCGGGCAGGGCGTGGTGGCGGCCGTCGGGCACACCGACGCCACCTGGGAGCAGACCCGGGTGGCCGTGGCGGCCGGCGCGAGCGTCGGCACCCACCTGTTCAACGGGATGCGACCGCTGCACCACCGCGAGCCGGGACCGGTGGTGGCCCTGCTGGAGGCCCCGAACGTGGTCTGCGAGCTGGTCGCCGACGGCGTGCACCTGCACGACGGGATGCTCGGCTTCGCCACCTCGGTGGCCGGCCCGGAGCGGGCCGCCCTGATCACCGACGCGATGGCCGCCGCCGGCATGCCCGACGGCGAGTACGAGCTGGGCGGCCAGGCCGTCACCGTGGCCGACGGGGTGGCCCGGCTCAGCCGGGACGGCGCGATCGCCGGCAGCACGCTGACCATGGACGCCGCGCTGCGGCACGCGGTCGGCGCGGGGGTGGCCCTGCCGGACGCCTGCCGGATGGTCGCCACCACCCCGGCCCGGGCCATCGGCCTGGGCGACCGGGTGGGCGCCCTCCAGACCGGCCTCCGGGCCGACCTGGTCGTCCTCGACGACGACCTCAACGTGCTGCGGGTGATGCGCGCCGGCGCCTGGGTGGAGTGACGCTGCCCGTAGCGCGCACCAGCCACATCGGCCGGTACGGGCCGGAGGGACACACCGGATCAGGTGCGGTTGAGCAGTTGCCGGCCCAGCGGGGTGAGCGTGTGGTGCACCGCGTTGCGGTCGCGGGCACTGGTGACCAGGCCCGACGAGCGCAGCACGGCCAGGTGCCTGCTCGCCGACGGGACGCTGACGTCGAGCCGGTGGGCGACCTCCGACGTGGTCCCGCCGTCGGCGGCCAGCACGAGGATGGCGGCCCGGGTACCGCCCAGCAGGGCCGACAGGGACCCGGCCCCGGCCGCCGCCGACACCACACGGGCGTGCGGATGGATGGGGTAGACGAGCACCGGCGGCAGCAGCGGATCGGCGAGCACCATCGGCTTCTCGTGCCGCTTGAAGTAGCAGGGCACGAGCAGCAGCCCCCTTCCGTCCAGGTGGAGGTCCCGCTCGGCGATGTAGTTGGTGATCGTCAGAATGCCACCGTCGAACCTGGCGGTCGGGTGCAGGTCGTTGAGCAGCGCCGACAGCCCCTGATTCAGCAGCCGTCGGGACCGCAGGGCCCGATCGGCGTCGAACGCGGAGCGGATCGCGTTCCACAGGGGCAGGATCGCGAGCCGGTGGTAGAGCTGGAGGCCCGCCCCGAGCTGGCGCAGGGCGGTCACGTCCCCGGCCGCCAGGTCGGCGACGGCCGACGGTCGCCGGGTCCCCGTCGACCGGAGCGTCGCCAGGTCGGCCGCGAGTCTGGCCCTGGGCGTGCGCAGCAGGGCGTCCAGTCCGGGCTCGAACCCGCCGCTGGCCTCGATGGGGGTCAGGAAGTCCGGAAAGTAGCCCAGCGGCGGGTTGATCGACAGCGGCAACCCCAGCTCGGCCCGGTGGCCGTGGCGCTCGTGCAGCAACCCCAACATCCGTCGCCGCCACCCGGTCAGCAGCGGATCCAGGCACCGGCCCCGCAGCCAGTGCATGCTGAGCATGCTCTCCCACAGCGGATCAGGTGCCGGCGCGATCCGGGTGCGGGCGAGGTCGGCAGCGGTGAAGTGGATCCGAAGCATGACGGTCCCCGGGTCGGCTGGGCGTGCGTCCAGTCTGGCGATCGTCCAGCCGTCCCGGTTCGGCCGACCGGATCATGACGGCCGACTCCGGGGCCACCATCGGACCCGGGTGTTTTCCGCACAGGGCAAAGACGTTGCCCCCCGTGATCGACCACCGTCAACATCGACGGCTATGAAGACCCTGCTGCGGACCACAGTGGCCGGAGGCGTGTTCCTCGCCGTCCTGGCCCTGCTCGCGCCGACCGCCTATGCCGCGCTGCCCACCCTGAAGTCGGGCGACTATCTCCAGCGCCGATTCCTGGAGTACCAACCGCCGGGAACCGGCAACCGCTCGGTGAAGAACTCCAGCGGCCAGACCATCGGCTCGTACGAGCTGTGGGCCGAGGTCTCCACCCCGCGCACCATGCACGTGACCAACCTCTGCGTCCACGACGAACTCGCCAACGGCCGCGGCGTCGTCCTCCGGCTGATGGTCAAGTACGGCAGCAACTCCAGCAAGGATCTCGGCTACTTCAAGGACCGCGCCGACTGCTATTACGGCGTCCAGGTCACCGCGCCCTCCGACATCTGGGCGCTCGACGTCGACCAGGGCGAGGCCTGGTCCGGGGTCCCCTACCAGTACACCGGACACTACGAGCGCTACGGGCTCTGGACGCCCGACACCGGCCTCTGGCCGTCGTTCGACTGAGCTGAATTGAAACGGGGGCATGCAACACGGCTCGACCCTGCGGAAGCAGTGGTCGACCACGTTGCGCCCGCGGTAGGTCACCGTGTCGAGGGCGGTGGCCTACCGCCGGTCGCTCGGGCGGCCTACCCGGCGGCGGGCACCTCGACGCCGAGCACCGCCTGCTCGTCCGGGCGGTGCACCAGCACGTCCGCCAGGTAGGACTGCACCGCCTGGCGCATCCCGACGTCCCGGCCCGCCCGCTCGGAGAGCAGCCACTTGTGCTCGATGATCTGGGCGAACAGTTCCTGCGGCTCCAGCTTGTGGCGCAGGTGCGCGGGCACCGCCCGGACCACCGGCTCGAACACCTCGGTCAGCCAGCGGTGCGCGGCCTGCTGCTCGTCGGTCAGGTCGCTCTCCACCCGGTACGCGTCCAGGTCGTTGAGGAGCTTGCGGGCCTGGTTCTCCTCGGCGTCCAGGCCGGTGAGCCGGAGCAGCCGCCGCGTGTGGTAGCCGGCGTCGACGACCTTGGGCCGGACCAGGTAGCGCCCGTTGTCGACGGTCGACATGGCCACCTCGGCGACGTCGAAGCCCAGCTCGTTGAGGCGGCGGATCCGGCCCTCGATGTCGTGCCGGGCCTCCCGCTCGATCTGCTGCTCGTAGGTGACCTCGTGCCAGAGCCGCTCGTAGCGCTGCACGACCTGCTCGCAGACCTCCTCCGGGTCGATCGACTCGTGCAGCAGGCCGGCGGCCTGGAGGTCCAGCGCCTCGCCGAAGATGTTGACCCGGGCGATCTCCAGGTCCTCGCCGCGCTGCCCGTTCGAGAGCGACGGGTGCAGCGCGCCGGTCTCCGCGTCGACCAGGTAGGCGGCGAAGGCGCCGGCGTCCCGCCGGAACAGCGTGTTGGACAGCGAGCAGTCGCCCCAGAAGAAGCCGGTCAGGTGCATCCGGACCAGCAGCACCGCCAGCGCGTCGAGCAGCCGGTTCATGGTCTCCGGCCGCAGCGTGCGGGAGAACAGCGCCCGGTAGGGCAGTGAGAACTGGAGGTGCCGGGTGATCAGCACGGGGTCGAGCGGCTCACCGTCGTCGGTCTGCCGGTCAGCCACGATCGCGATCGCCTCCACCGAGGGGAAGTCGATCCGCTCCAGCGCCCGGAGCAGGTCGTACTCCCGTTCGGCGACCCGCTCGCCGGTCTCCTTCACCGCGTAGACGTAGCCGCCGAGCCGGACGAAACGCACGATGTGCCGCGAAATGCCCTGGGGCAGCGCCACCAGGTGTTCGGCAGGCCACTCCTCCAGCGGGGTCGACCAGGGAAGGTCGAGCAGCGCCGGGTCGACGAGGGCCGAGGTGATCCGCACGGGGACCAGTGTGACCGCTGACCCCCCGGGAGCGCTTCCCTTCGTGGTTGGGCCCACAGCCGCCGCCGCCCGCACCGGCCCGACGCCGCGGGCGGCCGGTAGCGTGGTCGCGTGCGGGAGACCACGCAGGTACGCCGGAAGCCGCGGCTCCGGCCCGTCCGGCCGGCCGGCTGGTGGTGGGACGGGCTGCTGCTGGCCGCCCTGGTGGCGCTCACCGTGGCGCTGGCCGAGGGGCACCTCTTCGGGCTCGACCGGGCCGTCGCCGACTGGTCCGAGGCGCACCGGCCGACCGCCGCCCGGTGGGCCGCCATGGCGCTCAACCTGCTCGGCCAGGGCACCCCGCTGACCCTGCTCGCGGCCGGGCTCGGCGTGCTCCTGGCGGTCCGGCTCCGCTCGGTCCGCCCGGTGCTGCCGCCGGTGACCGCGTTCGTGCTCACCTACCTGACCATCGGGCCGTTGAAGGTGTGGACGGCGCGGCCCGCGCCGAGCGCCAGCGTGAAGGAGCCGTTCCTGGCGCCCGATGCGACCCTGCCGCTGTTCCAGCAGGACCTGCCGGTGCGCTTCGCCCAGTCCTACCCGTCCGGGCACGTGGCCAACGCCATCGTCTGGTACGGCGTGCTCGCCCTGCTCCTGGCCCCCCTGCTGCGCACCTTCGGCCGGACCATTCCGCCCCGGCTGGTCACCGTGATCCGGGTGGTGCCGCCGCTCGTGGTCTTCTGCACCACCATCTACCTGGGCTGGCACTGGCTCACCGACTCGGTGGCCGGGCTGATGCTCGGCCTGCTCCTGGACCGGCTGCTGCACCGGGTGCCCTGGGACGACGTGCCGTTGCCCGGCCCGCTGCGAAACCGGGACCGGCCGTTCACCTCCACCCCCTAGCCTGCGTCCGTGGCTGAACTGGCACGCCGGCTGGGCGTACGCGACGCGGTCGTCATCGGTCTGGGGTCGATGCTCGGCGCGGGCGTCTTCGTGGTCTTCGCCCCCGCCGCGGCGGCCGCCGGCGGCGCCGGCCTGCTGGTCGCGCTGGCCCTCGCCGGCCTCGTCGCCTTCTGCAACGCGACCAGCTCGGCCCGGCTGGCCGCCCGCTACCCGGAGTCCGGCGGCACCTACGTCTACGGCCGGGAGCGGCTGCACCCGTTCGCTGGGTTCCTCGCCGGCTGGGGGTTCGTGATCGGCAAGACGGCGAGCTGCGCGGCCATGGCGCTGACCATCGGGGCGTACCTGTGGCCGGGGCGGGCGCGGCTCGTGGCGGTCCTCGCGGTGGTGGCCGTGACCGCCGTGAACCTCCGGGGGATCGGGAAGACCGCGACCGCGACCCGGGTGCTGGTCGGCGTGGTCCTCACCGTCCTCGGCGTGGTGGCAGCGACCGGCGCGCCGCACGTGGAGCCGGCCCGGCTGGCCGGTTTCGCCGACACCGGCGTCCGGGGCGTGCTCACGGCCGCCGGCCTGCTCTTCTTCGCCTTCGCCGGTTACGCCCGGATCGCCACCCTCGGCGAGGAGGTCCGCGACCCGGAACGCACGATCCCGCGCGCGGTGCCGCTGGCGCTCGGCGTGGTCCTGGCCAGCTACCTGGCGCTGGCCGTGGTGGCCCTCGGGGTGCTGGGTGAGCAACGACTGGCCGCCTCCACGGCGCCCCTGGCCGAGGTGGTGACCGCCGCCGGGCTGCCCGGCCTGGCCTGGCTGGTCCGGGCCGGGGCGACCGTGGCGGTGACCGGGGTGCTGCTCTCCCTGCTCGCCGGCGTCGGCCGGACCACGCTGGCGATGGCCCGCCGCCGGGACCTGCCGGGCGCGCTGGCCGCCGTGCACCCGCGCCACCGGGTGCCGCACCGCGCCGAGCTGGCGGTGGCCGCCGTGGTGATCGTCGTGGTGTCCCTGGCCGACGTGCGGGGCGCCATCGGCTTCTCCAGCTGCACGGTGCTGGTCTACTACGCGATCGCCAACGCCTCGGCGCTCACCCTGGGCCGGGATCCGGCCCGAAAGCTGCCGGTGCAGCTGCTCGCCGTGCTGGGGCTGGTCGGGTGCCTGTTGCTCGCGGTCAGCCTGCCGGTCGCCAGCACCCTCGCCGGCTTCGGCGTGCTCACCCTCGGCGCCGCCTGGTACGCCCTCCGCCACACCACCCGGCCGGCCTGAACCCGGTCAGGCCGTCCACGACTCTGGCCGTCAGTCCTCGTCGGCCGGGCCGGGGCGATTCTTGGCAATCCATGCTCGGACGGCCTTGCCATCCCAGACGCGGCCCATCTTCAAGGTTGCAAGGGGGTCAGGGAACCCCTTGCGGCCTACGATGATCGTGGCGCGCTGCTTGCTGATGCCGCCAAGCAAGTCACGGATCTCATCCAGCCCAAGCAACTCCACAAGCCGAAGGTATGGCCCAAGAGTATTGCTCCACGCCCTACCGGGTCAGACAACTCCTATAGGGGTTGCCCTCGTACATCCCGTCATGGTCCGATGGGTTGGTGACGGACCATGGACCTGTTCTGCCTGTCTGGACGTGTGCGGGGTGCGGATCGCCCTGGCCCTGTCCGACGCGCCGCCGTGAACTGCTCGCCGAGTACGACCGCGCTCCGGTGTCCCTGTCCATCTACATGGCTTCGCACCTGGTCTCGGCGACACAGGACATGGGCTGGGCTCCCGCCGGCGCTCTGCACCGCAGGTTCCTCGGCTGGCTGCCGTGAGCGTGCTCAAGCCCGGTGACGAGAAGTTCCACTACTCCGACAACTCGCACCGGTGGATACCGCCGGACCCCGACTTCCCTCAGGAGGTGTGGGACGAGATGGTCCGGCAGCACAAGGACAAGCACCTCCGGCCACCAGCCCGACCACGCATCGCGCGCCGTTCGATCTGACAACGACCCCGATGCCCGTGGTGGGTGCCGGGGGTCGTTGGTCGAGGCGCTTCAGGTCGTCCCATGGGCCGCCGGGGCGAGTGTCGTCGTGAAAGTCGTCCTGGAGGCTCACTCGTCCGCGTGGCGAGGGGTGGGCGCGCCCGCCGGGGCGGGTGGCGGCACCGGGGTGGTCTCCCGGAGCAGGGCGGTCAGCCCGGCCCGCCGGGCCACCACGGTCAGCCGGTCGCCCGCATGGATCACCATGCGCGGGTCGGTGGACCACTCCGTCTTCTGCCCGGCCGGGGTGTACGCCAGCAGGCGCACCTCGCCGGGGCGGGCCACCGCGGCGAGCGGCCGCCCGTCGAGCGGGGAGCCGGCCACCACCGGCACCTCGGTGACCAGCAGCGCGTGCCGGTCGACCGGGATGGTGGCGATCACGGCGCGGTCCAGCATGGCCGCCGCGAACGCCGGAGCGGCCAGGTAGGACACGCTGCGGGAGATGCCGATCCCGAACGCCTGCTGGATCCGTTCGGCGAAGTCGCCGTCGAAGAGGCGCAGCACCACCCGCAGGTCGGGGTCGAGGGAGCGGGCGTTCAGGGCGGCGCGGAGGTTGATGCCGTCGTCGGTGGAGACCACCACGAGCGCCTGGCTCGTGTCGACGGAGGCGGCGCGCAGGGTCTCCTCCTGGCCCGCGTCGCCGACGATCAGCGGCACGCCGAGCCGGTGCGCCAGCGGGGCGCCCCGCGCGTCCGGGTTCTTGTCGATGGCCACCACCTCGACCCCGAAGTCGTGCAGTTGGGCCATCACCCGGGTGCCGATGTTGCCGAGCCCGACGACCACCACGTGCCCGGAGCGGTCGGGCTGGACCCGGCCGGCGTGCAGGGCGAGCCGGGCGTTGACGATGCCGTCGACCACGGCGGCCGTGATCAGCGGGATCAGCGCCAGCCCGGCCAGGTTGAGCACCACCTGCATGATCTGGGCGGCGAGCGCCTTGTTGACGTCCGGGTCCTGCCCGCTGAGGGTGGTGACCAGCGTCAGGTAGAGCGCCTCGGACCACGTCACGTCGGCCGCCCGGGCGTTGAGCCAGCCGAGCACGGCGATCACCGCCAGCAGCACCAGCACGGCCAGGCCGATCTTGCGGGTGGCGAAGCTGCGGAGCGCGCGGAGCAGCACCGCGACCGGCTGCCGCCGACGGCGGGCCCGGACCAGCCGGCGGGCGGCCAGCTCGGTGCCGGGCGGCCGGCCGGTCGCCTCGGCCAGCACCACGTCGGCGGAGGCCTCGTCGGCGGGCAGCACCCGGACCAGCTCCGGATCGGTGGTGACGGCCAGCCCGCTGACCACGTCCTGCGGGCGTACGTCGGCGCGGCGGGCCACGTAGAGGGTGCGGCCGGCGTGCCGGAAGTGGGTGGGGGCCAGCTCGCCGAGGGCGGCGGCCACGAAGGCCGGTGCGGAGATCGACGCGTCGGAGAGCACCGCCGAGTCGGGGAAAAGCTGCCGCACGCCGTTGGCCAGGCTCGTGTTGAACATCCGGACCACCAGGCGCAGCCGGGGCTCGACCTCCTGGGCGCAGAGCGCGGCGTGCATGTTGCCCACGTCGTCCTGGTGCAGCAGGGCCAGCCCGTCCGCTCCGGCCAGGCCGGCCCGGCGGAAGGTGGCCTCGTCGAGCCGGTCGGCCCGGACGACCTGGACGCCCGGGAGGTCCCGCCCGTCCGGCCCCTCGGTGCGGCGGCGCTCGGGCACGACCAGCGTCACCCGGACCCGGCCGGCGGGCGGGTCGGTGGCGAGCAGGGACCGGACCACCCAGTAGGCCAACGGGTCCGAGCCGCAGACCACGTAGTGCGGACGGGCGTCGCCGTTCATCTTGAGCCGCCATCCGGTCGCCCGGCGCGCGCGGTCGCGGAGGGGCTCGGCCATGCCCGGATCGTAGTCAGTCGCTCGCAGCGCGCGCAGCCCCCTCGATCATGAACGCATGGGGCCCGCCAGTACGGGTAGAGCAGCGGCATGCAGACGTTCCTGCCGTATCCGGACTTCCTGGCCAGCGCCCGGACGCTGGACCAGAAGCGGCTGGGCAAGCAGCGGGTGGAGACCATCCAGGTGCTGCGCGGGCTGACCCGGCCGGACTACGGCTGGCGCAACCACCCGGCGGTGAAGATGTGGGCCGGCTACGAGGAGGCGCTGACCCGGTACGGCCTGGACATGTGCGCCGTGTGGTGCGAGCCGGGACGGGCGGACACCTGCGCGGCCACCATGGCCACCGACCTGGCCTCCGCCTGCGGCATCGCGCTCATCCGCACCCAGGCGGAGCTGGCCGACGCCGGCGAGCTGCCGCCCTGGCTGGGCCGGGACGACCTGCACCTCAGCCACCGGTCGTCGCTGCTGCGCAAGGACCCGGCGCACTACGGCCCGCAGTTCGGCGACGTCCCGCCCGACCTGGAGTACGTCTGGCCGGCGTCGGACCGGCCGCGCCGCTGTCTGCTGCCGCCGGCGGCGTGAGCCGGCAGACTGGGGCTCCCGTCGGGTCGGAGGTGCGCGTGGCACTGTCGCGAGTGGTCGGCCGGCTCATCGGCGTACGCCGGCACCTGGTGGACCCCGGCGGCGGTGGCGCGCCGCGCGTGCCGCGACCGGTGCGGGCCGTGGTGGTCGGCGGTGGCATCGCCGGCATGTCGGCGGCCGTGGTGCTGGCCGAGCGCGGTGTCGAGGTGACCGTGCTGGAGGCCGCGCCGCACCTGGGCGGCCGGCTCGGCGCCTGGCCGGAGGAGTTGCCGGACGGCGTCCAGCGCAACGAGCACGGCTTCCACGCCTTCTTCCGGCAGTACTGGAACTGGCGGAACATCCTGCGCCGCGCCGACCCCACGCTGGGTTTCCTCAAGCCGGTGCCCGGCTACCCGATCCTCTCCGCGCGGTGGCCGGACGAGGAGTTCGGGCGGCTGCCGCCCGCGCCGCCGGCCAACCTGCTCGCCCTGCTGCTGCGCAGCCCGAGCCTGCGCCTGGCCGACCTGCGGGCCATGGACCGGGACGCGGCGCTGCCGCTGCTGGCCTACGACCCGGAGCGCACCTACGCCGAGTTCGACACCTGGACCGCCGACGACCTGCTCACCTCGCTGCGGCTGCCGGACCGGGCCCGGGCCATGCTCTTCGAGGTCTTCTCGCACTCGTTCTTCAACCACGAGGCGGAGATGTCGGCCGCCGAGATGATCGCCCAGTTCCACTTCTACCTGCTCGGCAACCCGGAGGGGCTGGCCTTCGACTGCCCGGACCGGGACTACGCGACCGCGGTCTGGGAACCGCTCACCCGGCACGTCCAGCGGCACGGCGCCCGCGTGCGCACCGGCACGGCCGCCGCCCGGCTGGACCGGACGCCGGACGGCTGGCGGGCGACCACCGCCGGCGGCGACACCCACGAGGCCGGGCACGTGGTGCTGGCCGTCGACCCGCCCGCGCTCGCCGCGCTGGTCGCCGCCTCTCCCGGCCTGCTCGCGGCGGCGCCCACGCTGGTGGCGCGGATGCCCGCGTTCGGCCGGCCCGGTCCCCCGTACGCGGTGGCGCGCTACTGGCTGGACGGCGACGTGCGCCCGGACCGGGCGGTGTTCAGCGGCGTGTCCCGGCAGCCCACCCTGGACTCGGTGACCCTCTACCACCGGCTGGAGGACGAGCCCCGGCGTTGGGCTCGACGGACCGGCGGCTCGGTGGTCGAGCTGCACGCGTACGCCTGCGAGCCGAACGTGCCGGCCGGGGAGCTGGCCGAGCGGATGCGGGCGGAGCTGGCGGCGCTCTGGCCGGAGGCCGCCGGCCTGCGGGTGCGCGAGCTGCGTGCCCGGGTCGAGGCGCGGGCCCCCGCGTTCACCCCGGGCAGCCACGCGGACCGCCCGGGGGTACGCACCGACGCGGCCGGCCTCTACCTGGCCGGCGACGGGATCCGGACCGACTTCCCGAGCGCGCTGATGGAACGCTCCGCGGCCACCGGGATCGTGGCCGCCAACCACATCCTGCGGGCCGAGGGGGCGGCGGCCGAGCCGGTCCACTCGGTCCGCCCGCGTGGCCTGCTGGCCGGCCGGCGCTGATCCGGCGGCGGATCGAAATGCGTTGCCCGCCTCTCCGGCGTGGATCTACCGTGAGCGCGCAAGGTCAACCACCGCTGCGGGAGCCGTCGATGTCGCTGCGACACGCCACCACGATGCCGTCGTGGCTGCTCGGCGACGGCTGCCGGGCCGAAGGTCCCCCGGCCGGACCGCCCGACTGACGCGCCCGCGCGTCCACGTCGTCGCCGCCCGTCCGCCAGGGACCGGGCGGCTTTTTGCTGCCGTACCACCGATCGTGAAGGGAGAGCCCGGTGGACGCCGTCCTCGTCATCAACGCCGACCTCGGCCCGCTGCACCGGGTCACCGTCCAGCACGCGATCCGGATGCTCTGCCGGCGGGTCGCCGAGATCCACGAGGCCGAGCCGGACCAGGTGATCGGCGTCTTCCCGATGCCGCGGGTGGTTCGCCTCGTCCGGTACGTGGTGACCCGCTGGCGGTTCAGCGCCGGCCCGGCCTGGTCCCGGGGCGGGGTGCTGCGCCGCGACGGCGGGCGGTGCGCCTACTGCGACGGCCCGGCCAGCACGATCGACCACATCCTGCCCCGCTCGCGCGGTGGCCGGAACACCTGGGGGAACACCACCGCCGCCTGCTACGGGTGCAACCAGCGCAAGGGCGACCGGACCCCGGCCGAGGCGGGCATGCCGCTGCGGCGGGAGCCGGTGACGCCGAGCTGGGCCTCGCTGGCGCGGTGACGGACGGCCGGCGGGCACAGGGGGTCGCGTCGGAGGCACGCCTCCGGCGCGGCGCCCGCCGGCCCCGGCCGTCGTAGGGTGTGACGCCCGTTCGTCCCGACGGTGACGGCGTGACGCTCAGCCGGCGGCCGGTGGGGTCCAGCCGAAGCGCGGCGGACGGCGCCCGGTGACCGCGGCGATCCCCTCGCGGGCCTCGCCGCTCTCCCGCACCTGCCCGTGCCACCAGGCGATGCGGTCGTCGTCGGCGCGCCCGTCGACGATCTCCTTGGCCGCCGCCACGGTGAGCCGGGAACGCTCGGCGATGGTGGCGGTCAGCGCCGCCACCCGCGCCGCGAGCCCGTCCGCCGGCAGCACCTCGTCGACCAGCCCGATCCGCAGCGCCCGCTCGGCGTCGACCAGCTCGCTCGTGAACAGCAGGTGCTTGGCCGCGGACGGCCCGACCAGGCCGGCCAGCCGCCGGGTGGTCGGCGCGGGATAGACCAGACCCAACCGCGCCGGGGGTACGCCGAACCGGGCGTCCGCCGCGGCGAGGCGCAGGTCGCAGGCGACGGCGAGCTGGCAGCCGCCGCCGACGCAGGCACCCTCGATCGCCGCCACGGTGGGCCGGCCGAACGCGGCCAGCCGCTCCTCGGCGGCCACCGCGATGCTGCCGTCACCCGCCTCCAGCAGCTCGTCCAGGTCGCCCAGGTCCGCGCCGGCGCAGAAGGTGCCGTCCGCCCCGGTGAGCACCAGCACGCGCACCGCCGGGTCGGCCTCCAGGCCGTCGAGCAGCACCGGGAGCTGCCGCCACATGGCCGGCGTCAGGGCGTTGCGGCGCGCCGGGTTCCGGATCACCACGGTGGCCACCGGTCCGCTCACCGTGACGGTCAGCTCCGCGTCCGACATCTCTCCCCCTCGCGCCGCTGGTTCTCCGGCGACCGTAACGGGCGGGGCCCGGTGACCACCCGCGTGGGGTGGCCGCCGGGCCCCGGGGTCGGGCGGTCAGGTCAGGTTAGGAGACGTTGACCGCGGTGTCGTCCACGACGAACGAGGTCTGCAGCGAGGAGTCCTCGGTGCCGGTGAACTTCAGGGTGACGGTCTGGCCGGCGTACGAGGCCAGGGAGAAGGACTTCTGGCTGTAGCCGCTCGCCTTGTTCAGGTTCGAGTAGGTGGCCAGGGTCGCCAGCACGCCGCCGGACGAGTTGAGCACCTGCACGGTCAGCTTGTCGTACTGGACGCTGCTCGTGCTCTCCGAGGAGTCGATGTGCAGCCAGAAGGTGAAGTTGTAGGAGGTGCAGCCGCTGGGCAGGCTCACCGACTGGGCCAGCGTGTCGGTGTGGGTGCTGCCGTAGCCGTCCAGCCAGGCGTTCCAGGTGCCGGTACGCGGCGGCTGGCCGCTGGAGCCGTACTGGCCGATGACGCCCGAGGTGGTCGACCAGCCCGTGTTGCCGGACTCGAAGCCCGGGTTGGCGAGCTTCTGGCCGGCGCCGGTGCAGCCACCGCCGGTGCCGTTCACGGTCAACGTGTAGGTGGCCGTCTTCGTGCCCGACGTCGCGCTGCCGCTGATCGACACCGAGTAGGTGCCGGCCGGCGTGCTCGCCGAGGTGGCGATGGTGAGCGTGGACGAGCCGTCCGAGGTCACCGAGGACGGGCTGAACGACGCGGTGGCGCCGGTCGGCAGGCCCGAGGCGGAGAACGTCACGGTCTGCGCGGTCCCGCTCGTGGTGGCGGTGGCGACGGTGGTGGAGACCGATCCGCCCGCGGTCACCGAGCCGGAGGTCGGGGAGAGGGAGACGGAGAAGTCGTTGCCGGTGGAGCTGCAGGGCGCGTCGTTGCCGGCCACGTTCACCGCGGTCCACGCCGCCTGGACGGTCTTGTACTCGGTGGAGCAGTTGCCGTACAGGTCGGTCGCCGCCTTGAGGGTGTAGGCCCGGGCGGTATTCGACGGGGTGGTGTTGTTGACGTACGAGGTGTTCGAGGTGAAGTACACGTCGAGCGCCCGGTACCAGATCTTCTCGGCCTTGGCGCGACCGATGCCGGTCACGGCCGGCGCCGAACCGCAGACCGGCGACGTGCCGTACGCGGTGGAGCCGGTGCCCTCGGCGAGGTTGAAGTAGAAGTGGTTGGCCACCCCGGAGGAGTAGTGGACGTCCTTGTTCTTCGTGCTGGTGCTCCAGCAGGAGTCGGACGAGCCGTCCAGCGACGGGTTGTACATGTAGCGCAGCGGCGTACCGTTGCCGTTGATGTTGATCTTTTCGCCGACCTGGTAGTCACCCGGGTCGCTCGGCGCGGCGGCGTAGAACTCCACCATGTTGCCGAAGATGTCGCTGGTGGCCTCGTTGAGGCCGCCGGGCTCACCGGAGTAGACGAGGCCGGAGAGGGCCTCGGTGACGCCGTGGCTCATCTCGTGACCGGCGACGTCGAGCGAGACCAGCGGGCGGGAGTTGCCCGAGCCGTCGCCGTAGGTCATCTGGGAGCCGTCCCAGAAGGCGTTGACGTAGTTGTTGCCGTAGTGCACCCGGCTCGGCACGCCCGCGCCGTTGCCGAAGATGCCGTTGCGGCCATGCGTGTTCTTGAAGTAGTCGAAGGTCTTCGCGGCGCCGAAGTGGGCGTCGACGCCGGCGGACTGCCGGTTCGAGTTGGCGCCATTGCCCCAGTTGTTGTCGGGGTCGGTGAAGGTGGTGCAGGTGCCTCCGGTGCTGTTGTTCATGTCGCAGGTGCGGCCGTTGCCGTGCGACGGGTCCACCATCTGGTAGGTGCTGCCGGAGAGCGTCGTGTCGATGCTGACCGTGCCGGTGTAGATGCCCTGGCCGCTGCCGACCACCATCTCGATCTCGTCGTAGGAGCCGATCACCTTGCCGGTGGTCGCGTCCGTGACGACGTGCAGCTTGGACGGCGTCTGCTTGTCCGCCTGCCAGCCGCTGGCGACGGTCTCCCAGGCCAGCCGGCCCCGGCCGGAGCTGGCGTCGACGAAGAGCTCCGGGGTGCCCACCGAGGTGAGCGAGCCGGAGAACGCCTTGCGCGCGCTGGCCTTGGCCGCGGCCGAGCCCACCTTGGCGGTGGTGCCCAGCGTGAGCGGCGCGGCCAGGCCGACCGACGTCCCGGCCAGCGTCCCGTTCGGGGCGGTGTGGATGACGAAGTCCCCGCCGTAGACGCGCAGGCCGTGGTAGGTCCGGGCGTAGCGGGTGTGGGTGGCCCCGGAGGCGTCCACCTTCGTGCGGACGGCCTGGTACGCCTCCCCGGCGGCGCCCTGGACGGCACCGGGGTTGGCGCGGAGCAGGCTCGCCGCCCGGGCTGCGGCGGCGGACTCGGGGGACGGGGCGCTCGGGGTTGCCGCGTGCGCCGTGGTGGTGACGCAGGTCAGCACGCCGCTGGTGAGCAGCGCTGCGCTGACGGCGGCGAGGGATCTTTTCACGGGCCCTCCTGAAGGGGGGAAGTTGTGACGGGGGTAGTCACTGATGTAGATATAGCGATACATCGAAGAACGTGAAAGGGTGCGAGCGCTTTCCTGCCGGAGACACTGACCGTTCGGACGATGCGACGGAACGTGTCGGAACCGGGTGGCCCCGCCGTGCGTCCGATCGGCATGAGAGCGACCCCCGTCGCGGCGACCCTCCTCGCCGCGCTCCTCACCCCGCTCGCCGGCTGCGCCCAGAACGGCGCCACCCCCGCGTCCGGCGGCCCGGCGCCGGCCACCGCCGCGCCGGTGGTGCTCACGAAGTCCGGCGGCATCGTCGGGCTCAAGGACACCGTCACGGTGCAGCCCGACGGCCGGTGGACCCGGGTCGACCGGGCCGGCACCTCCCACACCGGCCGGCTCAGCGACGCCGACCTCGACCGCCTGCGTCAGCTCGCCACCGACTCGCGGCTGGCCGCCGAGGCCGCCGCCACGGTCCCGGCCACCATGTGCGCGGACGCGTTCAGCTACCGGCTCACCGTCGGCCCGACCACCACCGGGTACGTGGACT
>NZ_WBKT01000058.1 GCF_008868175.1 Micromonospora sp. AMSO31t
CGGCGAGCCAGCGGCGGGGGCCGGCCGGGGCACGGCGGCGGCCGGCACGGATGGGTGGGTGCTGGTCCGCGGGGCGGCCGGGAGCGCTGCCGTCGGTCACGCCGCTCGATGCTGCCGGACCGGTGGGGCGCCGGACAAGCGGGCTAAGCGAAAGCTAAGACGGGGCGCGAGCGTCACCAGGCGACGCCGATGCCGTCGCCCGGATACCAGTGCCCGGCGGGAGTCTCCCGGTAGGCGAGGAACCGCCGGCCGGTGTGTTCGGCGTGCTCGGCGAGGACGTTGGTGGCGGTGACGTTGTCGGTGAGGAGCATGGCGCCGGGGGCGAGCTTCGGTTCGGCCGCCTCGAACTCGCTGCGCTCGTGCACCCGGCTGTGGTCGCTGTCGTGCAGGAACAGGTCGACGGGTCGCTCCAGCGCGCGGATCGAGGCGACCGAGTCGCCGATGACGAGGTCGACCACGTCGGCCCAGGGGGTGGCCTTGGCCAGGTAGCCGGCCTCGGGGTTGATGTCGAGCGAGGTGAGCCGGCCGGGGTGGCCCTCGGCGGCGTTGCGGAGCAGGGCGGCGGCCAGGACGCAGCTGCCGAGGCCCTTGTCTACTCCGGTCTCCACGACGTGGGCGGGCTTGCGGGCGCGGACGATGGCGTACCAGCCGATGCGGCGGGCATAGCGGACCTGGCGGTCGGCCAGGCCACGGCGGGAGGCGGCGGCCGTGGCCGCCTCGATGTGGGTACGCAGCTTGTCGTCGCCCTCGATCTCGGCGAACCAGCGGCGCACCTGCCCGACCGGGACGTCGCAGGCCACGCTGACGAACCAGGCCAGGTGGTGCCGGCTGAGCTTGGTCAGCTCGTACGTGTAGTTGTGGTGCTCCCGGGAGGTGAGCAGCCACCGGGCGGAGGTGCGCAGCACCCGGGCGTCGTGCCGGGCGACCCGGGCCAGGCGCTTCGGGAAGGCGGCGACCGGCGCGAGCCGGGTCCGGGCGATGGCCCGGCGGAGCTTCGTTGCATCCACCCCCGACGTTGTACCAGGTTCGAGGCAACGGTTGAGGAGGAAAGCGCCGAACGAATGAGTGAGGCTGGCCGGTCGGACGAGGGTCGGCGTGACGGAGCGTGAGTCAGTAGCATCGCGCGCATGCCAGATCCCCAGCAGACCGTCGACCCGGATCCGGACGCGCCGACCGCACCGTCCGAGGTGGACCCCACCGGCGAGGAGCCGACGGACGCGGCCCCACGTCCGCGACGCGGCCGGCGTTTCGCCCTGATCGTGCTGCTGGTGGTGGTGTTGCTCGGTGCAGGTGGTGTCGGCGGCGGGTACTTCTACCTGCGCTCGGTCGATTCCCGCATCGAGCGGGTCGACGCCTTCCAGGGCGTGCCGCAGGAGGCCCGTCCGCCCGTCGCCGCCAAGGGGGCCATGAACATCATGGTCCTCGGCAGCGATTCGCGGGACCCGGAGAACACCACCGGTTCGCGGTCGGACACCATCATCGTGGCCCACCTGCCGAAGGACCGGAAAAGCGCCGAGCTGATCTCCATCCCGCGGGACACCTGGGTGCACGTCCCGCGATCGAAGGACGGCCGGCACGGCGACCGCGACGCGAAGATCAACGCAGCGTATGCCTGGGGTGGGGTGCCGCTGATGGTGCAGACCGTCGAGCAGTTCACCGGGGTCCGGATCGACCACGTGGCCATCATCGACTTCGCCGGGTTCAAGGACATCATCGACGCGATCGGCGGCATCGACATCGACTCGGACCGGGAGTTCACCTCGATCCACCCGCCGTTCCGGAAGTTCGCCAAAGGCGTGCAGCACATGGACGGTGAGACGGCCCTGGACTGGTCCCGGCAACGCAAGCAGTTCCCGGACGGTGACTTCGCCCGGATCCGGCACCAGCAGCAGGTGATCCGGGCCATCCTCGACCGGGCCGCCTCCGGCGGCATCCTCACCAATCCCGGCAAGCTGAACGACTTCGTCAAGGCGTCGTCGGCCGCGGTGTCGGTGGACAAGGGGATGTCGCTGCTCGACATGGCAGCCGACCTGCGGAACCTGCGGGGCGGCAACCTGTTCTTCTTCACCAGCCCGACGAAGGGCACCGGTCGCGTCGGCACGGAGAGCGTGGTGTTCCCGGACCCGGCGAAGGTACGCACTTTCTACGACGCGGTGCGCCGCGACGCGGTCAAGGAGATCCTGGGCGGCGCCCAGCGGTGACCCGGCGGACGGTCAGCCGCCCGGACCTCGTGGCCGCCTCGTGCCGAGCAACTCGATCATGGCGGTGTGTGCCGGCTTCGGCCGGTACTGGGCGTCCAGCAGGCACGCGGCGCCGTAGCCGCGGTGGTACCCGGGGATCCAGCTCCGGGCGTCCGTGAAGCCCCAGACGGTCAGTGACACGCAGGCCGGCACGGACAGGCAGGCCGCCAGCACGTCCCGGTAGACAGCCGCCTGCTGGCGCAGCTGCGCCGGGCCGGCCGGCAGCTTCACCCGGACGTCGAGTTCGGTGATGGCGACGGAGACGCCCAGGGCGGCGAAGCGGCGCAGGTTGGCGGCGAGGCCGGCGGGCCGCCGGGCCGACTCCAGGTGGGCCTGGAAGCCCACCCCGTCCACCGGCACCCCCTGGGCGCGCAGGTCCCGCACCAGCCTCAGCAGGGCGTCGGACTTGCGGCTCCGCTCCTCCGTCCCGTAGTCGTTGATGAACAGCCGGGCGCTCGGGTCGGCGGCGTGGGCCCAGCGGAACGCGTCGGCGATGTAGCCGGGGCCGAGCTTGCGCAGCCACAGCGTGTCCCGCAGCGTGCCGTCCTCGTCGAGCGCCTCGTTGACCACGTCCCAGGCCCACACCCGGTCCCGGTAGTGGGAGACGACAGCGGTGACGTGCGCGCGCAGCACGGCCCGGAGCCGCTCCGGGGACCAGTCCGGTGACACCCACTGCGGCACGTCGTTGTGCCAGACCAGGGTGTGGCCGTAGACCGACTGGCGGCCGCGCTGCGCGAAGTCGATGAGCTGGTCGGCGCCGACCCAGGCGTAGACCCCTTCCGAGGGCTCCAGGTTGCGCCATTTCATCGCGTTCTCGGCGGTCACCGTGTCGAACTCGGTGGCCAGCACGTCCCGGTAGGTGGAGTCGAGGCTCAGCGCACGCCCGTCGATGGCCGTGCCGATCCGCACTCCGGGCGGCATCAGGTCGCGCAGCCTGTCGCGCTCCGGGGTGGGAGCCGGCGGGGAGGGCGTCGCCGAGCCGGCGACGGACGGGCCGGTGGACCGCCCGTGGCCGCTCGCGGTGACCACCACCAGCGTGGCGAGCAGGACGGCGCCGAGCGCCAGGGTCACCGCGAGCAGCAGGGTGGACCTGGACGAGCGGCGGGAGTCTGCGGTCACCGCGGAGACGGCTCGGCGGTGGCGCCGAGCGCCCACGGCGCCCGGGTGAAGTTCAGCCGGGCACGGTCGGCGAAGTCCGACCGGGACAGGCCGGGCACCGCGGTTTCGGTGAGCATGGCGGCAAGTATCCGGGTCACCTCCGCCGGGTCGCGCGGGACCCGGCCGAGGCGCAGCGACGCCGGCTGCGCGATCTCATCCAGGAAGTCGTCACACTTCTTCTGGTACGGCACCAGCGTGAACGGGACCCCGGCCAGGTAGGCGAAGACGGCACCGTGCAGCCGCATGTGCAGGCCCAGGTCGCACCGCTTCATCTCGTCCCAGCAGGCGCGTACGCCGTCCCGGGCGGTGACGACGCGGACGTCGCAGACACCCTCGACGGCCGCGCGCAGCCGCCGGCTGACCCCCTCGTCACCGTGCACGGGATGGGTGTTGAAGACGAACACCGTCACGTCGACCGGCTCCTTGAGGACCAGGGCCCGGACCCCGTCGATAAGCGCGGCCTCACGTCGCCGGGACTCGTCGTCCCCGGCCTCGTAGTCCACGCCGAGCAGGGTCACGCCCAGCCGTGCCCGCCTCCCGGTGGGCCGGGGCGCCCGAAGCGGGACGGGCTCGCCGAGCGCCTCGGGCAGCAGGCCGGCCAGGTCGCCGGCGGGCACCAGCAGGCCCGGATGCCCAGCGTTCCGGAGGATCTCGGCGGAGGCGAGGTCGCGTACCCCGATGAAGTCGACCCGGCGCAGCACGTCGAGCAGCCGCCGCTCGGCGACCGGCGACAGGAACGGCCCCACCGAGACGCCGAGCGCAGCCATCGGGTGCCCGGACAGGCGGGAGAAGTAGGAGAAGAGCTTCTTCTCGCTGAGCGGGCCCATCTCCCGGAACACCGACCCGCCACCGAACACCAGCATCGAGGAGCGCCGCAGCAGGGCGGCCTTGTTGAGCAGGGTGCCGGCGCGGCCGGTCACACCGCCGCGGACGTACCAGCGGGGATCCATTCCGGTGCGGTCGCCGGGCAGGTCCACCAGCGGCGGCGCCGCGAAGATCGGCGCCGCCGAGCCCCAGTACGCCCGGAGGGCCCAGTCCACGACGACGCAGAAGGCGTTGTCACCGACGTTGTCCATGCCGTAGTAGCCGACGACGAGGGGGCGTCGGGCTGCGGGTGCTGACTCAGGATGCACGGGGATCCTCCGTTGTCAGCCGGCGCCGGACGTCCCGCCAGGAGGGCAGCGGGGCGTCGCCGACCACCCGCCGGCGCACCGCGACCCAGAAGAGACAGCAGAGCGCGATCTCGGCGACGACTGTCGCCGTCGCCGCCCCCATGATGCCCCACACCGGCGTCGCCACAGCCAGCGCGACCAGGTAGACCGCGGCGCCGACGCCCTGGTAGGCGACCTTGCGCCGGAGGAGGCCACCGCTGGTGAGCAGCGACGCCACGGCGGCGCCACCGAAGCGGAACGGAATGGCCAGTGCCAGTACGGCGAGCACGGCTGCCGAGTCGGCGTACTCGGCGCCGAGCAGCACCGGCAGCAGAGGGCCGGCGGCCAGCGCCACCGGTGCCGCGATGACCGCTCCGAGCAGCAGCATCCCGGCGCCGCCGTAGCGGTAGGCCAGCAGGATCGCGTCCCGGTCGGAGCCGGCCCAGCGGTGCAGCTTGGCGAGGAAGTACTGCTGGTAGACGACCCGGGGCACCAGATAGACGGCGGCCAGCACGGACATCGGCACGGACAGCAGGGCGGCCGCCTCCGGGCTGAGGAATTCGCCGGCCACCACGGTGCCGAGGTACATGCCCAGCAGGTAGAAGACGTTGCCCAGCACGAAGGGCAGCGCCGCGCCGAGCACGGCGCGCCCCGCCACCGGCCGATCCGGCGGCGGCGGGGCCTCGGCCCGGGGATGGCCCTCCAGTGGCATGACGCCCCGGACGAACGGACGCATCACCACCAGGCAGGCCATCACGGTCAGCAGGGCGACGACGGCGTACCCGGCCGCCGCGGCGACCACGCCCAGGCCCGCCGCCCACACGGCGAGCACCACCAGGACCCGACCCAGGTGCGGCGCGAACTGGAGGGCGGACAACCCCCGGTAGTCGCCCCGTAGCTGCTGCACCGAGGCGACCAGCCCCAGCGCGGCCTGGGCGACCACCACGGCGGCCAGCAGCGCCCGGACGGTGGCCGCCTCCGCATCGGGCAGCGCCGCGACACCCCACAGGAGCACCGCCGCGGCGATCAGCGCGCTCCAGCCGGCGACCACCCGCACCGAGGGCCCGACCCAGCGGTACGCCCCGGCGCCCTCCTGGCCGAATCGCTGCAACCACAGCTCGGAGACGCCGAACACGGCCAGCGGGGCGGTGAGCGACACCAACGCCAGCACGGTGGTGAACGTGCCGAAGTGGGCCTGCGGCAGGCTGCGGGCCAGCAGGATCTGGGTGGCGAAGGCGGCGACGGTCACCCCGACCTGGCTGAGCCCCAGCATCCCGAGGTGCACCAGCATCGCGACGAGGCGGTTGCCGCGTCGGGACCGGACGGGAGGGCCGGCTGGCAGCTCAACGGCCGAGGGTGACAAGCCACTTCCCCGCTTCGCTCAGGGCACGCAGCGCCTTGATACCCAGGCCGGCCCCAGGGACCCGGCACGGCCGGTACATGTCGACCAGGCGGAACCAGAACACCAGGCCGCTCATCCGGCCCCGCGTCACGTTGCCGTCGTGCCGCCGGAACAGCACGACGGGGTGGGCCAGCCGGCGCGGGTGAACGCCGGCCCGCAGCGCGCGCAACACCAGCTCGATGTCTTCGAAGAGGCGGAAGCTCTCGTCGTAGCCGCCGATGCGGTCGAGCACCCGACGGTCGATGGTGGTGCCGGAGTGCTTGAACGGCAGCCGGGGCCGGGTCAGCACGCCGAGCAGCATCCGGCCGGGCGTCCGGTAGTCCGGTAGTTGGATGCTCCGGGCCCGGTCCCTGCTCACCTCGCGGTAGTCGGTGTAGATCCAGTGCGCCCCGGTCGTGGTCAGCAGGTGGTGCAGTCGGCCGAGCGCGTCCGTCGACAGTTCGTCGTCGGAGTCGAGCACGGTGACGTAGCGGCCGGTCGACATCCGCAGCGCCACGTTGCGCGCCTGCGCGATGCCGCTGGGCGGCTGGGTGAACACCCGGACCCGGCCGTCCGCGGAGAGCATCGCCTCGTGCAGCACCCGGGTGACCGGCACCTGCGAGCCGTCGTCGACGACGACCACCTCGAAGTCGGGGAAGTCGTTCGCGAGCACGCTGCGGATGGCATTGACCAGCAGCACGGCCCGGTCGCGCACGACGATGCAGACCGAGAAGGTGGGCACCACGCGCGGTCTCTCGGCCGGCTGGGGCTGGTGGCCGGGGCGGGTGACGCCCAGGGTCCCGCCCGTCGGTTGCGCACCGTGGTTCCGAAGGGGCGCCGGGGGCCAGGGGCTCACGGCGCGTCCCCGCCTTCCTCCGCCACCGTGGGCGCCGCCGCGCCGCTGTCCTCCTCCTCCGCCGCCTCGGCCGTCTCCCGGTCGATGCTGAGCAGCAGCACCAGGCCGAAGACGAAGAGCCACAGGAAGTACGGGTAGGCCAGCGGCTTCTGCGTCAGTCCGAAGAGGACGAGCGTGGCGAAGAGCACGGCCAGGGGCAGCCGCCCGGTGGGACCGATGCGGGTCCGGACCAGGCGGTAGAGCCCCACCAGGACGGCGAGGGTCAGGCCCACCCCGAGCACGCCCCAGATGACCAGCACCCGCAGCCAGTCGTTGTGCATGTCCCACGGCTCGTACCCGAAACCGAACAGCCACACGTCCAGCGGGGACCGGTGCAGGATCTCGGCCACGTCGTTCCAGATCGCACCCCGGCCGTGCATGAACGTGTCGGAGCGGACGTCGAGCGACCCGACCTCGGTGAGGGTGACGTGGGCCTTGTTGCGCACTGTGGCGTTGGACAGGGCGCCGGCCACCGCGGCGACCACGGCCAGCGTCGCGCCGACGGCCAGCGGGAGCCGACGGCGCGCGATGCCGGTCCGCCAGCCGCGCAGCCGCCGCGCCTCGAACGCGACGACGATGACGGCCAGGCAGACGATGGTGAATCGGTGCAGGGAGACGACTCCGGTGGCGACGAAGAGCGCGATGAGGGCGTACCGCACGGCCGCGCGGAGCCGGAGGCGGTCGCCGAGCACGTAGATGAGGAACACGGCGAACATGAGCAGCCGGCCGAGCGACATGGGGTGGTAGTAGCCGCCGGAGGCCCGCCCGATCTTCTGCCCGGGCAGCTCGAAGTAGAACGAGTACGGCAGCACCCCGGCGACCTGGAGCCAGGCCAGTACGCAGTGCACGACCGCCGCCGCCACGACCACCCCGGCGACCAGCGCGAGCCGTCGCGAGGGGAACCAGCCCGGCCGCAGCAGCACGAGGCCGAGCAGGGCCAGCGGGGCGAAGCCGACGACCAGCCGGAGCGCCTCGGCCGGTATGGCCGAGGTCGGTTCCAGGTGCGGGCCGTAGATCGAGTAGCGGCGGATGTCGAAGAGGTCGAGGAGATCCGCACGGGCCGGCACGGCCAGGTAGTCGATGCCGGACATGACGAGCATCGCGACGAGCGCCACCAGCATGAACAGCAAGGAGCGGGCGGGCAGCCGGCGGCCGGCGTACACCACCGCGGCGAGCGCGCCCAGCATCAGCAGCGCGCCCAGCACCGTGACGACGACACCGACGTCGATCGAGTCGCCCGCCTTGGACTCACCGACGTCGAGCAGCGGCTTGACCGCGACCAGCGCCAGCGCCCCGGTGACCGCGCGGCGGGCGAGGCGCTCGATCCGGGTCGCCGGTGCATCGGACGACGCGCCGCCCGGTGCGGGATCCCGGGCCGGGTGGGTCAGGGTCTCCATCAGGGCGTGCGTCTCCCAAGGTCTGTCGCCACCACAACGACCGCCGGTGCGATCGGTCCCCATAGGCGGCGGCAACGGTCACCTGAGCACCGTCCTGTTCGGTCGGTCGCGTTCAGGCTGAAACAGGAGGACGATATCAGCGGGGCGGGAGACCGCGGTGTCCCGAACGGCGTGGTCCACACCGCATCTGCGGCCGCCGAGCGGGGTGTTGAGCAGCACTTCGGACCGGTCCGGTTCATCGGACACGTCCCCTTGACGGCGCTGCTGCCCGATACGTGACCCGCCTTGCGGCCGCCACGACCGGTCCGGCAAGCTGGCAGCCGATCACGGCGGGCCCGCGCGACGCCACGGCCCGCCGCCGCCCCTCATGGAGTGTGGACAGGTGCCCGAACCGGCCGAGCCGAGAACGATCAGTGTGGTGATCGCCGCGCACAACGAGGCGACGGTGCTCGGTGGTTGCCTGGACGGCCTGCTCGCCGACGCCGAGCCGGGCGAGCTGGACATCGTCGTGGTCGCCAACGGGTGCACCGACGCCACCGCCGAGGTCGCCGCCGCCCGTTCCGGCGTCCGCGTCGTGGAGCTGGCGGAGGCCGGGAAGGCCCGGGCGCTGAACGCGGGCGACGCCGTGGCGCGCGGCTTCCCCCGCTTCTATCTGGACGCCGACGTGGTGCTCAGCTCCGGGGCGCTGCGGCGGATGGCGGACGTGCTGACCGCCGACGGGTCACCGCCGCTCGCGGTGACCCCGCGACGGGCCATGGTGACCGACGGCCGGTCCCTGCCGGTCCGCGGCTACTACGCGATCAGCACGCGGCTGCCCATCTTCGCCGACGCGCTGTTCGGCCGGGGCACGGTGGGCCTGTCCGCGGCCGGCCGGGCCCGGTTCGAGGGCTTCCCGGCGGAGATCGCCGACGACATGTTCCTCGACTCGCTGTTCTCCTCGGCAGAGAAGTGCGAGGTGGCCGGCGCGACCTCGTACGTGCAGGCGCCACGCAGGACGCCGGACCTGGTCCGCACCCTGGCCCGCGTGCGGGCCGGCAACACCATGCTGCGCGCCAGCCACGCGGGGGTGCGGCCCTCGGCGCGCTCGTCCTGGCTGCGCGACGTGGTCCTGCCGCGACCGTGGCTGATTCCGGCGGCGGCGATCTACGTCACGCTGACCCTGGTCGCGGCGTCGCGGGCCCGTCGTCACCCGCGCGACGACTGGGGTCGGGACGATTCGACCCGCTGACCGGCGTCACCGCTGACGTCGGCGCAGCAACAACGCGAGCAGCCCGACCACCAGCGCGCCGCCGAGCGCGGCGAAGATGACGGCCGGCAACGCGGACGGGTTCGGCTCGTCGGTTGCCAGCTTCTCCCGGTCGGCGGCGCTCTGCCGGTACGCCTGTGCGAGCAGGTTGGTCGGCACGGCCTCCGCCACCGCGGCGAGGTGTGACTCGGCGGTGCTGCTGCGACCGGTGAACCAGGCGTCGAGCCCGGAGCGGTAGAGCTTGTCGGTGTCGGCGAGGGTGTTGCTCACGCCCGCCTCGCCGAGCAGGGTCGTGGCGGCGGAAACCGGCACCAGGGCCCGGTTCGCACCGCCGTCGGCCGCCCGGTCACTGTCCACCACGCCGACGACCCGACCGGCGGCGTCCACCGCGACGCCGCCGTGCGAGTAGATCCCGATGTCGTCGTTGACCCGCTGGACCGCGACGCTGCCCTGGTCGCCCGTCCCCGTCACCTGCACCACCTTGGACTCCACCGTGAAGCGGGCGCCCCGGAAGGCGCTGTCGGTGGTCCCGTAGCCCAGCAGGAGCAGCGCGCTGCCCGGACCGGGCGCCTCCCCCGCAGCCAGCTCGACGGCGGGCAGCTTGGCCTGGGACAGCCTGACGACGGCGACGTTGCCGGCGTCCGGTTCGAGCACCCGGACCACCTCGCCCGGGATCGCCGGGCTGGTCGCCAGGTCGCCCCGCGCCACGTTCAACTGCCCGGACACCTGGCTGGTGAACGGCGCGGCCGGGTCGGTGCCGGTGAACCGGGTGGTCGTCAGCTTCGACCGGACGTACCCCTCCAGGCCGCCGGCGGCGAGCCGCTTCTGGTCGACGAGGATCCGGCCCAGGGTGTTGAGGGCACGCTCGCGCGCGGCGTCGTCGGTCGGCCGCACGCACTGCCCGTTGGTGAGCACGACCCCGTCGGCGTTCACCACGAAGCCGGAACAGCGCCGCTTGAAGGTGACCGGGGTGGGGCTGATCGGGGCGCCGGTCTTCGTGTCCCGCAGCATGCCGGTGAAGCTGGCCTCGACGAAGACCAGGGACGGCGCGGCGATCGCCAGGGCACGCTCCTCGGCGCTGTACGGCGCGGCCTGCGTCCACGGCCGGAGCCCCGGAGCCGCGGCCGACGACGCCGGCGCCGCGGTGGCGAAGCTGGTCGTCCCGCCGGGCAGGGCGGTGGGCTCCTCGTCGCCGGAGGTGGCCCAGAGCAGCGCGCCGGTGCCGACGGCGGCGATGAGGACCACCAGCCCGGCGATGACGGCCGCGGAGAGCCCGCGGCGGCGCGGGGCCGGCGGTGAGGGCTGGATGCGGCGCACCGGGTCGGCGAACGCGTCCACCGGGGACGTGTCGGCGGGCGACACGGGCTGCGCCGGCGAGATCGGGGCGGCTTCCACCGGCGCCTGCTGATGCGGGGTCACGGCGGCGTGCATGGCCCAGGGCAGCGGCGCGCCGGAGGTCGGCGTCGGCGTGCCGGAGACGGGTGCCCCGGAGACCGGCTGTGGCGGGTTCGTGACGGTGCCGGTGGCGGGAATGAGGACCTCCGCCTCGGCCTCCGCCGGGTGCAGCTCCATGCCGAGGCTCTGGAAGAGGCGCTGGGCGCCCACCCCCTCCTCGGACGGGTACGCCACCCACGGCTTGGCGGCGGCGAAATCGGCGTTGACGTAGCGCTGCCCGGCGAGGGCCATCGCGTTCGCGGCGTTCGCGAACGCCTCCCGCCAGGGCTGATCCGTAGCGGCGGCGCCGTCGAGCACCGCCACGGTCACCAGCCGGTCCTGCCCGTCGATGGCCCACCACGCCGTGCCCACCGGGCAGACGCCGAGCGACTCGGTGAACCTGTACGGACCAACCGGCTGCATGCCACTTCTCCTCTGCTCACCCGCCGTGCGGATAGTACAGAGCGACCGCCCGCGCCCTCGTCCTCCGGTCGCCGCATGACCACCGGCCGAAGGTTGCGCGCTGAAAGTTTTCATGCATAGAGTCAGGCCGTGAATGAAAGCGGTGCGGCACCCACCGACCGCCTGCTCGACCTCTTCCACGGCGTCCGGCTCACCCCGACCCAGCGCCGCATCGCACACTGCCTGGTCAAGCAGGCGGGCGCGGCGGCGTACCTGTCCGCGGCGGAGGTGGCCGAGCTGGCCGGGGTCAGCCAGCCGTCGGTGACCCGGTTCGCCATGGCGCTCGGGCACGACGGTTACCCCGCGCTGCGCCGCCGGCTGCGCGAGCTGACCGCCACCGGCGCCGCCGACCCGGCCGACGCCGGCAACGCCCTCCAGCGGGCGGTCCACGCCGAGATGGGCAACCTCGACCGGCTCGCCGGTCAGCTCGCTGACGCGCAGCGCATCGCCGAGGTCGGCCGGCTCCTCGCGGCAAGCCGCCCGCTGCCGGTGCTCGGCCTGCGCGCCGCCGCACCCCTCGCGGCGTACTTCGCGTACTTCGCCGCCAAGGTGCACCCGGACGTGCGGGTCGTCGACGACGGGGGCAGCCTCCTGGCCGACCGGCTCGAACAGGCCGCCGCGGCCGGGGCGCGCGCGCTGCTCGCCTTCGTGCTGCCCCGCTACCCCCGGGAGACCCTGGACGCGCTGCGCGAGGCCCGGGACGCCGGGCTGACCGTCGTGGCCATCACCGACTCCCCGGTGAGCCCGGCCACCGACCACGCCGACGTGGTGCTCCCCGCCGCCGTCGGCACCGACCTGGTCTTCGACCTGCACACCGCCCCGATGACCCTGGCCATGGTGGTGCTCCAGGCGATCTGTGACGCCACCCCCGCCGAAACCCAGGCCCGGCTCGAGGCGTTCGAGTCGTCCGCCACCCGTCGCCAGTTGTTCCTCGGCTGAGAGGAGTACGAGATGCACCAGCCCGTCCGCGCCGCCCGCGGCACCGCACGCACCGCCCAGGGGTGGCCCCAGGAGGCCGCGCTGCGGATGCTGATGAACAACCTCGACCCGGAGGTGGCCGAGCGCCCCGAGGACCTGGTGGTCTACGGCGGCACCGGCAGGGCGGCCCGGGACTGGCCGTCGTACCACGCGCTGGTCCGGACGCTGACCGACCTGCGTGACGACGAGACCATGCTGGTGCAGTCGGGCCGCCCGGTCGGCGTGATGCGCACCCACGAGTGGGCGCCCCGGGTGCTGCTGGCCAACTCGAACCTGGTCGGCGACTGGGCCACCTGGCCGGAGTTCCGCCGGCTCGAAGCGCTCGGCCTCACCATGTACGGGCAGATGACCGCCGGCTCCTGGATCTACATCGGCACCCAGGGCATCCTCCAGGGCACCTACGAGACGTTCGCGGCGGTGGCCGAGAAGCGGTTCGCCGGCACCCTGGCCGGGACGCTGACGCTGACCGCCGGCTGCGGCGGGATGGGCGGGGCGCAGCCCCTGGCGGTCACCATGAACGGCGGCGCCTGCCTGATCGTCGACGTGGACCGCACCCGGCTGGAGCGCCGGGCGCACGACCGCTACCTGGACGAGATCGCCGACTCGCTGGACGACGCGGTCGAGCAGGCGCTCGCCGCCAAGCGGGACCGCCGGGCGCTCAGCGTCGGGGCGGTCGGCAACGCCGCCACGGTCTTCCCGGAGCTGCTGCGCCGGGGCGTCGCCATCGACATCGTCACCGACCAGACCAGCGCGCACGACCCGCTGTCGTACCTGCCTGAGGGGGTGGAGCTGGCCGACGCCCGGGACTACGCGGCGACGAAGCCGGCCGAGTTCACCGACCGGGCGCGGGCCTCGATGGCCAAGCACGTCGAGGCGATGGTCGGCTTCCTCGACGCCGGCGCCGAGGTCTTCGACTACGGCAACTCCATCCGGGGCGAGGCGAAGCTCGGCGGCTACGAGCGGGCGTTCGACTTCCCCGGCTTCGTGCCGGCGTACATCCGGCCGCTGTTCTGCGAGGGCAAGGGCCCGTTCCGGTGGGCGGCGCTCTCCGGTGACCCGAAGGACATCGCGGCCACCGACCGGGCCATCCTCGACCTGTTCCCGGAGAACGAGTCCCTGGCCCGGTGGATCCGGCTGGCCGGCGAGCGGGTCGCCTTCCAGGGCCTGCCGGCCCGGATCTGCTGGCTCGGCTACGGCGAGCGGGACAAGGCCGGGGTGCGGTTCAACGAGATGGTCGCGTCCGGCGAGCTGAGCGCGCCCGTGGTCATCGGCCGGGACCACCTGGACTGCGGCAGCGTGGCCAGCCCCTACCGGGAGACCGAGGCGATGGCCGACGGCTCCGACGCGATCGCCGACTGGCCGCTGCTCAACGCGCTGGTCAACACCGCCAGCGGGGCGTCCTGGGTGTCGATCCACCACGGCGGCGGCGTGGGCATCGGCCGGTCCATCCACGCGGGGCAGGTCTGCGTGGCCGACGGCACCGCCCTCGCCGGGCAGAAGATCGAGCGGGTGCTCACGAACGACCCGGCCATGGGCGTCATCCGGCACGTCGACGCCGGCTACGACGACGCCCGCGAGGTCGCCGCCCGCACCGGCGTCCGGGTGCCCATGGCGGAGGGCACGGAGGGTACGGCGTGAGCGATCTCGCCGCCCGGTTCCGCAAGCTCTGGGACGACATCGCGCCCGTCGGGCGGGACGCGGGCAGTCGCGGTTACCTGCGCTACGCCCTCACCGAGCCGGAGCTGTCGCTGCGGACCTGGTTCCGGGAGCAGGCCGGGCAGCGGGGCATGCCGGTCAGCGAGGACGGCAACGGCAACCTCTTCGCCTGGTGGGGTGACCCGGCGGCCGGGGACGCGGTGCTCACCGGCAGCCACTTCGACTCGGTGCCGCACGGCGGGGCCTACGACGGGCCGCTCGGCATCGTCAGCGCCTTCCTGGCCGTGGACGAGCTGCGGGCCGCCGGGGTCGCCCCGGCCCGCCCGGTGGTGGTGGCCGCGTTCGTCGAGGAGGAGGGCGGCCGGTTCGGCGTACCCTGCCTGGGCTCGCGGCTGCTCACCGGGGAGATTGCGGTGGAGCGCGCGGCCGGGCTGCGCGACGCGGCGGGGGTGAGCTTCGCCGAGGCGCTGGGCGACCGGCCGGCGGGCGCCGACCCTGGCCTGCTCGGCCGCTTCGCGGCCTTCGTGGAGCTGCACGTCGAGCAGGGCCGGGCGCTGGTCGACCTCGGCGCGCCGGTCGCGGTGGCCAGCGCCATCTGGCCGCACGGCCGCTGGCGCTTCGACTTCGCCGGCGAGGGCAACCATGCGGGTACGACCCGGATGGCCGACCGCCGCGACCCGATGCTCACCTACGCGTTCACGGTGCTCGCCGCGAACAAGGAGGCCCGGCTGCGCGACGCGCACGCCACGGTGGGCCGGGTGGCCGTCGAGCCGAACGCCACCAACGCCATCCCGTCGAGGGTGACCGGCTGGCTGGACGCCCGGGCGGCCGAGCCGGAGACGCTGGACGGCCTGGTCGAGGCGGTCCGGGCCAAGGCCACCGAGCGGGCGAGGCGGGACGGCACCGAGCTGACCTGCACGCAGGAGTCGGCCACCCCGCTGGTGGCCTTCGACGGTGGGCTGTCCGGCCGGCTGGCCGCGCTGCTCGACGCGCCGGTGCTGCCCACCGGCGCCGGGCACGACGCCGGGGTGCTGGCCGCGCACCTGCCGACCGCGATGCTCTTCGTGCGCAACCCGACCGGGGTGTCGCACTCCCCCGCCGAGTCCGCTACCGACGCCGACTGCGCGGCCGGGGTGACGGCCCTGGCCCGGGTGCTGGAGGAGCTGGCATGCCGCTGACCCGCTGGCTGGCCGAGTACGCCTGGCTGCCCGACCACGCCGAACCCACCCCCGACGTGCTCATCGAGGCCGAGGCCGGCCGGATCACGGCGGTCACCCCGCTGGTCGGCGGCGGCGCGGCGCCCGCCGGGGTCGAGGTGCTCGGCGACGCGGTACGCCTGCCCGGGCTCACCCTGCCCGGCCTGGCCAACGCCCACTCGCACGCCTTCCACCGGGCGCTGCGCGGGCGCACCCACGGCGGGCGGGGCGACTTCTGGAGCTGGCGGGACGTCATGTACGACGTGGCGGCCCGACTCGATCCCGACTCCTACCTGGCCCTGGCCCGGGCCGCGTACGCGGAGATGGCCCTCGCGGGCATCACCTGCGTGGGCGAGTTCCACTACCTGCACCACGGCCCGGAGGGCCGGCCGTACGCCGACCCGAACGCCATGTCGGCCGCGCTGGTCGAGGCCGCCGCGCACGCCGGGATCCGGCTCACCCTGCTGGACACGGCGTACCTGACCGCGGGCGTGGACGGCGCGGAGCTGGTCGGGACGCAGCGCCGGTTCGGTGACGGCGACGCGTTGCGCTGGGCGGAGCGGGTCGACGCGTTCCGCCCCGAGAACGACCACGCCCGGCGGGGCGCGGCCATCCACTCGGTTCGCGCGGTGCCCGCCGAGCAGCTCGCCACGGTGGCCGGCTGGGCCGACCGCAACGGGATGCCGCTGCACGTGCACCTGTCCGAGCAGCCCGCCGAGAACGACGCCTGCCGCGCCGTGCACGGCTGCACCCCGACGCGGCTGCTGGCCGACCACGGGGTGCTCGGCCCGCACACCACGGCGGTGCACGCCACCCACCCGACGAGCGGCGACGTCGCGTTGCTCGGGGAGAGCCGGACCGGGGTGTGCCTCTGCCCCACCACCGAGCGGGACCTGGCCGACGGGATCGGGCCGGCCCGACGGATGGCCGAGGCGGGCAGTCCGCTCAGCGTGGGCAGCGACAGCCACGCCGTGGTGGACCTCTTCGAGGAGGCCCGCGCCGTGGAGCTGGACGAGCGCCTGCGGACGCGCCGGCGGGGGCACTTCAGCCCGGCCGAGCTGGTCACCGCGGCCACCGTGGCCGGGCACGCCGCGCTCGGCTGGGGCGACGCGGGCCGGCTGTCGGTGGGCGACCGGGCCGACCTCGTGACGGTACGGCTGGACAGCGCCCGGACGGCCGGTGTGCCGCCGGTCGGGGCGTTCTTCGCGGCCACCGCCGCCGACGTGACGCACGTGGTGGTCGACGGGCGGACGGTCGTGGCCGACGGCCGGCACCAGACCGTGGACGTCCCCACCGAGCTGCGGCACGCCATCGGGGAGGTGACGTCGTGAGCCAGGGCGACTGGCAGCACCGCCCGGTGCGACCGGGCGACCCGGTGCGGCCGGCGCCGCGGAACAGCGGCAGCCTGCTGGTCGACAACATCGGGGAGCTGGTCACCAACGACACCGGCGGCGGGGGCGGGCCGCTCGGCGTCCGCCGGGACGCCGCCGTGCTGGTCGAGGACGGGCAGGTGGCCTGGATCGGGCCGGCCCGGTACGCGCCGGCCGCCGACCGGCGCATCGACGCCGAGGGCGGCGCCGTGCTGCCCGGCTTCGTGGACAGCCACGCCCACCTGGTCTTCGCGGGCGACCGGGCCGCCGAGTTCGCCGCCCGGATGGCCGGCGAGCCCTACACCGGGGGCGGCATCCGGACCACCGTCGGCGCCACCCGGGCCGCCTCCGACGACCAGCTGCGGGACACCGTCCGGCGGCTGCGCGGCGAGGCCATGCGGCAGGGCACCACCACCGTCGAGATCAAGAGCGGGTACGGGCTGACCGTCGCCGACGAGGCGCGCTCGCTGCGGATCGCCGCCGAGTTCACCGAGGACACCACGTTCCTCGGCGCGCACGTGGTCCCCGCCGAGTACGCCGACCGCCCCGACGACTACGTGGGCATGGTGTGCGGGCCGATGCTGGCCGCCGCCGCGCCCCACGCCCGCTGGATCGACGTGTTCTGCGAGCGGGGCGCCTTCGACGTGGACCACGCCCGCGCGATCCTCGCCTGCGGGCAGGCCGTCGGGCTGGGCGTGCGGGTGCACGCCAACCAGCTCGGCCCCGGGCCGGGCGTGCAGCTGGGCGTGGAGCTGGGCGCGGCCAGCGTGGACCACTGCACCCACCTGTCCGACGCCGACATCGACGCGCTCGCGTCCCACCGGGTCGACTGCGTGTGCCCGGAGGGCCGGCACACCACCACGGTCGCCACCCTGCTGCCCGGCGCCGAGTTCTCCACCCGGTCGCCGTACCCGGACGCTCGCCGGCTGCTCGACGCGGGCGTCACCGTGGCCCTAGCCACCGACTGCAACCCCGGTTCGTCGTACACGTCGTCCATGCCGTTCTGCATCGCCCTCGCCGTACGCGAGATGCGGATGACCCCGGCGGAGGCGGTGTGGGCCGCGACGGCCGGTGGCGCGGCGGCCCTGCGCCGCAGCGACGTGGGGCGGCTCGCGCGGGGCGCGCGGGCCGACCTGATGATCCTCGACGCCCCGTCCCACCTGCACCTGGCCTACCGGCCGGGTGTCCCGCTGATCCGCCAGGTTCTGCACAACGGAGTGCCGCAATGTCGACCGTAGTCATCCAGCCCACCGGGATCTCCCCCGCCGACGTGCTCGCCGTGGCCCGCGGCACCGCCAAGGTCGTCCTCGACCCCGCCACGGTGGAGGCGATGGCCACCAGCCGGTCCATCGTGGACGGCATCGAGGCCGCCGGCCGGCCCGTGTACGGCGTCTCCACCGGTTTCGGGGCGCTCGCCAACACGTTCGTCGCGCCCGAGCGGCGGGCCGAGCTCCAGCACGCGCTGATCCGCTCGCACGCCGCCGGGGTGGGCGCGCCCATGCCCCGCGAGGTGGTGAGGGCCATGATGCTGCTGCGGGTGCGCTCGCTCGCCCTCGGCCGCTCCGGGGTCCGCCCGCTGGTCGCCGAGGCCCTCGTGGACCTGCTCAACCACGAGGTGACCCCGTGGGTGCCGGAGCACGGCTCCCTCGGTGCCTCCGGCGACCTGGCGCCGTTGGCGCACTGCGCGCTGGTGCTGCTCGGTGAGGGCTGGGTGCTCGGCCCGGCCGGCGACCGGATCCCGGCCGGTGACGCGCTGCGCCGCGTCGGGCTGGAGCCGGTGGGGCTGGCCGCCAAGGAGGGGCTGGCGCTCATCAACGGCACCGACGGCATGCTGGGCATGCTGCTGCTGGCCGTCCACGACGCCCGGCACCTGTTCGCCATGGCCGACGTGACCGCCGCGCTGGCCATCGAGGCGATGCTCGGCTCGGAGCGGCCGTTCCTGCCCGAGCTGCACGCCATCCGGCCGCACCCGGGCCAGGCCGCCTCGGCCGCGAACATCCACAAGCTGCTGCAGAACTCGGCGGTGATGGACTCGCACCGCGACGACCTGGCGCACGCCGTGCAGGACGCGTACTCGATGCGCTGCGCGCCGCAGGTGGCCGGCGCGGCCCGGGACACCCTCGACTTCGTCGAGGTGGTCGCCGGGCGGGAGCTGCTGTCGGTCGTGGACAACCCGGTGGTGCTGCCGGACGGGCGGGTCGAGTCGACCGGCAACTTCCACGGCGCGCCGCTCGGCTTCGCCGCCGACTACCTGGCCATCGCCGCGTCCGAGGTGGGTGCGATCGCCGAACGCCGGGTGGACCGGCTGCTCGACGTGACCCGCTCCCGGCAACTGCCGGCGTTCCTCTCCCCCGACGCCGGGGTCAACTCCGGCCTGATGATCGCCCAGTACACGGCCGCCGGCATCGTCGCGGAGAACCGCCGGCTCGCCGCGCCCGCCTCGGTCGACTCGCTGCCCACCAGCGGCATGCAGGAGGACCACGTCTCGATGGGCTGGGCGGCGACCAAGAAGCTGCGCACCGTGCTGGACAACCTGACCAGCCTGCTGGCGGTCGAACTGCTGGCCGCCGTGCGCGGGCTCCAGCTCCGCGCCCCGCTGACCCCGTCGCCGGCCGGCCGGGCCGCGCTGGCCGCGCTCGGCGAGGCGATCGGCGAGCCGGGTCCGGACGTGTTCCTCGCCCCGCTCATGGAGGCGGCGCGGGAGGTCGTGCGTGGCCCCGGGCTCCGCACCGCCATCGAGCGCGAGGTCGGCCCGCTGGGCTGAGGTCGGCGCCTCGATCGCTGACGGCTCAGCCACCGGTCCGGCGGCGTGTCCGGTCCTCCGCCCGTCAGCGATCGGGGCGCGGGTTCACGTCAGGTGGCCGGCGGGAGCACCTTGGCGACCAGCTTGGCCAGCTCCCGCAGCGCCTTGCCCCGGTGGCTGACCGCGTCCTTCTCCTCCGGGGTCAGCTCCGCGTTGGTCCGCTCCTGCCCGTCGCCCAGGAAGATCGGGTCGTAGCCGAAGCCGCCGTCGCCGCGCGGGGCGCGCAGCAGGCGGCCCGGCTGCCGGCCGTCGACCAGGTGCTCCTTGCCGCTGGGAAGCACCAGCGCCACCGTGCAGACGAAGGCGGCGCCCCGGTGCTCGTCCGGCAGGTCGGCGATCTGGTCCAGCACGAGCTGGAAGTTGGCCTGGTCGTCGCCGTGCCGGCCGGCCCAGCGGGCGCTGAACACGCCCGGCATGCCGTTGAGGGCGTCCACCACCAGGCCCGAGTCGTCGGCGATGGTGGGCAGGCCGGTCCGCCGGCAGCCCTCCCGGGCCTTGATGAGCGCGTTCTCGCCGAAGGTCAGGCCCGACTCCGGCAGCTCCGGGTATTCCTCGACGTCGTCCAGGCCGAGCAGGGCGATCCGGTGGGCGCCGAGCGCACCGTCGAGGATCCGCTGCAGCTCGACGAGCTTCTTCCGGTTGCGGGTGGCCAGGAGCACGCTGTTCATGTTCAACGCCTTCCGCTGCGCGTCAGCCAGTTCATCAGTTCAGTGCCTTCCGCTGCGCGTCGGCCAGGTCCAGGCAGCCCGCCACGCCCAGGTCGAGCAGGGCGTCCAGCTGCTCCCGGGCGAAGACGCCGGCCTCGCCCGTCCCCTGCACCTCGACGAAGTCACCCGTCCCCGTGCAGACCACGTTCATGTCGACCTCGGCCGCCACGTCCTCCTCGTAGCAGAGGTCGAGTCGCGGCTCCCCGGCGATGATGCCGACGCTGACCGCGGCCACCGACCGGTGCATCACCTTCTCCACCTTGCCCGCCAGAGCCTTGCGCTCGGCGAGCCAGGTGACCGCGTCGTGCAGCGCCACGTACGCGCCCGTGATGGCGGCCGTCCGGGTGCCGCCGTCGGCCTGGAGCACGTCGCAGTCGAGCACCACCGAGTTCTCGCCGAGCGCCTTCAGGTCGACGCAGGCCCGCAGGCTGCGGCCGATGAGCCGGGAGATCTCGTGGGTCCGGCCACCGACCCTCCCCTTGACGCTCTCCCGGTCCGAGCGGGTGTTCGTGGCCCGGGGCAGCATCGCGTACTCGGCGGTCACCCAGCCGAGCCCGGAGCCCTTGCGCCAGCGGGGCACGCCCTCGGTCACGCTGGCCGTGCAGAGCACCCGGGTCGCGCCGAACTCGACGAGCACCGAGCCCTCCGGGTGAGTGCTCCAGCCCCGGGTCAGGGTCACCGGTCGGAGTTGGTCGGGCCGCCGCCCGTCAGGTCGTGCCATCCCTGCACCCTATGCGGTGCCGTGATCGAACCGCCCCCGGGTGCCCACCGTTCAGTCGTGCCAGCCGACGCTCAGCGTCACGGTGACCGAACCGTCGACGCTGCTCCTCCCGCTGCGGGGAAGGACGCTGACCACGCTGGCGGTCATCGAGAAGCCGTCGCGCTTCCAGGTGAAGACGCCGCAGGTCGGGATGCCGGGGTCGGCCAGACAGGTCCGCATCCGGTCCACGGCGATGGGCAGGCCGGCGTTGGCCAGCCACGCCTGGAGGCTCTGCGCCACGTCGACCGGGCAGGCGCCCCGCTGGCAGACGAGCTTGTAGGTGGCGCCGGCCGTGTTCTCGTCCGCCGCGACGCCGGAACTCGTGAAGCCGGCGGGCACACCGGCGTCGTCGACCATCTCCGTGCGCTGCTCCTGCAGCTGGCGGGGCTGGTACCACCCGTTGTAGGTGAAGGCGCCGCAGCAGCAGAGCCCGAGCAGCAGCGCGCCGACGGCGAGCACGAAGACCGCCGTCGGCCAGGGCCGTCAGACGTCGTACGAGGCGCCGGCGCGGACCACCTCGAGCGGCCCGGTGTACGCCCCGGCCGCCGACTCCACGGTGTGCGACTCACTGCCCCAGGCGGGGACGAGGTGGGTGAGCAGCAGCCGGCCCACCCCCGCCTTGGTGGCCGCCTCGCCGGCCTCCCGGCCGGTCAGGTGCAGGTCCGGTGGGTTGTCCACCCCGTCCATGTAGCTGGCCTCGCAGAGGAACACGTCGGCGCCCTGGGCGAGGCGCAGCAGCGCGTCGCAGGGTGCGGTGTCCGCCGAATAGCAGAACACCCGGCCGCCGTGCTCCAGCCGCACCCCGTACGTCTCGACCGGGTGGTTCATCCGGTCGACCGTGACGGTGAACGGGCCGATCGGGAAGGTGCCCGGCTGCAGGCCGTAGAACTGGTACACGTCCTCCACCGAGCCCTCCTCCTGCCCGTACGCGCTGGCCAGCCGGTCCGGCGCGCCGGAGGGGGCGTACATCGGCAGGGGCGGGTACGGGCCGTCCGGGGCGTACCGGCGCACCACCACGTAGGACACCGCGTCGAACATGTGGTCGCAGTGCAGGTGGGTGAGGAGGATGGCGTCGGGGGCGTGCAGCCCGACGTAGCGCTGGAGCGTGGAGAGCGAACCCACCCCGAAGTCGATCAGGAGCCGGAACCCGTCGGCCTCCATCAGGTAGGCGGAGCAGGGAGACTCGGGCCCGGGGAAGCTGCCCGCGCACCCCAGGACGGTCAGTCGCATCCGGTCGCCTCGATCTCACGCTCGGTAGTCGACACGCCGGCGGTCGCCCCGCCGATGATCACTACCGACGCGTTCGCCACGCTGCGCAGCCTACGCGTCGGCCTGGTCGGGCAAGAATCATCTGCCGGAAGTTGTCATCAACGTGACACCCGCACACATCCGGTCCTGGGAGGTAACGGTCGGTTCGGTCTGCGGCGTGCGCAGACCGAACCGACCGTCGCGCCGTCAGGCCCAGAGCTGCCCCTCCAGGGCGTCCTCGGCGTCCGCGAGGGTGCCGCCGTACGCCCCGGTCGACAGGTACTTCCAGCCGCCGTCGGCGACCACGAAGGCCACGTCGGCGCGGCGGCCGTCACGGACCGCCTCGTGCGCCACCGCGAGGGCGGCGTGCAGGATCGCCCCGGTGGAGAAACCGGCGAAGATCCCCTCCACCTCGACGAGCTGCCGGGTACGCAGCACCGCGTCCCGGGTGCCCACCGAGAAGCGCCGGGAGAGCACGGTGGCGTCGTACAGCTCGGGCACGTAGCCCTCGTCGATGTTGCGCAGCCCGTAGACCAGCTCGCCGTAGCGGGGCTCGGCGGCGACGACCTGGATGCCGTCGACCTTCTCCCGCAGGTAGCGCCCCGTGCCCATCAGGGTGCCGGTGGTGCCCAGGCCGGCCACGAAGTGGGTGATGGTCGGCAGGTCGTGCAGCAGCTCCGGCCCGGTCGTCTCGTAGTGCGCCCGGGCGTTCGCCTCGTTGCCGTACTGGAAGAGCATCACCCAGTCGGGGTGCTCGGCGGCGATCTCCTTGGCGGTGGCGACGGCCTGGTTCGAGCCGCCCGCCGCCGGCGAGAAGATGATCTCGGCGCCGTACATCCGGAGCAGCTGGACCCGCTCGGTGGAGACGTTCTCCGGCATCACGCAGACCAGCCGGTAGCCGCGCAGCTTGGCCACCATGGCGAGCGAGATGCCGGTGTTGCCGCTGGTCGGCTCCAGGATCGTGTCGCCGGGACGGAGCCGGCCGGCCTCCTCGGCCGCGCGGACCATGAACAGGGCCGCCCGGTCCTTGATGCTGCCGGTCGGGTTCCGGTCCTCCAGCTTCGCCCACAGGCGCACCGGCGGCGCCCCGTCGGGGACCGTCGGCGAGAGCCGCGGCAGCCCGACCAGGGGCGTGCCGCCGCTCGCGTCGAGCAGGCTGTCGTACCGCGCCATGCCGCCGACCGCCCTCAGCGGGCGGTGACGGACGCGCGGGGACCGGCGATCGCGGCCGCGGCCGCGGCGGCACTGTGCTGGGCGATCGCCGCGGCGGCGGCGAAGCCGAACGCGCCACCGGCCACGGCCGGCAGGATGGTGACGCTGTCGCCGTCGTTCAGCTTGGCGTCGAGCGCGCCGAGGAAGCGTACGTCCTCGTCGTTGACGTAGACGTTGACGAACCGGTGCAGGGCGCCGGCGTCGGTGACCAGCCGGGCCCGCAGGCCGGCGTGCCGGGAGTCCAGGTCGACGAGCAGGTCGCCCAGGGTGTCGCCGCTGCCCTCGACGACCTTCGCGCCGCCGGTGTAGCTGCGCAGGATGGTGGGGATGCGAACCTCGATGGCCATGATGTCTCGTGCTCCTTGTTCGGGTCGTGCCAGGTGACGGGAAGAAGAAAGGTGTGCCGGCGCTGGAAGGTCAGCGGTCGGAACACTCGTAGTCGACCGTCGCCGGGCTCTGCCCGAACATGTAGGACTGGACGGCGTGCGGGTCCACGGCAGCCACGATCTCGACCGGCTCCTCGGTGACCACGCCGTCGACGATCCGGAAGGAGCGGATCTCCTCGGTGTCGGGCTCGCGGGTCGAGACGAGCAGGTAGTGCGCACCCGGCTCCCCGGCGAAGGACACGTCCGTGCGGGACGGGTAGGCCTCCGTCGCGGTGTGCGAGTGGTAGATGACGACCGGCTCCTCGTCGCGGTCGTCCATCTCCCGCCATACCCGCAACTGCTCCATCGAGTCGAACTCGTAGAAGGTCATGGAGCGGGCGGCGTTGTCCATCGGGATGTGCCGGGTGGGGGTGTCGCTGCCGGCGGGACCGGCGACCACGCCGCACGCCTCGTCCGGGTGGTCCCGACGCGCGTGGGCCACGATCGCGTCGATGATCGACCGGTCGATGCTCAGCACGCCGCCAAGCCTAGCCCCTGGCCGTCTCGGGCCGCGAGGTGGCGGCCGTCACGACTCAGTCGATCAGGGCGTTGAGCAGGGATTCCTGGAGATAACCCAGGTACGCGTAGACCGACAGCTGGAACACCCGCGACGAGGTGGGGTCCTCGGCGACCGCCTCGTCCAGTTCCTCGCCCAGGTCGGTGCCGTCCTTGATCTCCAGCCGGACGCCCATGGCCAGCCGGGCGTCGTTGAGCGCGCGCAGCCACGCCTCGGCCGCCTCCGCGTCGAGCCGCACCTCGCCACCGGCCTCGCCGTCGGGCAGCGCGGCCAGAATGGCGCCGGCCTGGTCGATCTTGGCGGTCTTGAGGTCGCCCTCGGTGTAGCGGCGGAACTCGGCGCTGCCGGCCACGTCGTCGGGGTAGGCCTCGGGGAAGAGCCGGCCGACGACCGGGTCGCCGTGGTCGAAGCCGTCGGTGAGCAGCCCGACCACCTCGGAGGCGACCTTGCGCAGCACCCGGACCTCGTCGACCGCGAAGGTGGCCACGTAGCGGTCGCCCTGCCGGCGGAACATGCTCATGACCGGTCCACCGTCGCCCAGAGGCCGTACGCGTGCAGTTGCGACGCGTCGTGCTCCATCCGCTCCCGGGCGCCGCTGGAGACGACCGCCTTGCCCTTGTGGTGCACATCCAGCATGAGCTGCTCGGCCTTCTCCCGGCTGTATCCGAAGAGCTTCTGGAACACCCAGGTCACGTACGTCATGAGGTTGACCGGATCGTCCCAGACGATGGTCACCCATGGCCGGTCGGAGACCGGCACCTCTTCGGTGTCCGGCGTCTCGACCGGCGCAACCTGTGGAGCCGCCATGCCCCCCATCGTGCCACCGGATCCGGGGAACCGATGAACCGGAACGGCGCGGCGGTCGGGATCACCCGCCCGGGCCGCGGACGCCGACCGCGCCGGCCGTGCGGCGGCCCCGGCCTCAGGCGAGCAGGATGCCGTGGTCGACAGCATCGGTGAGGACCGCGCTGAGCGAGAGACGGATCACCTCGAAGCGACGGGACACCTGGCGGGAAAGCTCCAGCTCGACCTCGCGCAGTGCCCGCTGCGCCCAGGAGCGGGCCGCGTTGGGGTCGGCGTTGCCGGGCGCCCGCCAGTGCTGCCAGCAGCCGCCGTTGAGGGCCACCCCGACGGGCGAAAGCGCCTCGTCGCGCTCGGCGCCCGGATAGCCGGCGAGCGCGTCGAGGGCGCCGGTGCCGGCCAGCCCGGCCACCCCGGCGGTGCTCGTGACGAGGAGCACGCGGTCCAGCTCGCGGCCGTCCGGGTGGTCGGCCAGACCCCAGCGGACCGCGTGCACGATCCGCCGGCGCACGCCCTCGGCGAGCGGCGCGCCGAAGACCCGGGCGGCCGCGTCGTCGACGATGCCGCGGACCGCCTCGTCGCACTGCGCGGTGGCGAGCAGCGACAGCGCCTCCATCTCGCGGTCGAGCAGCTGCGGCAGGCCGGCGCAGCCGACCCCGAAGACGATCTCCTGCACCACGCGGAGGTGGATGTTGGCCAGCTCCAGAGCGAGGTGCTGGCGGATCCGCTGGGCGCAGGAGCGGGCCTGGCGGTCGATCCGCTCGGCGAGGTCGGCCGGCTCGGAGCCGGCCACCACGGGCACCCGCCCGTGCGCGCCGGGCGGCTCCGGGGGGCGGGAGCTCGCCCGGCGCAGCCCCTCGTCGGCGGCCCAGCCGACCAGCGCGCGGCGCAGCACGGAGTGCTCGCCCTGGCGGACCGGGAACCAGCGGGCCTGGGCGAGCGCGGGCACCGCGGCCAGCAGCGCGGCCCGGTGCGCCGCGACGGAGACCTCCACGGCGTCGTACCGGCGGGCGGCGGGGCCGGGCGGGCCGGACCGGCCGGCCGACGACCCGGACGCCCCCGTGTCCTCCGTCGTCGTGCCGTCCGCCGGCGCCGCCCAGCCGGCCACGCCGGGGGTGACGGCGAAGAACACCTCGACCCGGGTGCGCGCCACCTCGGCCAGCAGGTGCAGCTCGGCCGCGCTGAACGCCTGGTCGGCGGAGATCACGAAGAGCAGGGACCCGGCCCGGCCCGCCGCGTCGAGCAGCACCCGGCCGCCGGCCACCCCGAGGGCGCCGGTGTCCGGCGTGTCGAGCACGGAGAAGTGGCGCAGCAGCGGGTCCGGCAGGCTCAGCTCCACCCGACGCGGCGGGCGCGCGAGGGCCGGGCCGGCGGCGAGCGGGTCGGCACGGTAGGAGTGCGGCTGGCGGTAGCCCGGCACGTAGGCGGCGCGGGTGGCCGCCTTGGCGTGGTGCACGAGGAGGTGGCTGCCGGCGGGCACGGCGAGCATCCCCGGATCCAGGTCGAGCAGGCCGGCGAGCAGCTCGCGGCGGCCGGCGCCGGCCGGACCGGTGACCACGACGCCCAGCGGCTCGTCCGGCCCCGGTTCGGTCACCCCGAGCCGGGTCGGCAGCGGCGCGCAGCGGGGCGGCTCCGCCAGCCCGCCCGGTTCGGGCACGTCGACCGAGGGGAGTGGACCTGGCTTCATCAGGCGGCCTCCCGGTGTGGCGATCGGAAGCGGTCCGGTCGCGTGGAAATTCCCTGGTCACAGGGCGATGTGGGAAGACTACGGCTGTCGCGATTCCGACACCGAACACATCCGATACTCACGAGTAATCGACAGATTACTCAACTTCGCTGCGTGACGGTCTACGCGCGGACGGAACACCATCGATATGCTGCACCGATGAGTCGGTGGGACTTCGTCGGCCGAACGGATGAGCTCAACCGTCTGTTGTCGGCGGTCGGCGGTCCGGAGGGACGCGGGCTGCTCTTCAGCGGCAATGCCGGGGTGGGCAAGAGCCGGTTGCTGCGTGAGGGGGTGGCCGCGCTCTCGCCCGACCGCTACGCCATCTGGTCCGTGGCGGCCAGCGCCACGACAGCCGCGCTGCCGTTCGGCGGGCTGGTCCAGGTGCTGCCGAGCGCGCAGCCGCAGGGCCTCTCCCCCGCCGGCATCCTGCGCTGGGCGGTCGACGTGCTCCAGGAGCAGGCCGCCGGCCGGCCGATCGTGCTGGCGATCGACGACGCCCACCTGCTCGACCCGCCGTCGGCGGCGCTGGTGCACCTCATCGCCCGCTCCGAGAACGCCACGGTGCTCGGCACGCTGCGCAACGGCGAGCAGATCCCGCTGCCGATCCGCGCCTTGTGGACCGACGACCTGGTCGACCTGGTCGAGCTGGGACCGCTCGGCCCGAACGAGACCACCGGGCTGCTCGCCGCGATCCTCGGCGGTCCGGTCGACGCCGGCTCCTCGGAGCGGCTGCACCGGCTCTCCGCCGGCAACCCGCTGCTGCTGCGCGAGCTGGTGCTGGCCGCCTCCGGTGGCAACGAGCTGAGCAAGACGTACGGGATCTGGAAGTGGACCGGCCGGCTGGAGCTGGCGCCCAGCCTCACCGACCTGATCGACACCCGGATCGGCCAGCTCACACCCGGCGTGCGCGCGGTGGTCGAGCTGGTCGCGTTCGGCGAGCCGCTCGGCCTGCAACTGCTGGAGCAGGCGGTGGACCCGGCTGACGTGGAGGTCGCCGAGGAGCGGGGCCTGATCTCCATGGTGCGCGACGACCGGCGGCTCAACGTGCGCCTCGCCCACCCGCTCTACGGCGAGGTGATGCGCCGGCACTGCCCGGTCAGCCGCACCCGGCGGCTCCAGGCCACCCTGGCCGGGCTGCTCGAACGGGTCGGCAAGCGGCGCCGCGACGACCTGCTCCGGGTCGCCGTCTGGCGGCTCGACTCGGGCACGGCGCAGGACCCGGCCCTGCTGCTCGACGCGGCCGCACAGGCCTTCGGCCGGTACGACGTGCCGCTGGCCACCCGGCTGGCCCGGGCGGCCCTGGACGGCGAGGGCGGCTCGGACGCCGCGGAGCTGCTCGCCACGATCCTCATGTTCGCCGACCGGCCGGACGAGGCCATCGAGGTGCTCGACCAGGTCGCCGGGGCGATCCAGGACGACCGGCGGCGCGGCCGGTGGCTGACCGCCCGGGGCATGGTCAGCTACTGGGGGCTGAGCCGGGAATCCACCGTGGAGGAGATCGCCGCGCGCGGCGCCGAGCTGACCGACGCCGCCGACCAGGCTCGGGTCCGCGCCTTCGAGGCGATCATGCGGCTGCACCGGCTGGACACCGACACCGCGGTCCGGCTGGCCCAGGCCGTGCTGGACCGGCCGGCGGCCCCGATGGCCGCGCGCGAACTGGCCCGGTGCACCCTCGCGCACCTCCAGGCCGCGCAGGGGCAGTACGTGCGCAGCGCCACCGCGATCGCCCGGGTGCAGGCCGAGGCGGCGTGCTGGCGGGGCGACATGCCCTACCTCCAACTCGCCATGGAGCTGGCCCGGGGCACCCGGCTCGCGCTCTCCGGCGACCTGGCCGGCATCGACGCGATCGTCGCCGACGAGTTCGCCGACCTGGCCGGCGCCGGGGACTTCCGGCTCGGCACCGGCTACCTGGCCATCCTCCAGGCGTACGCGGCGCGGCTGCGCGGGCGCGGCGACGAGGCGCTGAAGACCAGCCTCGGCGCCTGCGCCGTGCTCGCCACCAGCCGGGTCTACGCCGGCCTGGCGCACGCCGAGCGCGCCCAGGCGGCGGCGCTGCGCGGCGACGGCACGCACGCGGCCGAGGCGATGGCCGAGGCGGACCGCACCCACGCGCCCGGGATGGCGGTGCTCTACCCCTGGCTGGAGCAGGCCCGGGGCGCGGTGCACGCGGCGGTCGGCGACCTGCCGGCGGCCACCAAGCACCTCACCGCGCTCGCCGACCGGCTGCGGGCGGACGGCCTGGCCGGGCACGAGCTGCTGGTCCTGCTCGACCTGGTCCGCTTCGACCAGGCCGGCGCGTCGATCGGGCCGACCTGCACCGACGGCGACCGGCGGACCGTGGCGCAGCGCCTGACCGAGCTCTCCGAGCAGGTCGACGGGGTGCTGCCGCCGCTGGTCGCCCGGTACGCTCGCGCCACCGTCGACGGTTGCCCCGACGACCTGCTCGCCGTGGCCGACGGCTTCGCCGCCCGGGAGCTGACGGTCTACGCCGCCGAGGCGACCGCCATGGCGCTGCACCGGATGCGCGGTGGCCGGCCCGGGGCGACCGGCCCGGCCCGCGAGCGCCTCGCCGAGCTGCTCCGCCGCTGCGACGAGGTGTCCACGCCGGCGCTGCGGCTGCTCCGCCCGACGCTGAGCGAGCGGGAGTGGGAGATCGCCCGGCTCGCCGCCGACGGCGTGACCAGCCGCACCATCGCCGAGCGGCTCTTCCTGTCCACCCGCACGGTGGAGAACCACCTCCAGCGGGTCTACAGCAAGCTCGGGGTGGCCGGCCGCGCCGAGCTGCGGGCCGCGTTGCGGTCGATGCCGGGCCACGACGGCACGGATCCGGCCTGAACTCTAGGCTGAGGCGGTGAGCACCCTTCGCCCCGCGCTGCTGACCGACCACTACGAGCTGACCATGGTCAGCGCCGCCCTGCGGGACGGCACGGCCGACCGTCGCTGCGTCTTCGAGGTGTTCAGCCGGCGGCTGCCGGCCGGCCGCCGCTACGGCGTGGTCGCCGGGACGGGCCGGCTGGTCGACCTGATCCGCGACTTCCGGTTCGACCCCGCGGAGATCGACTTCCTGCGCCGCACCGGCGTGGTGGACGACCGGGCCGCCCGGTGGCTGGCCGACTACCGCTTCACCGGCGACGTCGACGGGTACGCCGAGGGCGAGCTGTTCTTCCCCGGCTCCCCGATCCTCACCGTCTCCGGCACCTTCGCCGAGTGCGTGGTGCTGGAGACGCTGGCGCTGTCGGTGCTCAACCACGACTCCGCGGTGGCCGCCGCGGCGGCCCGGATGGTCACGGCCGCCCGCGGCCGGGCGCTGATCGAGATGGGCTCCCGCCGGGCGCACGAGGAGGCGGCGGTGGCCGCCGCCCGGGCCGCGTACCTGGCCGGGTTCCGGTTCACCTCCAACCTGGCCGCCGGCCAGCGCTACGGCATCCCCACGGCCGGCACCGCCGCGCACGCGTTCACCCTGCTGCACGACGACGAGCAGGCGGCGTTCGCCTCGCAGGTCGCCACGCTGGGCAAGGACACCACGCTGCTGGTCGACACCTACGACATCAGCCAGGGCATCCGCAACGCCATCGCGGTGGCCGGGCCGGAGCTGCGCGCGGTCCGGATCGACTCGGGCGACCTGGCGGTCATCGCCCAGCAGTCCCGCGAACTGCTCGACTCGCTCGGCGCCACCGAGACGAAGATCATTGTCTCCGGCGACCTCGACGAGTACGCCATCGCCTCCCTCGCCGCCGAGCCCGTCGACATGTACGGCGCCGGCACCGCCGTGGTGACCGGTTCGGGCGCACCCACCGCCGGCCTGGTCTACAAGCTGGTCGAGGTGGAGGGGCGCCCGGTGGTCAAGCGCTCCGAGCACAAGGCCACCATCGGCGGCCGGAAGGTGGCCGTCCGCCGGCACAAGCCGACCGGCACCGCCACCGAGGAGGTCATCGTGCCGCAGGGCGTGCCGGACCGGCAGCCCAACGACCGTCTGCTCCAGCGTTCGTTCGTCGTCGAGGGCGAGGCGGTGGCGCTGCCCACTCTCGACGAGTCCCGGGAGCACCTGCGGGAGTGCCTGATCTCCATCCCGTGGGAGGGGCTCAAGCTCTCCGGCGGCGACCCGGCCGTCCCGGTGACCGTCGTACCCGCGAGCTGAGAGGACCGACATGGCCAACGCCTTGATCATCGTGGACGTGCAGAACGACTTCTGCGAGGGCGGCTCCCTGGCCGTGACCGGTGGGGCGGGGGTCGCCGCCGGCATCACCCGGCTGCTCGCCGCCGAGCCGGAACGCTGGGACCACGTGGTCGCGACGAAGGACTTCCACATCGACCCGGGCGCCCACTTCGGCGACCCGCCGGACTACGTCGACTCCTGGCCCCGGCACTGCGTGGTGGGCACCGCCGGCTCCGAGTTCCACCCCGACCTGGCCACCGGACGGGTGGAGGCGATCTTCCACAAGGGCGAGCACGCGGCCGCGTACTCGGGCTTCGAGGGGCACGCCGACGACGGCGAGTGCCTGGCCGACTGGCTGCGCCGGCACGACGTGGACCGGGTCGACGTGGTCGGCATCGCCACCGACCACTGCGTCCGGGCCACCGCGCTCGACGCGGCCCGGGAGGGCTTCGTGACCACGGTGCTGCTGGACCTGACCGCCGCCGTCGCGCCCGACACGCTGGACGTGGCGCTGCGGGCCTTAGACGGCGCCGGGGTCACGACGGTCGGTGAACCTGTGATCAGGGCCGCTTGAGCAGGTAATCGGTTGCGGCTGTCGTACCCCCGGCCCAGGATTGCGGCCGGAGGTACGGACCGTCGTGAATTTGAAGCCTTACCGGGAGGCGCTCGCCCTGCCCGGTCTCCGGTCGTTGCTGCTGATCTCGGTGCTGGCGCGCATCCCGCTCACCGCGACCGGCGTGACGCTCACCTTCCACGTCGTGCTCGACCTCGGTCGCGGCTACGGCGCGGCGGGGCTGGTCGGCGCCGCCTCCACCGTCGGGGCCGCGCTCGGCTCCCCGCTGCTCGGCCGGCTGGTCGACCGGCGCGGCCTGCGCCCGGTGCTGCTCCTCACCACGATCGCCGAGGGCGTCTTCTGGGCCAGCGCGCCGACCCTGTCGTACCCGGTGCTGCTGCCCACCGCGTTCCTGGCCGGGCTGTTCGCGCTGCCGGTCTTCTCGGTGGTCCGGCAGTCCGTCGCCGCGCTGGTGCCCGCCGAGCGGCGCCGCCCCGCGTACGCCCTCGACTCGATGTCGGTGGAGCTCTCCTTCATGGTCGGCCCCGCGCTGGCCGTGGCCATGGCCGCCGCCGTGTCGCCCCGGCTCACCATGTGGGCGGTCGGCGCCGGGATCGTCGCCTCCGGCATCTGCTTCTGGCTGCTCGACCCGCCCACCCGCGCCGCCGACGAGCCGGTCGGCCCGGCCCGCAAGGTGCCCCGCCGGGAGTGGGTCACCCCCCGGCTGCTCGCCGTGCTGGCGGTCAGCCTGGCCGCCACCCTGGTGCTCGGCGGCACCGACGTCGCGGTGGTCGCCGTGCTGCGCGAGGGCGGCGAGGTCGGCTGGACGGGCGCCGTCCTGGCCATGTGGGCGGTCGCCTCGCTGGTGGGCGGCTTCGCGTACGGGGCGGTCACCCGCTCCCTCTCCCCGCTGGCCCTGGTGGCCGCGCTGAGCCTGGCCACCATCCCGGTCGGGCTGGGCGGGTCGCACTGGTGGCTGCTCTGCCTGGCGCTCGTCCCGGCCGGCGCGCTCTGCGCGCCCTCCATCGCCTCGACCTCGGACGCGGTGAGCCGGCTCGCCCCGGCCGGGGTCCGCGGCGAGGCCATGGGCCTGCACGGCTCGGCCGTCACCGTCGGCATCGCACTCGGCGCGCCGCTGGCCGGCGCGGTGATCGACGCCTCGGCGCCGGCCTGGGGGTTCGCGGTCACGGGCGCGATCGGTGTGCTGGTCGCCCTGGCCGTCCTCCCGATCGAACTGCGCCACCGCCGCGAGCC
>NZ_WBKT01000059.1 GCF_008868175.1 Micromonospora sp. AMSO31t
AGCCGGCGGATCGCCACCCCGGCCACGTTGTCCGGGTGGGCGGCGGCGAACTCGCGGTAGATCTCCTGGTCGTGCTGGCCGTCGTCGCCGATGAGCAGCCAGCGGACGTCGGGGAACTCCCGGGCCAGCCGGGCCAGGGTGGCCCGCTTGTGTTCCCGGCCACTGCGGAACCACCGGTCGGCGGTCGGCCCCCAGTCGGTGAGCAGCAGTGGCCCGGCCGGGTAGAGGTGCCGGGACAGGAACCGGGTCAGCGTGGGCGCGACGTTCCAGGCGCCGGTGGACAGGTAGAAGACCGGGGCGCCGGGGTGGGCGGTGACCAGGCGCTCGTACAGCACGGCCATGCCGGGGACGGCGGCGCGGGCGTGCTCGTCGAGGACGAAGGTGTTCCACGCGGCGAGCAGGGGCCGGGGCAGCGCGGTCACCATGACCGTGTCGTCGATGTCGGAGAGGATGCCGAACCGGACCTCGGGGTCGAGGATGCGGACCAGCGCCTCCACCGGCTCGGCGTCGGCCACGGTGAGGCGTACGCAGCCCCAGCCGGGGGTGAAGTCGGCCTTGATGACGGTGTCCACGAAGCCGCTGCGGTCCGCGGTGGCCTCCTGGCTGACGCCGCCGGCCTCGATGGTGACCTTCGCGTACTTGGCGGGCAGGGTGGTGAAGCTGCGCCAGCCGCGGACCTTCTCCAGCCGGCCGCGCTGCCGGGTGTCGGGGCGGCCGAGCAGCACCCGGCAGAGCACCCGCGCCCAACCGGGGGCCCCGTACCCGGCGTACGCGATGATGTTGGCCTGCCACCCGGTGCGTCGCAGCCGGCGTTCGACGAGGCCGTGCAGGGCGTCCTCGATGCGTGCGGCCCGGTGCAGCTGGGGCACGGCCAGTTGGTCCGGTGGTGTGGGTGGCACGCTGTCACCCTGCCACAACCCGCCCGGGCCGGCCACGCGAGTGGTCTGCGCCGATCCACCCCGCCGCCCGGCGCCCCCGTGACAGACTGCGGTCGAGGCGACGACGGGGGCGTTGGTCGTGTCGACACCAGAGCGGGACCCGGGACGGTGGCGTCCGGCGCTGGACCGGCCGGCGCTGGTGGCGCTGGTGCTCGGCGCGGCCGGCGTCGGCTACCGGCTGGTGCTGACCTTGTTCACCCTGCCCACGTCGAACAGCGACGAGGCGACGTTCGGGCTGGCGGCCCTGCACATCGCCACCGGCGAGGAGCGGCCGGTCTTCCTCTACGGCCAGCGCTACATGGGTGTGCTGGAGTCCTACCTGGCGGCCCCGCTGGTGGGCTGGGCGGGGGCGAGCTGGCCGTTGCTGCGGCTGCCGTTGCTGGCGTTGTTCGCGGTGTTCCTGTGGCTGGCGTACCGGTTGACCCGCCGGCTGTTCTCGCCCTGGCTGGCGGCCTTCGTGGTGGGCCTGCTGGCGCTCGGCTCCGAGCGGGTCGTCCGGGACCAGCTCACCGTGGTCGGTGGCCGGCCGGAGGTGAAGCCGGCGGTGCTGGCCATGCTGCTGATCGCGGTGGCCCTCGGCGAGCGCCGGGTCCGGCACCGCTGGCTGGCCGCCGGCCTGTTCGGGCTGCTGGCGGGGCTGGCGCTGTGGTCGGACTGGCTGATCGTGCCCTACCTGGCGGTGGCCGGGCTGGTGCTGGTCTGGGCCGCTCCCCGGGATTTGGTGGGCTGGCCGGGGGTGCTGCTCGTGGCGGGCTTCGCGCTCGGGATCGCGCCCGTGATCAAGGACAACCTGGTCGCCCCGGACGGGCAGGACTCGCTGTCGGTGTTCCGGGAGATCAGCACCAAGGAGGGCGCGACGCCGTCGGTGTCCGAGCGGCTGCACGGCGGGCTGTTGGAGGGGGTGCCGCTGGCCTCCGGGCTCTGCCCGATGGACGGCTGTGCCCGCTGGGCGCAGTGGTTCGGGCTGCTCTACCCGGTGCTGCTGGTGGCCGCCGCGGTGCTCGGGCTGGTCGCGTTCCGCCGGGCCGCGGACCCGGCCGCGCGGGTCCGGGCCGTGGCGATCCTCGCCCTGGTCGTCGGCGCGGCGTTGACCCTGCTGGCGTACGTGCGCAGCCCGCTCGCCGCGACCGACCCGCTGGGCAACTCCCGCTACCTGTCGGTGCTCCAGATCTCGTTGCCGGCGGTGCTCTGGCCGCTCTGGCGGGCCGCCGCGCACGCGGTCCGGGCCACGGCCGGCGCGGCGGCCCGGCCGGCCGGGGCGCTGGCCGGTGTGGTGCTGGCCGCGCTGGTGGCCGCCACGGTCGCGGGCACCGCGGCGTTCGTGGCCGACGCCCCGCCGTTGCGGGCCGAGGAGCGGCAGGCCCGGGAGCTGGCCGACGCGGTGCGCCGCGCCGGCCTGCGGGAGGTGTACGGGGACTACTGGACCTGCAACCGGCTGATCTTCAACACGGGCGAGGCGGTGGTCTGCGGGGTGCTCGACGGCGACCTGAGCCCCGGGCAGAACCGCTACCCGGCGTACTGGAAGCGGGTGGGGCGGGCGGCCCGGCCCGGCTACGTGGTGGCCGCCGGCTCGTCGGCGGAGCGCGCGCTGCGGCGGCTGCTCGGCGACCGGGCCGACGCGGCGGTGGTGACCGAGGTCGGTGGCTATCGGGTGTACCACCCCGACAGCGCCGTGCGGCCGTGGCGCTGAACCCGCGCCGTACGCTGTGCCGATGCTCATCCTGCTGCCTCCGTCGGAGGGGAAGGCCGAGGCCGGCACCGGCCGGCGGCTGGACCTGTCGAAGCTCTCCCTGCCGGAGCTGAACCCGGCCCGGGAGGAGGTGCTGGCCGCCCTCGTCGACCTCTGCGCCGGCCCGGACGAGGCGGCGGCCCGCGACGCGCTGGGCCTGAGCGAGGGGCAGCGCGGCGAGCTGCGGCGCAACGCGCGGCTGCGGGCGGCGGCCACCGCGCCGGCCGGGCGGATCTACACGGGCGTGCTCTACGAGGCCCTCGACCTGGCCACGCTGCCGCCCGCGGCGGAGCGGCTGGCCCGCCGTTCGGTGCTGGTCAGCTCGGGTCTCTGGGGCGCGGTCCGCCTCACCGACCGGATCCCGCCCTACCGCTGCCCGATCGGGGCGCGGCTGCCGGGGATCGGGGCGCTGTCGGCGTACTGGCGCCGGGCGCTGGCGGAGGCCATGGCGACGGCCGCCGGGGCCGGCCCGGTGCTGGACCTGCGCTCCGGCGCGTACGCGGCCACGTGGGCGCCGCGCGGGACGGTGGCCGAGCGCACCGTGACGGTGCGGGTGCTGCACGAGCGCGAGGTGGACGGGGTGCCGACCCGGTCGGTGGTCAGCCACTTCAACAAGGCCACCAAGGGCCGGCTGGTCCGCGACCTGCTGACCGCCGGCACCCGCCCGCGCACCGCCGACGCGCTGGTCGGGGCGCTGCGCGAGCTGAAGTACGCGGTCGAGGAGCAGCCGCGGGCGGCCGGCCGGCCCCGACAGCTCGACGTGGTGGTCACCGAACTCTGAGGCCGGGTTGCCGCAAATTTTGCTCAAGGCTCGGTCGCAGCGGTTTCGCGGCGCGGACGCCGGGGGTCACGGTTAGGGAACCCCGATTCCGACCAAGGAGCTGTTCCGATGGCCCCCGAGTCCACCACCCTGCTCGACCGGCCCCGCCAGTCGAGCGGCGGGGGTGGCGACGACTGGCTCACCCTGGCCGACGCCTTCGAGGTCGCCTGCCTGGTGCGCTGCACCCCGCCCCCGGCCACCGACACCCGCCGGGTCGACGCCGGCACGCACCGGGGCGGGATCGCCGAGTTCAACCGCCAGGACGCGGCGCACCGGATGCGGCAGCTGCTGCAGCGGCTGGAGGTGCCGGTGGAGCACGAGCTGACCACGGGCGGCCTGCGCCGCCGGTACGAGCTGCACCGGCTGTCGGTGCCCCGGGAGCACCGGCCGGCGTACGCGGCGCTGCTGGAGGCCGGCTGGCGGCAGGGCCGCCGGGAGCTGCTGGGCGGTCCCTTCCCCGGCGCCTCCACGGCCCGCCGCGTGTGTCGGCCCCGGCTGGCCGCCGCGGCGTGGCGGGCGGCGCTGCTGGCCGGCGGGCGGCACGTGCGCCGGCACAGCCTCGGCATCCGGCTGGCCGACCGGGACCTGGCCGCGGTGCTGGTCCGGGGCGCGGCGCTGCTGGACGTCCCCGCGGTGCTCCGGCCCGGCGCGGGCTGTTTCCTGGTGAGCGTGGCCAACGGCCCGCACCGGGTGCGGATCACCGAGAGCGCCGCGCTGGCCCCGGCGGCGGCCTGCTGACCACGCCCGACCGCCACGCCCCGGCCGACCCGCGGTCACCGCAGCACCGCGGGGGCGGCCCCGGACGTGACGGTGCGCGGCCGGGCTTGCGCGGCGGGTGCTCCACGGCGCAGAGTGCTGCCCGTGAGCCGACACTGGTCTGTGCGCGGCCGGCGCCGGACCGCCGCCCCGCTGGCGCTCCTCCTGCTGCTCGTGGCCGGTCTGGCCGGCTGCCGGGACGAGCCCACCGAGCCGGTGCGGATCCGGATCGCCACGGGTAGCCCCACGGCCGTCTACCACGCCTTCGGCCAGTCGCTGGCCGCCCTGCTGAACCGCGAGCTGCCCGGCGTTCAGGCCAGTGTGGAGGTCACGGCGGCGTCCGCGCAGAACGTCCGGCTGGTCGGCTCCGGCGAGGCGGAGCTGGGCTTCACCCAGGCCGACGTGCTGCCGCCCCGCGCGCCGGAGCACCCCGCGGTGCTCGCCGTGGCCCGGGTCTACGACGACCTGCTGCACCTGGTCACCACGGCCGGCGGCCCGGTGCGCACCCTGGCCGACCTGCGGGGCCGGCGGGTGTCGGTGGGCGCCGACGGCTCCGGCACGGAGGTCACGGCCAGCCGGCTGCTGGCCGTGGCCCAGCTCGGCGGCGGCCAGGTCCGCCAGGAGCGTCTCGGCCTGGACGACTCGGTGGCGGCGCTGCGCGCCGGCCGGATCGACGCCTTCTTCTTCTCGGGCGGCCTGCCGGTGCGCGGCGTCGCCGAGCTGGCCGGCAGCACCTCGGTGCGGATGGTCGACCTGGGCGACTGGACCGAGCCGCTGCGCCGCGGGTACGGGCAGGTCTACGTCACCCGGGACATCCCCCGCTCCGTCTACGGGGCGGACCCGGTCAGCACGGTGGCGAACCCGAACTACCTGATCGCCAGCGCCGACCTGCCGGCGGCGCTGGTGCGGGAGGTGACGCGGCTGCTGATGGAGCGCCGGGAGGAGCTGGCCGCGGCGCATCCGGCGGCCGGCCGGATGAGTCCCCGGGCGGCGATCGTCACCACCCCGCTGCCGCTGCACCCGGGCGCGGCCGACTGGTACCGGGCCACCAAGCCCTGAGGCGCGTTCAGTGCTGCCCGACCTCGGAGCCGACCGGTTCGACCGGGCCGTCGTCGAGCACCGGGGCGGGTTCGTCCGGCTCGACGAGCTCGTCGTCCGGGGCCGGGAACCACACCTCGGCGACCAGCCCCCGCGGCTCGCCCTGACGCATGGTCAGCCGGCCGTCGGAGGCGTCGACCAGCACGGCCACGATGGTCAGCCCGAGCCCGGCGCCGTCAACGTTCTGCACGTCCGGGGCCCGCCAGAACCGCTCGGTGGCCTGGTCGAGCTGGCTGGCCGTCATGCCGGGGCCGGTGTCCCGCACCTCCAGCGCGATCCCGCCGTCGGCCGGGCGTACGGACACCGTGACCGCTCCCCCGGCGCCGCTGAACTTGACCGCGTTGTCGATCAGCGCGTCGAGCGCCTGGTCGACGGCGGTCGGCACGGTCCGGGCGTACGCGGGCGTGCCGGTCCCGTGGAGCGCGAGGGTGACCGACCGGTGCCGGGCGAGCGGCAGCCAGGCCGCCACCCGGGAGGCGGCGATCCCGGCGGCGTCCACGGTGACCCGCTGGTTCTCCTCCCGCTCGGCGCGGGCCAGGGTGAGCAGCGCGTCGAGCACGGTGGCCAGGCGGTCGGTCTCCTCCAGGGCCAGCCGGTGCTCGGCCCGGCCGTCGGGGTCGGTGAGGCTCGGCCCCAGCTCCTCCACCCGCAGCCGCAGCGCGGTCAGCGGGTTGCGCAGCTGGTGGCTGGCGTGCGCGACGAACGCCCGCTGCCGGTCCATCACGTCGGAGACCGCGTCGGCCATGTCGTTGAAGCTGGTCGCCAGCCGGCGCAGCTCGGGTGGGCCGAGGCGGGGGCGGACCCGGGCCCGCCGGTGCCCCTCGGCGATCTCGTGGGTGACCGCGTCCAGCTCGGTGACCGGGCGCAGCACCCAGCCGGCCAGCCCGAACGCGGTGGAGATGCAGGCCAGCACCGCGAGCAGGCCGATGCCGGCGAGCAGCAGCCACCAGGCGGTGACGGTGCGGCGCACCTTGGCCGCCGGGGTGGTGGTGACCACGGCGCCGAGCACCTCGCCGCCGTCGTTGATCGGGACGGCCACCACCAGCGGTCCGCTCACCCAGGGGCGGACCGCCTCCGGCCGGCTGAACTGCTGCCCGGCCAGCGCGGTGTCCAGGGCGAGGTCGGTGCCCGTGCCGAACTGCCAGCGCGTGGAGGCGACCACGGTCCGGCGATCGCGGTCCACCACGGCCGCCCCGATGCCGTAGAGGTGGTCGTAGGCGGCGAGTTCCGCGTCCAGCGGGCCGGGGGTGCCGCCGCGCAGCGCCGGGCCGGCCAGCGACGCGAACCGGGTGGCGTCGGCGAGCCGGTCGGCGCGCACCCGGTCGGTCTCCCGGGTGGCCAGGGTGGCCGCCAGCGGGGTCTCCAGGGCGAGCAGCACCAGCACCATCAGCAGCAGGTAGCTGATCACCAGCCGGCGGCGCACGGCGGCCTCCTCACTCGCCGCGGAGCCGGTAGCCGACCCCGCGGACGGTCTCCACCAGCGTCGGGTCGCCGAGCTTGCCGCGCAGCGAGCCGACGTGCACCTCCACGGTGTGCCGGTCGGCCCAGGTCGTGCCCCAGACGTCGAGCAGGATCCGGTCCCGCGGCACGGCGGCCCCGGGCTGGCGGGCCAGGGAGAGCAGGATGTCGAACTCCTTGCGGGTGAGTGCCACGGGCCGGCCGGCCACGGTGACGGTCCGGCCGCCCACGTCGATGCGCACGGCGCCGGCCTCGATGAGACTGCGCTCCGGCGCGGTGTGCGCGGCTCGGCGCAGCACCGCCTCGATCCGCGCCTGCAGCTCCACCATCGAGAACGGCTTGACCACGTAGTCGTCGGCGCCCAGCCGCAGCCCGAGCACCCGGTCGCGTTCCTCACCCCGGGCGGTCACCGCGATGATGCCGAGCTGGCTGCTGCGCCGGCGCAGCTCCCGGCACAGGTCGGTGCCGTCCCCGTCGGGCAGGGTCAGGTCGAGCAGCACCAGGTCGCAGGGGGCGGCGGAGAGCGCGGCCCCGACGGTGGCGGCGTGCTCCACCTCGTAGCCGCGCCGGGTGAGCGCCGACGACAGGGCCGCGGCGACCCGACGATCGTCCTCGACCAGGAGGATCCGCACCCGTGCCTCCATCCGCTCGACGTGCTGCCCTGCGAATGGTGGCAGACGACGCGGCGGGACGGGAGGCCCGGTGGGCTTCTAGGCTGCTGTGGTGATCTACAAGATTCTGGCCGACACCGAGTGGGAGCAGGCGCGGGCGGCCGGGCGGTTCACCGGCACCGCGATGGACCGGCAGGACGGCTACATCCACCTGTCCGCGGCGGACCAGGTGGTGGAGACCGCCCGCCGGGTCTTCGCCGGGGTCACCGGCCTCACCGTCCTGGCGGTGGACGAGGCGCGCCTCGGCGACGCGCTGCGCTGGGAGGTGTCCCGGGGCGGCGCGCGCTTCCCGCACCTCTACGCGGCGCTGCCGGTGGACGCGGTGGTGGCCGCGCATCCCCTGCCCGCCGACCGGCCCGCCGCCGACGCGGTGGCCGAACTGGTGGCGTGACGGCTCGCTATGCTGCGACGTGCCCGCCCGCCGGCTCCGGGAGCCCGGCGCGGCCGGGTGGCCCTGGCCCGGCCGGGCGCGCGGTGGTCAGCCGGCGCGGCCGTCCGGCACCGACGGCGCGACGACGCGCCCTGCCACGATGCGAGTTGACATGACTGACAGCAACGACCGGCCCGCCTCCGTGTTCGTCCACCCGACGGCCGACGTGGAGGACGGCGCCCGGGTCGGCGACGGCACCAAGGTCTGGCACCTGGCCCACATCCGGTCGACCGCGCACGTGGGCGCCGGCTGCGTGATCGGCCGCAACGTGTACGTGGACGCGCAGGTCAGCGTCGGCGACCGGGTGAAGATCCAGAACAACGTCTCGGTCTACCAGGGCGTGACCATCGAGGACGAGGTCTTCGTCGGCCCCTGCGCGGTGTTCACCAACGACTTCCGCCCGCGCGCCCAGAACCCGGACTGGACCATCACCCCGACCATGGTCCGCCGGGGCGCCTCGATCGGCGCCAACGCCACCCTGGTCTGCGGCATCGAGGTGGGCGAGTACGCGATGATCGCCGCCGGCTCGGTGGTCACCCGGGACGTCAAGCCGTACCAGCTGGTGGCCGGCAACCCGGCCCGGCCGAAGGGCTGGGTGGACGAGAAGGGCGAGGTCATCTCCCGGGACGTCGACAACCCGCCGCACCAGGGCTGAGCACGCGGCGGGGGTGGCGGGACGCGAGCGGGCCCCGGCCGTCACACGGCCGGGGCCCGGAACGCTGCGGGAGGATCAGCCGCCGATGACCACCCGGCGGACGCCGGTCCAGCGCGCCGGGTCGGTGACCCGGCGACCGTCGACCAGCACCGTCACGCCCGGCAGGTCGGCCGGGGTGAGGTTGCGGTACTCGGCGTGGTCGGCCTGGATGACCGCCGCGCCGACCGGCTCGCCCTCGTAGCCGGGGAGGCCGTGCGCGGCCAGCTCCTCGTTGGTGTACATCGGGTCGGCGACGTACGGGACGGCGCCCCGCGCGCGCAGCGCCTCGACGGTCGGGAAGACGCCGGAGAAGGCGGTCTCCTTGACGCCGCCCCGGTAGGCGGCGCCGAGCACCAGCACGCCCACCCCGGTCAGGTCCCCGTACGCGGCGGCGAGCAGGTCGACGGCGTACTCCGGCATGGCGGCGTTGGCCTCGCGGGCCGAGCGGACCACGGTGGCCGCCGGGTCGTTCCACAGGTACATCCGCGGGTAGATCGGGATGCAGTGGCCACCGACGGCGATGCCCGGCGAGTGGATGTGGCTGTACGGCTGGGTGTTGCAAGCCTCGATGACCTTGGTGACGTCGACGCCCACCGTGTCGGCGAAGCGGGCGAACTGGTTCGCCAGGCCGATGTTGACGTCGCGGTAGGTCGTCTCGGCGAGCTTGGCCAGCTCGGAGGCCTCGGCCGAGCCGAGGTCCCAGACGCCGTTCGGGCGGTCGAGGTCGGCCCGCTCGTCGAAGTCCAGCACCGCCTCGTAGAACCGCACGCCGTGCTCGGCCGACGCCTCGTCGACGCCGCCGACCAGCTTGGGGTAGCGGCGCAGGTCGGCGAAGACCCGGCCGGTGAGCACCCGCTCCGGGCTGAACACCAGGTGGAAGTCCTGGCCGGCGGTGAGGCCGGAGCCCTCCTCCAGCATCGGGGCCCAGCGGTTGCGGGTGGTGCCGACCGGCAGGGTGGTCTCGTAGCTGACCAGGGTGCCGGGCTTCAGCCCGCGGGCGATGGCCCGGGTGGCGTCGTCCATCCAGCCGAAGTCCGGCACGCCCTCGGCGTCGACGAAGAGCGGCACGACCACGACGACGGCCTCGGACTCGGCGACCGCGGCGGCCGTGTCGGTGGTGGCCGACAGGAGCCCCGCGGCGACCGTCTCCTTCAGCTTGACGTCCAGGTCGGCCTCGCCGGGGAACGGCACGGCACCGTCGTTGACCAGCTGGACGACCCGCTCCGAGACGTCGGCACCGATCACGCGGTGCCCCTTCGAGGCGAACTGCACGGCGAGCGGCAGACCGATCTTGCCGAGCGCGACGACGCAGATGTTCATGAAACTACTTTCCTCCTAGCGGAAGCCGGCGGCGAAGGCGGGCCACGACGCGGCGCAGCGTCACCGGAGAGACGGTGAACGCCAATTGACCTCTGTGGTTGTTGGTGACGGTGATGAGGTGGAACCGGCCGCCGTCGCGGTGCAGCACCCGCTGCACGGGCGACGGCCGCAGGCCCCGTAGCGGAGTGGCGCGGCCGTCGGCCACCCGGGCGCGGACCGTCCGGCTGCCCCCGGCCGGGCCCAGGTCGGCCACCAGGTCCCGGACCCGGAACGTGGCGTCCACGGTCGTTCCCATCGGATCCGACGGCAACGGCCGCACGACGGCCGTCACCTTCCCCACGAACAGGGCGAGGTCACCGCCGACCAGCTCGGCGAGGTCGGAGCGAGGGCTCCGGGCGAAGACCTGGACCCCCCGTTCGCCGTCGGCTCCGGTGACCCAGCGTACCGATACCGCGTCCAGCCTGGCGAGCCACTGCGTCGCGGCGGTGTCCAGCTCGAACCACTCGTCGCGGACGCCGGACTCCGGGTCGCCGAAACCCGGGTAGGCCGCGTACCAGTGCTGATCTTTGACCACCGTGGGTGGCAACCCGTCCTTCGCGTCCTGCCCGAGGATCGCGAGGAGGTCGGCCCGCCGCCCGTACGCCGCCGTGCCGAGCCGCACCCGCGCCGAGATGTTGAGCTGGCCGCGGATGCGATCGGTGAGGTGCTCGCGGACGAGCTTGCCGACGCGGCCGCGGATCTGCTCCTGGGTGTCGTGGTCGAGCTGGAGGTAGTCGGACCGCAGCAGCTTGGCGACCTCCCACGCGAAGTGTCGCCGGAGCACGGCGTCGCGCCGCTCCCCCGGCTCGATCAGCCCCGTGACGAACCGGACGATGCGCTCGACGCAGTCCAGGCGGGCCAGCTGATCGCTACGGTAGGTGATGTTGCCGGCGTTGAGCCGCTTGACGGCGTAGTAGTAGTCGTAGTCGGCGAGCACGGAGATGCGGCCGGCGCGCAGGCACGCCTCGATGGTGAACGGCTGATCGCTGCCGACCGCCATGTCCTCCGGGAACCGCAGCCGGTGCCGCTCCACCAGCTCGCGCCGGAAGAGCTTGGTGTTGGACAGGGCGAACGGCAGCGCCGAGGTGAACAGGTCGACGTCGGACCTGGTCTGGTCGAAGATCTCCTGGTGCACGTACCGCTTGTTGACACCCACCATGCGGCCGAGCACCACGTCCGAGCCCCACCGGTCGGCGGCCGTCACCATCCGTTCCAGCGCCTCCGGGCCGAGGTGGTCGTCGGCGCCGATGAAGAACACGTACCGTCCGGTGGCCAGCTCGAGTGCCCGGTTGCTGGGCACCGCGGGCCCGCCGGAGTTCTCCTGGTGGCGGACCTTGATCACGTCGGGGTGGGCCGCGGCGAACCGGTCCAGCTCGGCCCCGCTGCCGTCGGTCGAACCGTCGTCCACCGCCACGATCTCGAGCCGGTCGTGCCCGATCGTCTGGTCGAGCAGGGACTGGAGGCAGGTGGTCAGATCCGGCATGGTGTTGTAGACGGCGACGACGACGGTCACGTCCGGCTGGGTCACCGTCCTGCCGCCTTCCCGGGCCGCGGCGCGGGGTGGATCATGAAGCTGCCCCGCCGCGGGTCGCCCGCCCGCAGGCCCGCCGCCGCGATCGTGCCGTCAGAACCCATGCCCGTCCGTCTCCGTGTCAACAAGCACCGCACCCGCGGACCCGAGCGAGTCTACGACAACCGGGCCGCCGGAAGTCGTCGCCACTGGGTGTTCCGGGGCGCGTCGCGGCCATTGCTACCCTGCACGCGGCTCCTGATCGTGACCGGACCCTCGTCACCACAGGTCAGCCCCCGAAGCCAGGCCGGTCATGGCACGCCGGACACCACGCGGACAGGACTCGGACATGACCCTGCTGACGAGCGAGGAGCACCCGCCGGTGCGGCCGGCGACCGCGGACCGGGCCGCCCGCCCCGCCCCCTCGACCCGGCTGGTGGCCGCCTTCCGGTCCGCCCTTCCCGCGCTCGCCGGTTACGTCCTCGTCCGACTGGTCGGGCTGCTCACCCTCTACGTCTGGGCCCGCAACGCCGGTGAGCGGCCGGGCAGCCTCCTCACCGAGTCCGACGGCCGGTGGTACCTCGGCATCGCCCAGCACGGCTACGACGGGTTCGCACGCATCCATAGCGACATGGCGTTCTTCCCGCTCTATCCCCACCTGGTCGGGGCGCTCGAACCGCTGACCCCGCTCGGGTCACGCAACACGGCCCTGGCCGTCGCCGCGGTCGGGGCGCTGGCCGCCGCGTGGGGCCTGTTCGCCGTGGGCGAACACGTGTACGACCGGCGGGTCGGCATCCTGCTCGCCGTGCTCTGGGGCGCGCTGCCGCACAGCATCGTCCAGTCGATGAGCTACAGCGAGGGCATCTTCACCGCCTTCGCGGCGTGGTCCCTCTACGCGCTGCTCCGCGCCAACTGGGTCGCCGCGGGGCTGCTCTGCCTGTGCGCGGGCCTCACCCGGCCGACCGGCTCGGCACTGGTCGCGGCGGTGTGCCTCGCCGCGTTGATCGCGGTTCTGCGGCGCCGGGACGGCTGGCGTCCCTGGGCGGCGCTGCTGCTCGCCCCGGCCGGCTGGGTCGGCTACCTGGCCTGGGTCGGCTGGCGCACCGGCCGGCCGGACGGGTGGTTCCACATCCAGGACGCCGGCTGGGGCACCACCTTCGACCTGGGCGTCGACACGGTACGGGTGGCGCAGCGGGTGCTCGCGCACCCGTCCGCGCTGGCGATGTACGTGGTGACCCTCGTGGTGCTGACGGCCGTGACGTTGTTCGTGATCAGCCTGCTCGACCGGCAGCCGTGGCAGCTCCTGCTGTACAGCGGACTGGTGCTGCTCACCACGCTCGGCGCCGCCGGCTACTACCACGCCAAGGCCCGCTTCCTGCTTCCCGCCTTCCCGCTCCTGTTGCCGGTCGCGGTCGCGCTGGCCCGTGCCGGCTGGGCGCGCGCGGTTGCCGTCCTGGCGACCCTGACCATCCTCTCCGCCTACTTCGGCGGATACGTCCTGATCATCTGGAACCGGTCGCCGTGACCGCTCAGCGGCTGAACGGGCGCACGTCCCAGAGCCAGACGTCGTCCACCCGCTGACCCGGGCCGTACAGCGCGTCGAGCACCGTCCGGAGCTCGGCCTGCCGGCGGTGACGCGGCAGCGCCACCGCGTCCGCCCGCCAGTACCGCGCGTCGGCGCGGGCCTGGGCCACCTCGGCCGGGGTGACCGCGGCGGACCGCCGGCCCGCCGCCACCTCGGTGAGCAGCTTCGCGGTCGGCTGCGGCTCGACCCCCCAGCGGCCGGTCGCGTCCGTCTTCGAGACCGGACCGAGGAAGTAACCCTGCGGGACCGCGAACCCCGCCAGCGCCGCCGAACTCCAGTAGACCGAGGTCATGTTGGCCACCGGGACCGGCACCAGGGTGCGGCCGGGGGCGACATGATCGCGCCACGCGCCTCCGGTGACGAAGTGCGGCACCGCTGGCCGCCCCTGGGCCGCCAGCGGGGTGGGCAGGATCGGCAGCAGCGCGGCCAGCGCCGCCACGCCGGCCAGGCGGACGAGCAGCCGGTCGGCCGGCCGTCCGGACCTGCTCCGCGCGACGAGGCGGTCCCCGGCGAGGGCGAGCAGCACGCCGATCGCGCCCGTGGTGATCAGCGCGAAGCGGGCCACCACCACCGAGTCGAAGACGGGCAGGTGCTCCACGAGCGCGAACGGCGCCGGGATCGAGGTGCGCTCGGTTCCCCACGTCCAGGTGGTGCCGATGGACAGCAGCGCGCAGACCACGGCGACCAGGGCGAGCACCCGGACCGTGACCTCCCGGCGGAGCCACCACGCCGCGGCGAGCGCGACCACCAGCAACGACCAGCCGTAGAAACTGGCCTGCTCGGTGGTGTTCGGCCCCCAGCCGCCGGCGCTGGTCGGGCTGCCGGCGATCGACTCGGTCGCGTAGCGGACGTAGGAGCCGAGCTTGAGCGCGTAGACGTCGGCCGCGCCGGGATGACCCACCCGGTGCTGGGGCCCGCTGAACTGCATCCACAGCGGGTAGGCGGCCACGACCGCGACGACGGACCCGGCGACCGCGAGGCCGCCGGCCAGCCGGCCGGCCCGGCGCAGCGCCACCCGTGGCTCGACGACGAGGTGGGCGAGGACGACCATCAGGCAGCACAGCGCGAGCAGGAAGAGGATCTCCAGGCTGACGAAGAACTGGGCGGCGATCAGCACACCGAGGAGCAGGCCGTCCCGCAGCATGCGGCCGTGCCGGGCGAGCACGAGCACCCGCCACCCGATGAACGGCACCAGCCACTGCGCGGTGATGTGCGGATGTCCGTTGCTGTGCGACACCAGCGCCGGCGCGAAGGCGCAGAACAAGCCTGCGGCGAAGGCGGCGGCACGGGAGCGCACGACGTGCCGGGACAGCACCTGGTACCAGGCGTAGCCGGTGCCGGCCAGGTTGAGCGTGATGAGGAGCAGGTAGGAGAAGGAGGCGCCGAAGAGCAGGGTCACCGGCGCGAGCACCAGCCCCGGGAGCTGCATGCCGACGTTGGTCATCAGATTCACGCCGTCGGGCGCGTTCTGCAACGTCGTGAAGAACGGGTTCTCCAGGTGACGGACCGCGTGGGCCGCGTACGCCAGCATCCACTCGTTGAAGCCCTGGTCGTCCGGGCGCGTGCCGAGGAGCCGGCCGTCGACGTCCAACCAGCCGCGCACCGTCACCCAGAGGCCGCCGGCCAGGAACACCGCAGCGACCACGAGGTCGACGGGAACCCGCCGCCACCGGGCCGGCGCGGCGCCCTCCGGCACCCCGGCCGGCTGCTCCCCGCTCCGGCTGTCGGCAGGATCCACCGGCGCCTGGGCGGCGTCGGCGTCGGCGGGAGCGGCGTCGTGGGTTCGGGCCTCGGGCCCGGACGTGGTCATGGCGCAAGAGTCTACGAAACCCGGGTCGACCCGCCCCGTCCACCCGGAAACCGGCCGGTGTCCGTCCGCTTCCGCGTCAGACCCCGGCCGGCGCCGCCGGATCAGAAGAAGTTGTCGTAGAGCCCCTGGAACAGGACCGCCTGACCGACCGACAGGAGCACCAGCGCGGCGACGACCGCGCCGCGCAGCCAACGCCTGTCGAACCCGGCGGTCCACCGATCCACCACCAGCCCCGCGCAGCCGGCGAGCAGCGGGTAGAGGAAGGCCCAGGTCCGCTCGATCTCGCCCTGGCGCAGCTTGGTCACCTCGGGCGGCAGGGCCGCCCAGACGAGCAGGCCCACCACGAGCACGGTCACCAGCAGCGGCCGTCCGGCGCCGGGCACCCGACGGAACAGCGCGTAGATCCCGAGGACGGCCAGGGGAAGCCCGGCGTACATCAGCAGGGCCGCCGGGTTCCCCGCGAGCCAGTACCAGCGGTAGTTGTTGGAGGACGACGAGGGCGACGCCTGGTAGGAGGCGAGGATGTCGAACCCGAGCGTCAGCCAGGCCAGCAGCAGCACCGCCACCCCACCGCCCGCCGCGGCGGCCAGCAACCGGGCGGCGGCGCGCCAGCCCACCTGGACCACCAGGGCGATGGTGGCGGCGAGCACGATGAACGAGGTGGCGAAGGTCATCAGGGTGCCGACGCCGAGCACCGCCCCCGCGATCGCGGCCACCCGCACCGACCGCCGCTGGGCGGCCAGCACGAACAGCGCCGCGCTCAGCGACATCGGCACGGCGTACACGGTGTCGAGGTTGCTGTAGGCGAGCATCAGCGGCCCGGGGGCCGCGGCGAACAGCACCGCGCCCATCCGGCCGGCCCGCTCGCCACCCAGGGTCCGGCCGATCAGCCAGGCGGAGACCGCGGAGGTGAGGGCGACGACGGCGATGACCGCGGCGATCCGGAGCTCGTGCGACGCGCCGAGGACCCGGAACAGCAGGTAGAGGAAGACGAACACGCCCGCCGGGTGGGTCCGCGAGCTGTACGAGTGGAACCGGTCGGTGATCTCGGCGTGCCGCTCGACGAACCCCCGCAACCCGAACTCGTAGACGAGGTGCAGGTCGGATGTGTAGTAGGACGACTTCGGACCGGTGTCGACGCCCCGGGTCAGGTCGCCGACGTCGCCGCGGACCAGGTTGACCGTGGTGGCGGTGACCGCTCCGGCGAGCACCACGAGCGTGAGGGCCAGCCAGGACGGCACCCGCCGCCAGGAGATGACCGTCCAGCCGACCCCGGCCAGCAGCACCGCGGCCGGGAGGACGGTGAGCGTGAGCCGGCCCCAGGTCGGGTTGAAGATGCCGTAGATCGGGGGGCGGGCGAAGTAGCCGTAGCCGATCGGTGGCAGATGCCTGCTCAGGTGCCAGAAGCCGTACAGCGCGACACCGGTGACCGCCATGGCGACCACGGGCCAGTAGCGCCACCGCACCGTCGGACTCGACGTCGGCTCAGCCGCCCCGGGCGCCGGATCAACGGCCACGGCGACGCTCCCACCGCTGTCGGCCGGATCGTCGCGGGGTGCTTCGTTCACGTAGACTCCCTTGTTCCCAGGCTGAGCCGCCACCGTTCATGGCCGAGGCACACTCTAGGCGACCTCACCCGGCGCCGGGGGACGTGATCAGCGCGGTGACGCCGGCCGTCCCGGCTGCCCCACGCCCGTCGGCGCAGGCCCGGCCGCCGGGGCGATGTTAGCCTGGGTCGCCCTCAAATCCGACGAGACGGACACCCAGGCCGACCGCGGACAGGACAATCGGAGGAATCAGCCACATGAAGGTCGTCAGCATCGTCGGAGCCCGGCCACAGCTGGTCAAGCTCGCGCCGATCGCCGCGGCGTTCGCCGCCACTGACCACGAGCACGTGATCGTGCACACCGGGCAGCACTACGACGCGGACCTCTCCGACGTCTTCTTCTCGGGCCTGGGCATCCCCGACCCGGACGTCCACCTGGGCATCGGCTCCGGCAGCCACGGCGTGCAGACCGGCCGGACCCTGTCCGCCCTCGACCCGGTGCTGGCCGCCGAGCGGCCGGACTGGGTGCTGGTCTACGGCGACACCAACTCGACGCTGGCCGGTGCGCTCTCCGCGGTCAAGATGCACCTGCCGGTCGCGCACCTCGAGGCCGGGCTGCGCTCGTTCAACCGGCGGATGCCCGAGGAGCACAACCGGGTGCTCACCGACCACTGCGCCGACCTGCTCCTCGCGCCGACCGAGGAGGCCGTGCGCCACCTGGCCACGGAGGGGCTGGCGGAGCGCACCGTGCTGGTCGGCGACGTGATGGTCGACGTCTGCCTCCGGGTGCGCGACACCGTGCGCGCCGGCGGCCAGCCCCGCCCGGAACTGCCGGAGGGCATCGACCCGGACGCGCCGTACCTGCTGGCGACGCTGCACCGGGCGGAGAACACCGACGACCCGCGGCGGCTCGGCGCCCTGGTGTCCGCGCTCGCCGAACTGCCCGTGCCGGTCGCCCTGCTGGCGCACCCCCGGCTGCTGGCCCGGGCCGAGGAGCATGGCATCAAGCTGGGTGGCGGGGCGCTGCACGTGGGCCGGCCGCTGCCCTACGCCGGGATGGTCGCCGCGGTGCTCGGCTCCGTCGGCGTGGTCACCGACTCCGGCGGGTTGCAGAAGGAGGCCTACCTGCTGGACCGGCCGTGCACCACGCTGCGGCCGGAGACGGAATGGGTGGAGACGCTGGCCGACGACTGGAACCGGCTCGTGCCGGATCCGGCCGCGCTCGGTCGCTCCGCCTGGGTCGAGCTGGCCACCCGCGGCCGCCCGGCCGCCGGCCGGGGCAACCCGTACGGTGACGGTCGAGCCGCCCAGAACGTCGTGCGGGTCCTCGCCGAACAGGTCCGCTGAGCCCGGTCCTCCGGGTGGCCACCGGCCACCCGGAGGACCGCGCAGCCGGTTAGGAGCGGGCGACGATCTCGGCCATCGACGGCGGGACCAGCGAGGTGGTGGCGACGGCGTGCGGGAAACGGCGGGCGAGCCGCCACCCGAGCGTGATCGACAGCGCGTCGGAGGCCACGATGAGGTCCGCGGGATCGCCCTGGAGGTCGATCTCGGGAAGCCGCCGGTCGAACAGCCGGGCCAGCACCAGCGGCCGGAAGTTCTGGTAGACCTTCATGAAGACCCGCTTGTGGAAGGCCTTGCTCACCCGCTGCTGCCCCCGGCTGAGGCCCTCGATCGGGCGGGCCACCGCGCCCTCGCCGGAGAGCCGGCCCAGCCCACTCAGCACCCGTCGCGGCCCGCTGGTCACGACGAGGCGCTCCGCACGCATCACCGGATGCCGCTGCTCCGCCGGGCCGAGCGCGAAGAAACGCAGGTCCGGGCGGTCGGCCAGCTCCGTCCAGTTCTTGTCGGTGAGCACCACCACGTCGACGCGGGCGCCCTCGTCGAGCAGGCGCTCGGCCAGCGCCACGACCTTCTCGTGCGGCTTCCGGTTGAACGCCAGCAGCAGGACCCTCGGCTTCCGGACCGTACCCGGCTCCACGGCCGGCGCCCCGTGTTCCTCGACGAACGTCACGATCCGATCCTCCCCGCGGCGATCTTCTGCCTGACCATGCTCCGCAGCCGGGCCTCCAGCGGCGCGGTCACCGCCTCGCGGGTGAACGTCGCGGCGTGGGCGCGCGCCTGGGCCCGTTGCTCGGGTGACATGTCCCGCGCGGCCTTGCCGGCGGCGATCATCGCCTCGGCGATGTCGTTGACGTCCAGACTTTCCGGGTTGAACCAGAGGGGATAGCCGGCAAGGACGTCCTGCGCGGCGATGCCGGGGGCGTGCACGGAGACGATGGGATGGCCGCTGGCCATGTACTCGAAGATCTTGCCGGACGTCACGTAGCGGGCGCCGCCCGCGAGGAAGACCAGGACGTCGCTCTCCTGGTAGACCCTGCCCACCTCGGTCTTCGAGACCGGACCGCGGTAGTGGATACCGGTGTCCGGCAGCGAGTGGCCGCCCTCGCCCTGGGTCAGCCCGAGCCGGTCGATCAGCTCGCCCTTGCTCTGCTTGAAGTAGCCCAGGTGCCCGTGGATGTTGAGTTCCGCGTCGGCCAGGTCGGGATGGCGCCGGGCCAGCTGGAACGCGTCGGCGAGCTGCTCCACCGGCTGGGTGGCGTTCATCGTGCCCAGGAAGGTGAAGCGCAGGGGGCGGGTGCGATCGGCGGTGGTCGCCGGCTCCGCCTCCTCCAACTGGGTGAGCAGATCCGGATCCCAGCCGTTCGGCACCACCATCATCCGGTCGGCGGAGTCCGGGTAGCGCTCGGCGTACCAGGCGCGCAGCGGCTGGTTGACGAAGACCGACGCGGCGGCGTCGCGCAGGATGCGCCGCTCCCACTTCCAGGCGGGGTGGCCCGGCTCGTAGCCCGGCTCCTCGGTGAACATGTTCAGCGTCCAGGCGTCCCGGTAGTCGACGACGAACGGCACACCGGTCGCCTTGTGGATCAGCCAGGCGGCGGCGAACGAGGCGAACGGGTTGCCGGTCGCCAGCACCACGTCGAACCGTCGCCGGGCGTGCATGCGCAGGGCCTTGCGCACCGAGGCGACCGCCCAGGACAGGTAGTGCTCGGGGAAGAACTTCTTCAACCCGAAGTTGTAGAGGTTGCGGGCCAGGATCGGCGACAACCCACGAAACCGCCCGTACGCCCGCAGGTCCCGCTCCCAGGCGAAGTGACTGATGCGGGGACGCTCCACCCGGATGGCCGGATCGACCGTCTCGGCCAGCTGCTCGTCCACCGAGCCGATCACCCTGTGCAGGAAGCTCAGCGGCGACGCGAAGGCGGTCACCTCCCACCCGTTCGCCGCGAGGTAGTTCGCGGTGGCACGGGCCCGGTACACGCCGCTGGCACGCGACGGCGGGAAGTAGAACGACAGGTAGAGAATGCGAGGTCGGCGCGGCGTCCGCGACCGGTTCATTGGTTGTCCCCCTGGACGAAGTCCGGATCTGGCCGGTATTGACCTTCGGGCGTGAGACCAGCGTAGTCGTAGCTGAAGCACACTCTCGGAATCGCCGGGGCGGCAGAACCGCCGATCAGGCGCGCCGCGTACGGCATGGCGACCGGATCAGTGACGACAAGCACATCCGCCCGCGGCTGCGCGCCGACCCGAGCGATCAACTTCGCCCGGGTGTCGCCTCGCAGCCGGAGGAACGCCCGGTGGGCACGGTCGGCGAACCGCGTCTGGTAGGCACGCTCGGCCCGCTTCGAGACGCCACGCAGCGGGCCTCGCCCGACCGTTCGCAGGATCTTGCGGGGCGCCTTGAACAGCACCGCCTGCTCGATCCGCTGCGCCGGCATGCGCCGCTGCAGGGCGGCCAGCTCGACGACCCGGACACCGGCCGCGAAGGTCTCGCGGCTCCAGGGCGCCATCCGGTCGACCACCACGGTGGCCGTGCCGCCGTCGGCGACGACCTGGGCGGACTCCGCCACTACCGCGCGCCGTCGGACGGCGCCGACCGACAGGAAAAGGACGTGCATGTCACTCCATCAGCTCCGGCTCCCGACGTCAGGCCGACGGAGCGGCCTCGTCGGAGAACCACAGGCGGTGGTGCGTGTCGGCGACCGCGGCGTATCCGTAGCGGGCGGACAGCACCTTGCGGACGAGCGCCGGGTCCAAGCCGGCCGGGAAGCGGGACCTCAGCTGCTGGTAGCCGGCGACGATCGTGTCCGGGTCGTCCGTCACGTCGATCATCACGCCGGCGGCTTCCTCGATGCCGGCGAGGGTCCGCTCGGGACCGCCGCAGCGGGTGACCAGGACGGGAAGGCCCGCCGCGATCCCTTCGAGCACCGCCACGCCGAAGGTCTCCTTGCGGCTCGGGTGCACCAGCAGGTCGTGCTCGCGCATCAGACGCAGCGCCTCGTGGGGTGGGACCGCACCGGTGAAGGTGACCGCGTCCGCCACACCCAGCTCCGCCGCCCGCGCGGTCAGGCTCGCCAGCAGCGTGCCCTCCCCGACCAGGGTGAGAGTCAGGGAGGGATCCTGCGACCGGCACCGGGCGAACGCCTCGAGCAGCAGCGGCACGCCCTTCAGCTCGGAGAGCGCGCCGACGAAGAGCCAGCGCCGAAGCTCGGTGATCGGCTCGGGCCGGGACTGGTCGAAGGAGATCGGGTTGGAGATCGCGCCGATCCGCTCCGCGTGGTGCGGGAACGCCTCGACCAGCGGGCGCCGCACCCCGTCGCCGACGGCGAGGAAACCGGCGCACCGGTGCAGCACCTCGTCGTACATCTCCCGGCCGCGTGGGGTTTCGAGCACCTTGTCCAGGAAGCTCGCGTGCTCGGTGACGAAGACCCTGGTGTCGGGTCCGGCGTTGCGGACGGCCGCCCAACCGCTGGGCAGGCCGACGTGGGCGTGCACGACGGGCGCCTCGATCGGTCGGCCGCCGAGCGCGGCGCGGAGCGCCTCGTCGTGCCGTTCGGCGATCTCGGCGTGGCCCAGGCCACGCGGCACGGGCACCGGAAGGAAGACCAGGTCGGCGCCGCCGACGGTCGGTGTGCGGTGCAGCGAGCGGGCGAGGAGCGCGTGGTGGGCCTCACGGACCCGGCGCTCGGCCGCGGCGTCGAGCGCGGCGACCCACGCGTCGCAGTGGTAGACCGTCATCCGGTCGCACCCGGGTGCGGTGGCATCGACCATCGCCTGCACGAACGACCCCCGGAAGGGGAGTTCCCGGGTCGGAAACCACGGCGTGATGACGACGACGTCCCGCTCAGAAGTTGCCGGCACCCGAACCTTCCTCGTCGTACGTCCAGACGACGCCACGTTAACATGCACGCTGTCGATCGTGCTCAGTCGGCCCGCGCGGGTCGACGGGTTCCGCACAGCCCCCGGGAGAACGTCCCATGCTCCGAGAAGACCTGTCCTGATGGGCAACAAGCTGGTGGACAGCGCCTTCCGCCGGGTCACGGCTCCCCGGGTGGTCCGGCACCGCGCGGCGGCGCGCCTGATCCGCGGGCTGGCCTCCGCGCCGCTGTTGCCGATCAGGGCGCGGGGGGCGCTGGCCCGCCGGCTGCGCTCCGGGATGACCCGGGCCGGGTGGCCGGCGGGCGAGTCCCGCGCGGCCCTGGTGGCGGTGGCCGGCGCGGTGGATCCGGCCACCCGTGCCGACCTGCTCATCCAGGAGGCCACCGACGAGCTGGCCGAGGGCCGGACGCCCGCGCACCTCCGGGAGGCCGTCGAGGCCGAGCTGGTCGCGGCCGACGAGGCGTACGCGCGGGGCGACGGGACCGCCGCCGCCCGGCGGCTGCACCGTGCCCTGCGCACCCAGTCGCACCGGGTCCTGCACTTCGATCAGCTCACGTCGCCCCTGGTCGACGACCCCGCCGGCTACCTCGGGCCGCTGCGCCGCAGCGCCGTGGGCCGCGCCCTGCTGGCGCCCCGCGGCCGGGCGGTGCCGGCGGCCCCACCGCCCACCGACCGGCCGCTGCGGCTGTTGGTGCTGGTCAACGGCAGCGCCCACTTCCTGCACGAGATCCGCGAGCGGTACGCGCGACACCCCGGGGTGGAGCTGCGCTACCTGCACCTGGCCGACGACCCGGTGGCCGGGCCGCTGGTGCGCCAGAACGCCCGGATCGTGGCCGAGGCGCTGCTCGGCGGCACGGACTACGGCACGCAGGTGGAGCGGTGGCTCCGGCCGCACCTCGACTGGGCGGACACGGTGTTCGTCGACTGGGCCGTCGGCACCGCGGCGATGGTAACCCTGGTCGACCCCGGCGACACCCGCGTCGTCGTCCGGTTGCACAGCTACGAGGCGTTCGGCCAGTGGCCCCATGTGATCGACTTCAGCCGGGTGGACGACGTCGTCTTTGTCTCCACGCATCTGCGTGACTTCGCCGCCACGGTGGCGCTCGGGCTCACGGGCCCGGACGCTCCCCGGTCGCACGTGCTCACCAACGCGCTGCACCTGCGGCCGTACCGGCAACCCAAGGACGCCGCGGCCCGCTTCACCCTGGGCCTCGTGGGGGTCGGCGTCGTGGCCAAGGACCCGCGCTGGGCGATCGAGGTGCTGCGCCGGCTGCGCGCCGAGGACGAGCGCTACCGCCTGTTCCTCGTCGGCAAGGGGCTCGACACCGGCCTCAGCAGGGCGGCCCGCCACTACTCGGAGGCGCTGGAGGCGGACCTGGTCGAGCTGGAGCAGGTCGGGGCGGTGCGGCGCATCGGTCACACCGACGACGTGCCGAAGGTGCTGACCGAGATCGGCGTCGTGCTCAGCAGCTCCGTCCGCGAGAGCTTCCATTGTGCGGTGGTGGAGGGTGCCGCCAGCGGGGCGGTGCCCGTGGTCCGTGACTGGCCCTTCTTCGCCGGGCAGGCACACGGCGCGCGGACCGTCTTCCCGGCCGACTGGGTGGTCGCCACCCCGGCCGAGGCGGCCGCCCGCATCCGTGCCACGACCGCGGACGAGGAGGTCTGGCGGGCCACCGGCGCGGCGGCGTCGGACCACGCGCTGGCCACCTGGGACTGGTCGGTCAACGCGCCGCACTTCGACGCGATGCTGGGCGTCGCGCAGGACTGACCGGCCGACGGCGACCGGGCCGGATCGGACGATCCGGCCCGGTCGGGCGGGTCAGGCCACCGCGTTCTCGGTGGAACGGGCGGTGTCGGCCAGGCCGGTCGGGCTGACCATGATGGTCTTGCCGTCGGAGGCCGACTCGAGCAGGCCGGCGGCGACCTGCACGGTCCGCAGGCCCTGCCGCAGGGTGACGATGTCGCTCTGCTTGCCCTCGACGGCGTCGCGGAAGCGCTCGTGCTCCACCAGCAGCGGCTCCCGCTTCGGGATCGCGTAGCGCACCATGTCGCCCTCGGCCACGCCGCGGAACGCGCGCAGCGCCTCCCACTCGGTGTCGATGGCGGCGTTGGCGTAGAAGGTCAGGTCGGCGGTGAGCGTGTCGGCGACGAAGCAGCCCTTGTCGCCGGTGACCACGGTGGACCGCTCCTTGAGCGGGCTCAGCCAGTTGACCAGGTGGTTGACCATCGTGCCGTCGGAGAGCTGGCCGACCACGGCGACCATGTCCTCGTGCAGGCGGCCGCTGCGGGAGACCGTGCGGGCCGACACCGAGGTGTATTCCCGGCCGGTGACCCAGGCGGTCAGGTCGATGTCGTGGGTGGCCAGGTCCATCACCACGCCGACGTCGGCGATGCGGTGCGGGAACGGGCCCTGGCGCCGGGTGACGACCTGGAAGACCTCGCCCAGCTCGCCGGCCTCCAGCCGGGTCCGCAGGCTCTGCAGGGCCGGGTTGTAGCGCTCGATGTGGCCGACGCCGGCGACCAGGCCGGCGGACTCGAACGCCTCCACCAGCCTGGTGGCGGCGTCGACGGACTGGGCCAGCGGCTTCTCGATCAGCGCGCAGACACCGTTGGCGGCCAACTCCAGGCCGATCTGCTCGTGCAGGGCGGTCGGGCAGGCGACGACCGCGTAGTCGACACCCATGGCGAGCAGGTCACCCAGCGTGGGGACCACCGGCGCGCGGAGCGTGCCGGTCACGTCGCCGGCCGGGTCGACCACGGCGACCAGCTCGACGCCGTCGAGGTTGGACAGCACCCGGGCGTGGTTGCGCCCCATCGCGCCCAGGCCGATCAGGCCGGCGCGCAGCTTGCGGGCCCCACTCATCGGGCACCCCCGGCGAGGTTCGCGCCCTCGGCGATCCGCTCCAGGTCGGCCGGGCTCAGCGACGGGTGCACCGGCAGCGAGACGACCTCGGCGGCGGCGCGCTCGGTCTCCGGCAGGTCCCACGGGCCCGGCTTGCCCTCGGCGTCGAGGTAGGGCTTGAGGCGGTGGATCGGGGTCGGGTAGTAGACCGCGTTGCCGATGCCCAGCTCGGTGAGGCGGGCCATGGCCGCGTCCCGGTTGCCCTGCACCCGCACGGTGTACTGGTGGTAGACGTGCTTGGCGGCGTCCGCCACGGGCGGGGTGACCATCCCGGTGATCTTCGAGTCGAGGAACTTGGCGTTGGCCCGGCGCTGCTCGGTCCACTCGGCGAGCTGGGTGAGCTGCACCCGGCCGATCGCGGCCGCCACGTCGGTCATCCGCATGTTGGCGCCGACGATCTCGTTGGCGTACCGCTGCTCCATGCCCTGGTTGCGCAGCAGCCGCAGCGTGCGGGCCAGCTCGGCGTCGGCGGTGGTGACCATGCCGCCCTCCAGGGCGTGCATGTTCTTCGTCGGGTAGAAGCTGAAGCAGCCGGCGGTGCCGAAGGCGCCGACCGGGGTGCCGTGCAGGGTGGCCCCGTGGGCCTGGGCGGCGTCCTCCACGACGGCGAGGCCGTGCCGCTCCGCGATGGCCATGATCTGGTCCATGGCCGCCGGGTGACCGTAGAGGTGCACCGGCATGATGGCGACGGTGCGCGGCGTGACGGCGGCGGCGACGGCCTCCGGGTCGACGCAGAAGCTGCCGGCCTCGATGTCCACGAAGACCGGCTCGGCGCCGACCAGCCGGACCGCGTTCGCGCTGGCGGCGAAGGAGAACGAGGGCACGATGACCTCGTCACCCGGGCCGAGGCCGAGCGCCATCAGGGTGAGCTGGAGCGCGGAGGTGCCGGAGTTGACGGCCACGCAGTGCCGGCCGGCGACCAGGTCGCCGAACTCCTCCTCGAACGCCGCGACCTCGGGGCCCTGCACGACCCGGCCGCTCCGCAGCACCCGGACAGCCGCCTCGATCTCGGCCTCACCGATGATCGGTCGTGCTGGGGGAATGAACTCTGGATGCGGCCCGACCATGGGGCTTCCTCCTGTCGACACGTTGCTCTTGTGGTGGACGTTTCGGGGGGATGGTAGCGGTTTGCAGCGAAAACGACCCGGTCGCGGCCATTGTCCGACCAGTTTTGTCCTGCTGTTCATGATCGACGGGCGGGACGCCGGCGACGGGACCGGGGTCAGACTTCCACCTCGCCGCGGACAGGCCCCACGCATGCTACCCGGAGGGCCGCGACGATCGCGGAGGCCAGCCGGGGCACCTCCCCGGTCTCCAGCGGCGCGCGCGAGATGGCCATGCGCCAGTAGACCGGGCCGACGATGAGGTCCACGGCGGCCCGCCGGTCGGTGTCCGCGGAGAGCTCACCCCGCTCGACCGCCCGGCCGATCAGGATCCGGCCCACGGCCTGCTGGTACTCGTCCAGCGCCGCCTGGAGCTTCTCGCCGATCTGCGGATTGCGGGCCGCCTCGGCCAGCAGGTCCGGGATGATCTGCGAGGCCAGCCGGTGCCGCAGCGCCCGGGACAACACGTGGAGCAGGATCTCCAGGTCGCCGAGCAGGCTGCCGGTGTCCAGCAGCGGCAGGTTGCGGCCCGCCGCCGCCGAGACCATGTCGAGCACGAGATCGAGTTTCGAGCGCCAGCGGCGGTAGATCGCGGTCTTGCTGACCCCGGCCCGACGGGCGACCGCCTCGATGGAGAGGCGGCCGTAGCCGACCTCGGCCAACTCCTGCATCACGGCGGCGCGGATGGCACTGGTGATCTCCCCGCGCAGCACCGCCGCGCCGGCCGGGGCACGCCTCTTCTCGGTCGTCACGTGGGACAATGTAGCGCAACGACGGTACGGTTGCGTCCCGACGTGTTTTGGACTACCTTTCCGGCAGCAGCGAGGCACCCTCCCCGCCCGGCCGCGCTAGATTTTCACGCCGCGACACACATCTGCCTGCTCCCCATCGGCACGAAAGATCGGAGCGCCTGACCATGGCCAACACCGCGGTGGCCGACCCCGAATCCGGGCTGACCCGGGCCCAGCTCGCCCAGCGGTACGGGCTGCGGGTCGCCGGGGAACGCCCGCGCCTGGTCGAGTACGCCCGCCGGCTGTGGGCGTACCGACACTTCATGACCGCGTACTCGCGGGCGAAGGTCGCCTCGTCGTTCAGCAACACACAGCTCGGCCAGCTCTGGCAGGTGCTGACCCCGCTCACCAACGCGGCGGTCTACTACCTGATCTTCGGCGTGATCGTCTCGCAGAACAAGAACATGTCGAACTTCATCGCCTACCTGTGCACGGGCGTGTTCGTCTTCATGTTCACCCAGACCGCGGTCTCGAACGGCACCAGCGCGATCACCAGCAACCTGGGCCTCATCCGGGCCCTGCAGTTCCCCCGCGCCGCCCTGCCGGTCACCGTCACGCTGGTCCAGCTCCAGCAGCTGCTCATGTCCATGGTCGTGCTGGCCGCCATCGTCCTGCTGACGGGTGAACCGATCACCCCGCGCTGGCTGCTCCTCGTGCCCATGCTGCTGCTCCAGACGATCTTCAACCTGGGGCTGACCATGGTGATGGCCCGGCTCGGCTCGAAGATCACGGACCTGAAGCAGGTCATGCCGTTCATCATGCGGACCTGGCTGTACGCCTCCGGCGTGCTCTACCCGGTGGCGCTGTTCCGGCAGCACCTGCCGCACTGGGCCGCCACCCTGCTGGAGGCCAACCCGCCGCTGGTCTTCATCGAGCTGGCCCGGTACGCGCTGCTCGACTCCCACCAGGCGCAGCTGGTCAGTCCCCCGACGCAGCTCTGGCTGCTCGGGGTGGCCTGGGCGGTCGTCATGGGCATCGGTGGGTTCGTCTACTTCTGGCGCGGAGAAGAGGAGTACGGCCGTGGCTGACCAGACCCGACCGGAGGGCGGCACCTCCGTGGTGGACTCCGGGCGCATCCCCACCGTCGTGGTGGACGACGTGCACGTGATCTACCGGATCCACAAGGGCGCCACGGGCGGCAGCAGCCCGGTCTCGGCGCTCAAGCGGATCGTGTCCCGGACCAACGCGCCGAACATCCGCGAGGTGCACGCGGTCAAGGGCGTGAGCTTCACCGCGTACGAGGGTGAGGCGATCGGCCTGATCGGCAGCAACGGCTCCGGCAAGTCGACGCTGCTGCGGGCCGTCGCCGGCCTGCTCCCGCCGGCCCGGGGCGCGGTCTACACCCAGGGCCAGCCGTCGCTGCTCGGCGTGAACGCGGCCCTGCTCAACGACCTCTCCGGCGAACGCAACGTGGTGCTCGGGTGCCTGGCCATGGGCATGACGCCCGAGGAGGTCAAGCGGCTGGCGCCGGAGATCATCGAGTTCTCCGGGATCAACGAGCGCGGCGACTTCGCCTCGCTGCCGATGCGCACCTACTCCTCGGGCATGGGCGCGCGGCTGCGCTTCGCCATCTCCTCGGCGAAGAAGCACGACGTGCTGCTCATCGACGAGGCGCTGGCCACCGGTGACCGCAAGTTCCGGGCCCGCAGCGAGCAGCGGGTTCGGGAGCTGCGCGACAGCGCCGGCACCGTCTTCCTGGTCAGCCACTCCATCGGCTCGATCCGGGACACCTGCGAGCGGACCATCTGGCTGGAGAGCGGCGTCCTGAAGATGGACGGCCCCACCGACGAGGTGTGCGACGCCTACGAGAACCAGAAGTAGCCGTCCGGGGCGCACCGGTTCCGGGCTCGCCCGGGTCGGTGCGCTCCGTCGTACGCGTTAAGGTTTCCCTCGGCGACGACCAAAATTCACCACCCGGTCACCGAACCACAAACCCCCCGCAGAAGTGAGGAACGGCAATGACGCAGGACCGCACCCCCGCACCGGACGCCGCGCCGGCGAGCCCGGCTCCCTGGCGCCCCTCGCGGACGGTGGCCGTGATCCTCGCCGGGGGGACCGGGACGCGCCTCGGGCTGGGCATCCCGAAGCAGCTGCTGAAGATCGCCGGCAAGCCGATCATCGAGCACACCCTGGCCGTGTTCGAGGCGGCGCCGGAGATCGACGAGATCATCGTGCTGATGGCGGCCGGCCACGTGCCCGACGCCGAGCGCATCGTCGCCAACGCGGGCTTCCGCAAGGTCAGCAAGGTGATCGAGGGCGGTGACACCCGCAACGACACCACCCGGATCGCCCTGGACGCCGTCGGCGAGGGCGACGTCAACATCCTCTTCCACGACGCGGTGCGCCCGCTGGTCAGCGCCCGGATCGTGCGGGAGTGCGTGAACGCGCTCTGGACGTACGCGGCGGTGGACGTGGCCATCCCGTCCGCCGACACGATCATCCAGGTCGACCAGGACGAGTGCATCACCGACATCCCGGTCCGGGCCACCCTGCGCCGCGGCCAGACCCCGCAGGCGTTCCGCTCCGGGACCATCCGCGAGGCGTACCGGCGGGCCGAGGGCGACCCGGACTTCGCCGCCACCGACGACTGCGGTGTGGTGCTGCGCTACCTGCCCGGCACGCCGATCAAGGTGATCGACGGCTCGGACGAGAACATCAAGGTCACCCACCCGGTCGACGTGCACCTGGCGGACAAGCTCTTCCAGCTCGCCGCCGCGCAGGTGCCGAAGGTGAGCGACCACCGCGGCTACACCGAGGAGCTGACCGGCCGGACCATCGTGGTCTTCGGCGGCAGCTACGGCATCGGCCACGACCTCACCGAGCTGGCCCGCCGCTACGGCGCCCAGGTCTTCCCGTTCAGCCGCTCCACCACCGGCACCCACGTCGAGCGGGCCGAGGACGTCTCCGCCGCGCTGAAGACCGCCTTCGAGGCGACCGGCCGGATCGACCACGTGGTGGTCACCGCCGGGATCCTGGAGAAGGGCGCCCTGGCGGAGATGGACGAGGAGACGATGGACCGCCTCCTGCACGTCAACTTCGTCGGCCCGGTCACCATCGCCCGGCAGTCGCTGCCCTACTTGCAGCAGACCAAGGGCCAGCTGCTCCTCTACACCTCCAGCTCCTACACCCGGGGCCGGGCGCGCTACGCGCTCTACTCGGCCACCAAGGCCGCGCTGGTCAACCTGACCCAGGCGCTCGCCGACGAGTGGGCCGAGTTCGGCGTACGGGTCAACTGCGTCAACCCGGAGCGCACCGCCACCCCGATGCGCACGAAGGCGTTCGGTGAGGAGCCGGAGCACACCCTGCTCTCCGCCGAGGCGGTCGCCCAGGCCTCCCTGGACGTGCTCATCTCCGAGCTGACCGGTCAGGTCATCGACGTCCGCCGGGCGCCCGGCGAGCCGGTCGCCGCGGTGCCCGCCCAGCCGGGCGCGCACCAGTCGTCGACGCTGCCCACCGGCATCGACGCCTGAGCCGCGGGACAGGACGAGCCAGATGCGTGGTGACCTGGTCCGCAAGCTGCTCGCCCGGGTGCTGACCACCGGGCTGGCGGTGCTGGCCTTCCTCGTCGTGGCGCTCACCGGGGCGACCGGCTGGGGCCTGACGGTCGCGGTCGCCGCGCTCGCCGCCGCCGCGTGGGAGCGCCGGGTCCGGCCGACCGCCGACGGCCTCGCCGAGTCGGTGCTGGTCGCCGCCGGCATCCTGGTCGGCTACGCCCGCCGGCTCGACGCCGGCTTCGACCCGGCGCTGGCGGCCACCGCGCTGGTCCTGCTCGGCCTGGTGCTGCTGGTCGGGCCGCTGCGCGACGCCGGCGCGCTGGAGATCCGGGCGGCGAACCTGCCGGTCCGGTCCTGGACGCCGCTGATCGCCGCCCGGCTCGGCGACGCGCTGCTGGTGCTGCTCGCCCTCGTGGCGCTCGCCGCCGGCCTGGCCCTGCCCGCCTGGGTGGCCCTGGTGGCCGCGCTGCTGGTCGCGGCGGGCTGCGGCGCGGTCGGCCTCGACCTGGCCCGGCGTCGGTTCCGGCCGCCGGCCGGCGGCGGCCCGGTGGGCCGGGCGCTGCGCCGGCACCAGCCCGAGTTCCTGCTCTACTTCTCCGCCCCGCCCGGCTCCGAGTACCAGGTCACCATGTGGCTGCCCTACCTGGAGCGGATCGGCCGGCCGTTCCTGGTGCTGCTGCGCGAGCCCGAGTTCCTGCCGGCCGTGGCCGCGGCCACCAGCGCGCCGGTCGTCTTCTGCCCCACGCTCAAGACCATGGACGAGGCGCTGGTGCCGAGCCTGCGCGCGGCCTTCTACGTCAACCACGGCGCGAAGAACAGCCACTGCATCCGCTTCTCGCAGCTCACCCACGTGCAGCTGCACCACGGCGACAGCGACAAGGCGCCCAGCGCCAACCCGGTCTCGGCGATCTTCGACAAGATTTTCGTGGCCGGGCCGGCGGCCGTCGAACGGTACGCCCGGGCCGGCGTGGAGATCCCCGCCGAGAAGTTCGTCGTGGTCGGCCGCCCCCAGGTGGAGGCCATCGAGGTACGCCGGGAGCCGGTCACCGGCCTCGCCCACCCGACCGTGCTCTACACCCCCACCTGGACCGGGCACCACGCCGACGCCGACTACTGCTCGCTGCCGGTGGCCGAGACGCTGATCCGCCGGCTGCTCGACCGGGGGGCGACGGTGATCCTGCGGGCCCACCCGTACACCACCCAGAACCCGGCCTCGGCGCGGCAGCTGGGCCGCCTCACCGAGCTGCTCGCCGCCGACCGGGCCAGGACCGGGCGGGCCCACCTGTGGGGGGCGGCGGCCGGCCGCGAGCTGACCCTGACCGAGTGCGTCAACCGGGCCGACGCACTGGTGTCGGACGTCTCCGGCGTGATCTCGGACTGGCTCTACTCGGGCAAGCCCTACGCGGTCACCGACATGGGCGTCGACGGGGAGCACTTCGTCGAGCGGTTCCCGCTGGCCGGCTCCGGCTACGTGCTGCGCCGGGACATGTCCAACGTGGACGACGTGCTGACGGGGTTGCTGGACACCGACCCGAAGGCCGCGGCGCGCTGGGCCACCCGGGCCCGCTACCTGGGCGACTTCCCGGCCGAGTCGTATGCCGAGGTGTTCCTCGACGCCGCCCGCCGGCAGCTCGCGCCGGCCGGGAGCGCACCCGCCCCGCGGCGGGGCGGGTGCGCTCCGGGCC
>NZ_WBKT01000060.1 GCF_008868175.1 Micromonospora sp. AMSO31t
GCTGTTGCGCCGCCGGGACATCGGCTGACACGGGGCGGGGGAGGGGACGTGGAGCGCGAGCGTGGCGACTGGGGGCCCCGGATCCTGGACGGCCTCGTCGCCCTGGCCCTGCTGGTGATCGGGCTGGCCGGCACCGCGCCGGCCGGCCTCAACCAGGGCGTGGACACCGGCCGCGTCACCTACCCGCTGGTCGTGGTGGCCGCGCTCGCGGTGGTCGTCCGCCGGCGCTGGCCGCTGGCCACCCTCGCGGTGGTCACCGCGGCGAGCACCGCCTACCTGGCGCTCGGCTACCCGTACGGGCCGATCCTGCTGTCGTTCTTCGTCGCGGTCTACACGGTGGCCGCGTACCGGCCGGTGCGGGTCGCGGCGGTGGCCAACGGGGTGGCGCTGCTCGCGCTGCTCACGCACGTCTTCGTCGGGGTGCGCCCGCCCGGCGTGGTCGGGCTGATGCCGGCCGCCGCCTGGGTGGTGGTGCCGTTCGCGGTGGGGGTCACCGTGCGGCTGGGCCGGGAGAACGCGGCGCGCAGCCGCACCGACGAGGCGCGCCGGCTGGCCGACGCCGAGCGGCTGCGGGTGGCCCGGGAGGTGCACGACGTGGTCGGCCACGGGCTCGCCGCCATCCACCTCCAGGCCGAGATCGCCCTGCACCTGCTGGCCCGCAAGCCCGAGCAGGCCGAGGCGGCGCTCACCGCGATCAGCCGCACCAGCAAGGAGGCGCTCGACGAGCTGCGGGTGACGCTGACCGTGGTCCGCCGCGACGAGGCCGCCGACGAGCGCGCCCCCGCGCCCGGGCTGGCCCAGCTCCCGCAGTTGCGCGAGCGGCTGGCCGGCGCGGGGCTCCCGGTCACCGTCGAGGTGGACGGGGCGCCCCGCCCGCTCCCGGTCGCGGTGGACCTGGCCGCCTACCGGGTGGTGCAGGAGGCGCTGACCAACGTGCTGCGGCACGCCGGACCGGCCACGGCCACCGTCCGGATCCGGTACGCGCCGACCGAGGTCGCCGTGGCGGTCACCGACACCGGCCGCGGCGCGGCCGCCCCGGCGGACCGCCCGGGCTACGGGCTGGCCGGCATGCGGGAGCGGGTCACCGCGCTGGGTGGCTCGTTCGCCGCCGGCCCCGCCTCCGCCGGCGGCTTCCGGGTGTCCGCCACACTGCCCGTGGAGGAGGTCGCATGATCCGTGTGTTGCTCGCCGACGACCAGGACCTGGTCCGGATCGGGCTGCGTGCCCTGGTGGAGAGCGAGGACGACCTCACCGTGGTCGGGGAGGCCGCCGACGGGCTCGCCGCCGTCGAGGCGGCCCGCCGGGAACGCCCCGACGTGGTGCTCATGGACGTCCGGATGCCCGGCGTCGACGGCATCGAGGCGACCCGCCGGATCGTCGCCGACCCGGCGCTGGCCGGCACCCGGGTGGTCGTGCTGACCACCTTCGAGCTGGACGAGTACGTCTTCGACGCGCTCCGGCACGGCGCCAGCGGCTTCCTCACCAAGGACACCCGCCCGGCCGAGTTGCTGCGGGCCATCCGGCTGGTCGCCGAGGGGGAGGCGCTGCTCTCCCCGTCGGTGACCCGGCGGGTGGTCCGGGAGTTCGCCACCCGGCCGGCCCGGGTGCCCCGCCCGCACCCCCGGCTCGACGCTCTCACCGACCGGGAACGCGAGGTGGTGGGCCTGGTCGGCGAGGGGCTGAGCAACGTCGAGATCGCCGAGCGGCTGGTGGTCAGCCCGGCGACCGCGCGGACCCACGTGAGCCGAGCCATGGTCAAGCTGGGCGCCCGGGACCGGGCGCAGCTGGTGGTCTTCGCGTACCAGTCCGGCCTGGTCGCCTCCTGACCGCTGCTGAACTTCGCACGATCTTGGTATTAAACGGCCCCCCTGAGGGCCATTTCCGTCCAAGATCTCCGGCGGCGACCGGCGGCGGCGGGCGACGGGCGACGGGTGGGTGGCGTGGCCGGGGCGGAGCGCGGGTGTGGGCGGCGGGCTACCCTAGCGGTGGGCTGGACACCTGCCCGGCCGCCTGTGCCCGCCGAAAACGACAAACGGGATGTTCGCGTGTTTGACACCTTGAGTGACCGCCTGTCCGGGATCTTCACCAAGCTCCGCGGCAAGGGTCGGCTCACCGACGCCGACATCGACGCCACCGCGCGCGAGATCCGCATGGCGCTGCTGGAGGCCGACGTCGCCCTGCCGGTCGTCAAGGGCTTCATCGCGAACGTCAAGGAGCGGGCACGCAGCGCCGAGGTCTCCCAGGCGCTCAACCCGGCCCAGCAGATCATCAAGATCGTCAACGAGGAGCTGATCAACGTCCTCGGCGGCGAGGGGCGGCGGCTCCAGTTCGCCAAGCACCCGCCGACCGTGATCATGCTGGCCGGTCTGCAGGGCTCCGGTAAGACCACCCTCGCCGGCAAGCTGGCCCGCTGGCTCAAGGCCCAGGGCCACCAGCCGCTGCTGGTCGCCGCCGACCTCCAGCGTCCCAACGCCGTCGGGCAGCTCCAGGTGCTCGGTGGCCGGGCCGGCGTCGAGGTGTACGCCCCGGAGCCCGGCAACGGCGTCGGCAACCCGGTGCAGGTCGCGCGCGACTCGATCGAGCACGCCCGGCGGGCCGCCCGGGACATCGTCATCGTCGACACGGCCGGCCGGCTCGGCATCGACGCCGAGATGATGCAGCAGGCCGCCGACATCCGCGACGCGGTCCAGCCCGACGAGGTCATCTTCGTCATCGACGCGATGGTCGGCCAGGACGCGGTCCGCACGGCCGAGGCGTTCCGGGACGGCGTCGGCATCTCCGGCGTGGTCCTCTCCAAGCTCGACGGCGACGCCCGCGGTGGCGCCGCGCTGTCGGTCCGGGAGGTCACCGGGCAGCCGATCCTGTTCGCCTCCACCGGCGAGAAGCTGGAGGACTTCGACGTCTTCCACCCCGACCGGATGGCCAGCCGGATCCTCGGCATGGGCGACGTCCTCACTCTGATCGAGCAGGCCGAGCAGGCCTTCGACGCCGATCAGAAGGAGAAGATGACCGCCAAGCTGATGGGCGGCGAGCAGTTCACCCTGGAGGACTTCCTCGACCAGCTCATCGCCGTGCGGCGGATGGGCCCGATCGCCAACGTGCTGGCCATGATGCCCGGCATGGGGCAGATGAAGGACCAGCTCGCCGAGCTGGACGACAAGCACTTCGACCGGGTCACCGCGATCATCCGGTCGATGACCCCGGCCGAGCGCACCACCCCGAAGATCATCAACGGCTCCCGCCGGGCCCGCATCGCCAGCGGCTCCGGGGTCACCGTGATGGACGTCAACCAGCTGCTCAACCGCTTTGCCGACGCGCAGAAGATGATGAAGCAGATGGGCGGCATGATGGGCCTGCCCGGTGGCGGCCGGCGCAAGGCGACCAAGTCGCCCAAGAACAAGCGCAAGGGCACCAAGGGCGGCGGGCGGCCGCGCACCGGCGCCGGGGTGCCGGGCGGCTTCCCGGGCGGCATGCCGCAGCTCCCCCCGGGCCTCGACCCGGGCGACCTGGCCGCCGGTCAGGGCCTGCCGCCGGGCTTCAAGCTGCCGAAGATCGACTTCAACAAGCTCGGCAAGGGCGACAACCGCCCCCGCTGACCCCGTGCCGGCGGCCCCGTCCCCAACTCCGGGGCGGGGCCGTCGCCGTGCGGTGGCGGGCTCGTAACACGCTCGCGGACGTGATCGGGTAGGACTGTGCACATGGCTCTGCATGTGCGCGGTGTGCTCCTGCCGGACGACGAGGTCCGGGACGTCTGGCTGGTCGGCGACCGGGTCACCTTCGAACCGGTGCCCGGCGCCGAGACGGTCGTCGACGGCGGTTTCGTGCTGCCCGGCCTGACCGACGCCCACTGCCACATCGGCATCGCCCGCGGCGGCGCCCCGATCACCTCCCTCGACCAGGCCCGCGAGCTGGCCCGCACCGACCGGGACGCCGGCGTGCTGGCCATCCGCGACGCCGGCTCGCCGTACCCGTACCCGGAACTCGACGACGAGCCGGACCTGCCGCGACTGGCCCGCGCCGGCCGGCACGTCGCGCCGCCGAAGCGCTACCTGCGCGACATCGGGGTGGAGGTCGGCGCGGCCGAGGTGGCCGCGACGGTGGCCGCGCAGGCCGCCGCCGGCAACGGCTGGGTCAAGCTGGTCGGCGACTGGATCGACCGCGGGGTCGGTGACCTGGCGCCGGCCTGGGACGCCGACACGATGACCGCCGCGGTCGCCGCCGCGCACGCCGCCGGGGTACGCGCGGCCGTGCACACCTTCTCCGAGTCGGCCGTCGAGATCATGGTGCGGGCCGGGGTGGACTCGGTGGAGCACGGCACCGGGTTGAGCCTCGACCTCGTCGACCTGATGGCCCGGCAGGGCACCGCGCTGGTCCCCACGATGATCAACATCCGTACCTTCGGCCACATCGCCGAGCAGGCCCGCGCGAAGTTCTCCGGGTACGCCGACCACATGCTCGCGCTGCGCGACCGGTTCCCCGAGGTGGTCCGTGCCGCGCACGAGGCGGGGGTGCCGATCTACGTGGGCACCGACGCGGGCGGCGGCATCAACCACGGGCTGGCCGCCGAGGAGATGCTGCTCCTGCACGAGCAGGCCGGCATGTCCGCCGAGGACGTGCTGGCCGCCGCCTCCTGGCGGGCCCGCGAGTGGCTCGGCTTCCCCGGCCTGGTGGAGGGCGGCCTGGCCGACCTGACCGTCTACCCCGAGGATCCCCGCCGCGACCTGCGCGTGGTCCGCACCCCGTCCCGCATCATCCTCCGCGGCCGGGTCCTCCCCACTTCTCGTTGATCAAGAAGTTTGCGTCGAGGGACGGGCCGTTCCTGACGCAAACTCCTTGATCAACCCGCCGGGTGGGTGGCGGCGCTGTGGAACAGGTGGAGGGCCAGGGTGGCCAGTTGGTCCGCGGTGTCGTCCACCGGGGACCGGGGGAGCACGATGTGGCTGACCACCAGGCGGACGATGGTGTCGGCGGCGAACGCGCGGGCCGCGGGGTCAGCCGCCGGCAGGTGCCGGTCGGCCCACTCCAGCAGGGCCGCGGACGACTCGGCCAGGACCAGTTCGGATCGGGTGGTCAGGTAGGGCAGCAGCTCGTCGGAGCCGCCCCGGGCACTGGTCAGGATCGCCTTGACCAGCGGATTGTCCGCGGCGGCGGCGAGGGTGTGCCGGATGGCCGCGTACGCGGCGGCCCGCACGTCCGCGCCGTGCGCGTCGAGGGCCGCGCGGACCTCCCCGACGAAGCGGTCCACCTCCCGCCGGGCGAGCGCCTCGGCCAGGCCGGCCTTGCTGCCGAACTCGTTGTAGACGGTCTGCCGGCTCACCCCGGCGGCCTGTGCCACCCCGCCCATCCGGACGCCGTCCCAGCCCGCGGCGATCGTCTGCGCGCGGGCGGCGTCCACGATCGCGTCCCGCAGCCGCTGCGCCGGCACCTCCGGCTCGGCGCGTCCGGCGCCGCGCGGCGACCCCGAGCAGTCGTTCGACACCTCCGGTGCGGCGCGTCCGGCGTCGCGCCGTGACCCGGAGCCGTCGTCTGGAAGCTCACCCATCGTCGTCGAAGTCTACGGTCGCGCGGCGCGACACGGCGCGCGCCGCCTCCCGGGCGCAGCGGCGGCCCGCCCGGCGCATAGGATGTGCGGTCATGGCACGCGTGCTCACTCCCCGTGCGGAGGACTTCCCCCGCTGGTACCAGGACCTGATCGCCAAGGCGAAGCTGGCCGACAACGGCCCGGTGCGGGGCACCATGGTCATCCGACCGGCGGGCTACGCCATCTGGGAGCGGATGCAGGCCGAGATGGACGCCCGGATCAAGGCGGCCGGCGCGGAGAACGCGTACTTCCCGCTCTTCATCCCGGAGAGCTACCTCAAGCGCGAGGCCGAGCACGTCGAGGGCTTCTCGCCGGAGCTGGCCGTCGTCACCCACGGTGGTGGCAAGCAGCTCGCCGAGCCGGTGGTGGTCCGCCCCACCAGCGAGACGGTGATCGGTGAGTTCATGGCCAAGTGGATCGACTCCTACCGGGACCTGCCGCTGCTGCTCAACCAGTGGGCGAACGTGGTCCGCTGGGAGCTGCGCCCCCGCATCTTCCTGCGCACCAGCGAGTTCCTCTGGCAGGAGGGGCACACGGCGCACGCGACCCGCGAGGACGCCCGGGCCTACGCCCGCCGGATCCTGCACGAGGCGTACGAGGACCTGATGGTCAACGTGCTCGGCATCCCCGTGGTGGTCGGCCTGAAGACCGCCCGCGAGCGCTTCGCCGGCGCGACCGCCACCTACACGTGCGAAGGCATGATGGGCGACGGCAAGGCGCTCCAGCTGGGCACCAGCCACGAGCTGGGTCAGAACTTCGCCAAGGCGTTCGACATCAGCTACTCCTCCGCCGAGGGCGGCCGGGAGCACGCCTGGACCACCTCGTGGGGCACCTCGACCCGCATGCTCGGCGGCCTCATCATGTGCCACGGCGACGACAACGGCCTGCGGGTGCCGCCGAAGCTGGCGCCGGTCCAGGCGTACGTGATGATCGTCAAGGACGGCGAGGGCGTCGCCGAGGCGGCGAACAAGCTGTGCGACGCGCTGCGCGACGCCGGGGTCCGGGTCGCGCTGGACGACCGGACCGACACGGCGTTCGGCCGCCGCGCGGTCGACGCCGAGCTGCGCGGCTACCCGGTGCGCGTCGAGGTCGGCCCCCGCGACCTGGCCGCCGGCAACGCGGTGGTGGTCCGGCGTACGGACGGCTCGAAGGCGCCGGTCCCGGTCGCCGACGTGGTGGGCGCGGTGCTCGCCGCGCTGGACGCGGACCAGCAGGCGCTGCACGACCAGGCGCTGGAGTTCCGGCGGTCCCACACCGTCGAGGTCGGCACGCTGGCCGAGGCGATCGAGGCGTCCGCCACCGGCTGGGCCACGGTGCCGTGGTCGGCGGTCGGCGTCGAGGGCGAGGCCGCGGCGAACGGCCAGGGCGTCACCGTCCGGTGCCTGCTGCGGGCCGACGGCTCGGTGCCGGACTCGGAGGACGAGCCCGACCTGGTGGCCGTCCTGGCCCGCGCCTACTGAGGTGCGTCCGGGTGATCCGGTCGACCGGTTCGCACCGGGTCGGCTGATCCTGCACCGCAACGTGCGGCACGGCCGGATCGGTTGGGTCCGGTCGGCCCGCGTGGTCCTCGACGACGACCGGGGGCTGGTGCTCTGGGTGGCCGGGGACGCGCCGGTGGCGCACGAGGTGACCGAGGCGGGCCTGGGCATGCGGGCCATGCCGTTCGCCGAGTGGATCACCTCGTCCTACCGGCTCGCCCAGGCCCGCTGGAACGGGCCGCCGGTGCTGAAGTTCCTGCCCACCGGCGCCGCCCATTCGGTCTGGTGGTTCCGGGACGACCGGGGCCGGTTCGCGAACTGGTACGTCAACCTGGAGGAGCCCGGCGTCCGCTGGGACGACGGCGCGGTGGCGGGGGTCGACATGGTCGACCAGGACCTGGACGTGGTGGTCCACCCGGACCTGAGCTGGGAATGGAAGGACGAGGACGAGTTCGCCGAGCGCCTCGCCTTCCCGGAGCACTACTGGGTGCCGGACGAGAAGGCGGTCCGGGCCGAGGGCGAGCGGGTGATTCGGATCGCCGAGGCCGGCGAGTTCCCCTTCGACGGCACCTGGTGCGACTTCACCCCGCCCGCGGACTGGGACGTACCGGACGAACTACCACCCGACTGGGACCGCCCCCCGGTCCGCTGATCCCGTGTCGTTCGTCACCGAGGCGGGCGACCCGGGTGAGCTGTCCGGGTCCGGTGTGAGAGATCCGGGACGGACATGGCAGAATGGGTCGCTGGTATCCGGCGCGCGTCCGGCGCCCTCTAACCCGGGCGCGTCGCCAGTTCACCGAGCAGTCTCCGGCCCAAACCCCACTGTGCCGGTCGGCGCTCACCCGCCACACCGCCCGCACCGGGCCGGTGAGATCGCAACAGGAGCGAAACAACTGTGGCCGTAAAGATCCGGCTCCTGCGGATGGGCAAGATCCGCAACCCGCAGTACCGCATCGTCGTCGCCGACTCGCGCACCAAGCGTGACGGTCGCGCGATCGAGTTCGTCGGTGTGTACCAGCCGAAGGAAGACCCTTCGGTGATCGAGGTCAAGTCGGAGCGGGTCCAGTACTGGCTGTCGGTCGGCGCGCAGCCGAGCGAGGCCGTGCAGCGCCTGCTGGAGCTGACCGGTGACTGGCAGAAGTTCAAGGGCCTGCCGGCCCCGCCGCCGCTGAAGGTCGCCCCGGAGCGGGCCGACCGCAAGGCGGCGTACGAGGCCGAGGCGAAGGCCGCCGCCGGCGTGGCGGACACCCCGGCCCCGGCCAAGAAGGCCGCCAAGGCTGCGGCTCCGGCCGCCGAGGCCAAGGCTGCCGCTCCGGCCGCCGAGGCCGAGGCGCCGAAGGCCGAGGAGCAGACCGGTGCCGAGTCCGGCGAGCAGGCCTGACATGGCGCTGCGTCCGGCCCTGGAGCACCTGGTCAAGGGGATCGTCGACCACCCGGACGACGTCCGGGTGCGCATGGTCGACTCCCGTCGGGGCAAGCGGCTCGAGGTCCGCGTGCACCCGGAGGACCTCGGCACGGTGATCGGGCGGTCCGGCCGGACCGCCAAGGCGCTGCGCCAGGTGATCGGCTCCATCGGTGGGCGCGGGGTGCGCGTCGACATCGTCGACTCGTACTGATGCTTCTCATCGTCGGCCGGATCGGCAAGCCGCACGGCATCCGCGGTGAGGTCACCGTGGAGGTGCGGACCGATGAGCCCGAAGCACGATTCGCCCCGGGGACGGTGCTGCGCACCGAACCCGGGGCGGTCGCGTCCCCGGAGCCCGGCGCCTACCGGGTGCCGGAGGGGTTGACCATCGAGGCCGCCCGCTGGCACCAGGGGCGGTTGCTGGTCAGCTTCGAGGGCGTGCTGGACCGCGACGTCGCCGAGGCGCTGCGCGGCACCCTGCTCGGCGTGGACAGCGCCGACGTCGCTCCGCCGGAGGACCCGGAGGAGTTCCTCGACCACCAGCTGGTCGGCCTGGCCGTGGTGACCCCGGCCGGCGAGCGGCTGGGCGAGGTGGCCCGCATCGACCACGCCCCCGCCTCCGACCTGCTGGTGCTGCGGCGCCCCGAGGGGCGCACCGCGCTCATCCCGTTCGTCAAGGCGATCGTGCCCGAGGTCGACGTCGCCGGCGGACGTGTGGTGGTGGAGCTGCCCGCCGGGCTGCTCGACCTCTGACTGGAGTCACCCCCTCATGCGCGTCGACATCGTGTCGATCTTCCCCGAGTACTTCGCCCCGCTGGACCTGTCGCTGATCGGAAAGGCGCGGGCGGGCGGCACGCTGCGGCTGGCCGTACACGATCTGCGGACCTGGACCCACGACGTGCACCGCACGGTCGACGACACCCCCTACGGCGGCGGCCCGGGCATGGTGATGCGGCCGGAGCCGTGGGGTGAGGCCCTCGACGCCCTGGCCCCCGACGAGCTGAGCCCGGACGGGCACACCCTGCCCCGGCTGCTCGTCCCGTCACCGGCCGGCGTCCCGTTCACCCAGGCCATGGCCCACGAGCTGGCCGCCGAGTCGCACCTGCTGTTCGCCTGCGGCCGCTACGAGGGCATCGACCAGCGGGTGCTCGACCACGCGGCGGCCCGGATGCGGGTGACCGAGGTCTCGCTGGGCGACTACGTGCTCTTCGGCGGCGAGGTGGCCGTGCTGGTCATCCTGGAGGCGGTCACCCGGCTGCTGCCCGGGGTGCTCGGCAACGCCGGCTCGCTCGACGAGGAGTCGCACGCGCACGGGCTGCTGGAAGCCCCGATGTACACCAAGCCGGCGGAGTGGCGCGGGCACGAGGTGCCCGAGGTGCTCCGCTCCGGCGACCACGGGAAGATCGCCCGCTGGCGGCGCGACGAGGCGCTGCTGCGGACGGCGGCCCGCCGCCCCGACATGATCTCCGCGCTGCCGCCGGAGAGCCTGGACAAGCGGGACCGGGCGGCGTTGGACCGGGGCGGATTTCAGCCCCGGGCGGGTGATGTGGCAAAGTAGAGGGGTTGCCGCATCCGCCCACGCCGTGGGTGGCTGCGAGGACCCTCGACCGGGGTCGGCGTCGCCGGCCACCACCCGGGGGTCAGAATCACCCATCCGCGCATCGATTGACGGTGCGCCGTGAGCCTCACGAGGACGCAGCGATGAACATCCTGGACGCCCTTGACGCCCAGTCGAAGCGCGTTGACCTGCCCGACTTCCGCGCCGGTGACACCGTGAAGGTGCACGCGCGGGTCGTCGAGGGCAACCGGTCCCGGGTCCAGATCTTCCAGGGCGTCGTCATCCGCCGCCAGGGTGACGGTCTGCGCGAGACCTTCTCGGTCCGCAAGGTCAGCTTCGGTGTGGGTGTGGAGCGCACCTACCCGCTGAACAGCCCGGCCCTCGACCGGATCGAGGTCGTGACCCGCGGCGACGTGCGGCGCGCCAAGCTCTACTACCTGCGTGAGCTGCGGGGTAAGAAGGCCAAGATCAAGGAGCTGCGCGAGAAGCAGCCGGCGAGCTGAATTTCCCCTCGCCACGCCGCCTGACCTGTGCGGATGTCGTATCGACCGGAGCGCATTACCCTGGTCGTACGGGCGCCGGGGGACGGCGCGCCGCGTCCACTCGACGCGGTGTCACAGCGGTCCACTACCGCCCGTGGGGTCTCTCCAGGAGACTCCCGGGCGGTAGTGTCGTTTCCGCGGACCGGAGAGTGGCATGGTGCAGATGCTTGACGAGGACGGCACCGTCGACCCGTGGCGCCGGCGGCGGCGCACCCGCCGGCAGATGCCGCTGTGGCAGGAACTGCCCCTGCTCCTCGTCGTCGCCTTCTGCCTCGCGGTGCTGATCCGCACCTTCCTGCTCCAGGCGTTCTTCATCCCCTCCGGGTCGATGGAGAACACCCTGCTCATCGGCGACCGCGTGCTGGTCAACAAGGTCGTCTACGACGTCCGCGACCCGGTCCGCGGCGAGGTGGTCGTGTTCCGGGGCACCGACCGGTGGGTCGCCCAGGAGGCCCCCGCGCCGCCGACCAACTTCGCCGGCAAGGTCGGCCGCACCCTCGGTGACCTCGTGGGGATCAGCCGCCCCGGCGAGAAGGACTTCATCAAGCGGGTCATCGGCGTGCCCGGCGACAAGGTCTGGTGCTGCGACAAGGGCCGGGTCGTGGTCAACGGCGTGCCGTTGGAGGAGCAGGGCTACGTCTTCGAGGACTCGCCGGTCGAGCTTCCGCCGAACCCGAAGGAGTGCCGCTCCCGGCAGTTCACCGAGATCGTCGTGCCGCCGGGGCAGATCTTCGTGATGGGCGACCACCGGCTGGTCTCCCAGGACGCCCGGTGCCAGGGCCCGGTGCCGATCGACAACGTGGTCGGCCGTGCCTTCATGATCGTCTGGCCGTCCCAGCGGTGGACCAGCCTGCCGGTCCCGGAGACCTTCGACGACCTGCCCCCACCGAACGCCGCGCCGGCCGGGCCGGCCCCGGTGGACCCCGACCCGGTGGGCGGCGTCGTGCTGATCCTCCCGGTCACGGCCGCGCTCTCCGTTCTCGCGCGTTCGGGGCGACTGCGCCAGGGGCGGGGACGTAGGCTCCACCCGTGATTGACGAGCAGACCGAGAAGCCGCGCAGTTCCTTCTGGAAGGAGCTGCCCATCCTCCTGGGCGTGGCGATCCTGGTCGCAGTGCTGGTTCGTGCCTTCGTGCTGCAGACCTTCTTCATCCCCTCGCCGTCGATGGAGAACACCCTCAAGATCGACGATCGGGTGCTGGTCAACAAGCTGGTGTACGACTTCCGCTCGCCGCACCGCGGCGAAGTGATCGTCTTCAAGGCGCCCACCGAGTGGAGCGGCAACCCGCAGGGCGAGGACTTCATCAAGCGGGTGATCGGGGTCGGCGGGGACCACGTGATCTGCTGCGACCGCACCGGCCCACAGGAGCGGCTGGTCATCAACGGCAAGCCGATCGACGAGCCGTTCATCTTCCCCGGCAACAAGCCCGCCGACCAGGATTTCGACATCACCGTGCCGAAGGGTCGGCTCTGGGTGATGGGCGACCACCGGGAGGCGTCCGGGGATTCGCTGGAGCACTGGCAGCAGTCCGGCGAGGACATCACCGAGGCCACCATCCCGGAGGACCAGGTGATCGGGCGGGCCTTCACGATCTTCTGGCCGGTCGGCCGGGCGACCTGGCTCAGCGTGCCGGACCAGTTCGACGGAATCCCCAATCCCTGACCTGTCGGCCCGAGTCCGTGAACGACGCCCGCCCCGGGGAGCCGGAGGGCGTGGCCGTTCGTCGGAGGCGTCTGGCAGGCTTGTGCGGTGACCGTCTACACCCCTCGTCGCGCGGCCCGGGTGCTGCTCGTCGACGCGTCCGACCGGGTGCTGCTGTTCGAGGGCAGTGATCCGGCCCGGCCGGGCCACCGCTACTGGTTCACCCCGGGCGGCGGCCTCGACCCGGGGGAGACCCCGGCCGCGGGCGCGGCACGCGAGCTGGCCGAGGAGACCGGGCTGCGGCTCACCCCGGCCGAGCTGGGCGCCCCGGTGTGGGCGGAGACGGTCGAGTTCCCGTTCGACGGGGTCTGGTACCGGCAGGAGCAGGAGTTCTTCCTGGTCCGGGTGCCGACCTGGGAGGTCGACACGGCCGGCTTCGACGAGGTCGAGCGGGCCAGCGTGCACGGCCACCGCTGGTGGTCGGCCGGCGAGCTGGCCGCCACGACCGAGCGCTACTACCCGCCGGACCTGGCGGACCGGCTCACCCGCGCGCTCGCCGGGGGTGTGCCGTGCTGACCCCGCCGCGCACCGTGGTACGCCGCGACGGCGGCCTCTACGCGCTGGAGCGGGCGCTGCAACGGCGCGGCTTCCGGCACGTGGCCGGCGCGGACGAGGCCGGCCGGGGCGCCTGTGCCGGGCCGCTGGTGGCCGCCGCGGCGATCCTGCCGGAGGGGCGGCGCGGCGAGATCGACGAGCTGGCCGACTCGAAGCTGCTGACCCCGGCGGCCCGGGAGCGGGTCTACGAGGAGGTCGTGGCGCGGGCCCTGGCGTACGCGGTGGTGATCATCCCCGCCGAGGAGGTCGACGCGCGCGGGCTGCACGTGTGCAACCTGGCCGCCATGCGCCGGGCGCTCGCCTCGCTGACCACCCGCCCGGAATACGTGCTGACCGACGGCTTCGGCGTGGACGGGCTGGACGTGCCCGGGCTGGCGGTGTGGAAGGGGGACCGGGTGGCCGCCTGCGTGGCGGCGGCGAGCGTGCTCGCCAAGGTCACCCGGGACCGGATCATGGTGGACCTGGACGAGCGGCACCCGGGCTACGGCTTCGCCGAGCACAAGGGCTACATCACCCCCGAGCACAGCGCCGCGCTGCGCGAGCGGGGGCCCTGCCGGGAACACCGCTTCTCGTATGTGAACGTGGCCACCGTCTCGGGACGGGACGGGCGGCCGCCCCGCTCCCGCCGGCCGGCTGCCGGCAGCCCGGACGAGGTGCTCTTCGGCGCCCCGGATGGTGCGTTCGACGACGGCCCGGACGAGCCGATGGAGCGCTCCGACGCGGCAGGGGGTACCGTCGGCGTGGCGTTGGGCGAGCAGCCGCGACCTCCGGCGTCGGTGGGGGAAGATGTGGTCATGGAAGGCGGAGTGCGATGAGCGCGGAAGATCTCGAGAAGTACGAAACCGAGATGGAGCTGCAGCTCTACCGGGAGTACCGCGACATTGTCCGCCAATTCTCCTACGTGGTGGAGACCGAGCGCCGCTTCTACCTGGCGAACCAGGTCGACCTGCACGTGCGTAACTCGGACGGCGAGGTCTACTTCGAGGTCGAGATGCACGACGCCTGGGTGTGGGACATGTACCGCCCCGCCCGTTTCGTCAAGAATGTCCGCGTGATGACGTTCAAGGACGTCAATGTGGAAGAGCTCGAAAAGCCCGACATCTCGCTTCCCGCAGATTCCGGATTCGGGGGCTGACCGCGGCGGCCGGCGGGCCCGAAGGCCCGACCGACCGCCCCGAGGCGGATCACTCCGCCAGCACGACCACCTCGACCCGCTGCACCAGGTTGTTCGCGAACCCGCCCCGGTTCCACGGCTGCTCGACCGGCTGGGTCCGCCCCGAGGCGTCGACCGCCCGGGCGCCCAGCACGTGCCGCCCCGGCGTGGCCCGCCACGACACCTGCCACCGCCGCCACGCCCACTCGCCCCCGGTGGGCTCGTCCAGGCTCGCCGGCACCCACGTCGTACCGCCGTCGAAGGTCACCTCGACGCCCGTCACGGGCGCGTGCCCCGACCAGGCCCGACCGTCCATCGTGCACGGGCCCGGCCGCAGCACCCGGGTGCGCGACATGAAGTCCGGGAAGCCCGGCGGGCGGACCAGCGCGCGGGGCTCGATCCGGGTCACCGGCACGCCGGGGTCGTCGGCGTCCTGCCGCAGCCGGTACGCCACGGCGTTCTGGTAGCCGTCGAACGGCTCGGTCAGCACCCGGATGTCGCGCAGCCACTTGACGTGCGCCATGCCGTACCAGCCGGGCACGATCAGCCGCAGCGGCGCACCGTGCTGCGGGAGCAGGGGAGCGCCGTTCATCTCGTACGCCAGCAGCACCTCCTCGCGCAGCGCGTCCGCCACCGGCAGCGCGCGCTGGTAGTCCTGCTCGACGCCGCGCTCCACCCCGTGGTCCGCGCCGGTGAAGACCACGTCCACCGCGTCGGCCGCCACCCCGGCCTCCCGCAGCAGCGGCGCCAGCGGGGTGCCCGTCCACTCGGCGTTGCCCACCGCCTCCACCAGCCACGGCTGGCTCACCGGGCGGGGCTGCAGCAGCGCCCGGCCGTTCCCCGCGCACTCCATCGTCACCCGGCGGGTGACCCGGGGCCGCTCCCGCAGGGCCGCCAGGTCCAGGCGGAGCGGACTCGCGACCGCGCCACCCACGGTCAGCGCGTGCGCCGCCGGGTCGACGTCCGGGATGTCGTAGTGGATGAGCAGGTAGTGCAGCCCGGCCGGGGTCACGTCGTAGCGCAGCGCCTCCAGCGGGATGCCGTGGTTGCGCGCCGCCAACTGGAGTTCCTCGGCGCTGATCGCCTCGTCCGGTCCGGCGACCCGGGAGGGCCGGCTCACGTCGTCCACGGTGGTCATCTCGCTGCTCCTCGGCCTGTTCAGTGGTGGGTGAGACGGCCGTAGCCGATGAACTCGAACATCGTCGCGCCCGGCTCCAGCGGGCGGGGCCGGCCGCCGAAGCGGTGCACGCCGACGCCGACCCTCTCGGCCGGGCTGCTCACCGCGACCGGCGTGAAGCCCTCCTCGGCGAACCAGTCGCAGATGGTGGGCACCAGGTCCGGTTCGCCGCGGTGCCGGGTCCAGAACACCGTGCCGCCGGTGGCGCAGAGCGAGGCGCAGTGCCGCACGGTGGCCCGGATGTCGGCGTCGGTGATGTTGCCGAAGATGCCGCACACCAGGACGAGGTCCGCCGGCACCAGGTCGGCGTACCGGTCGGTCGACGCCGCGTCCCCGACGACCACCTCCACGCCGGTCAGCCCCGCCTCGGTGACGGCCCGCCGGGCGACCTCGGCGTTGCGCGGGTCCAGCTCCACGAGGCGGGCCGTCACGTCCCGGCCGCGCGGATGGCCGGCGAGCACCGGGATGAGGTCCCGCCCCTGCCCGGCGCAGAGGCTGATCGCCCGCAGCGGCCCGGGCGGCGCGCCGTCCAGCGCCTCCGCGATGCGGTCCCGCACCTCGGCGAGCCGCCGGGACAGGGAGGAATCGGGCTGGTCGTAGTCGGTGTGCCAGGCGTACCAGTCCTTCGTCACGCGGCCAGCATAGGTGGCGCGCCGGTAGCAGACCGGTCCCGTGGGCGGGGGTGTGTCCACAGGTGGGCCGCTGTCCACAGTGGCGGTCTCCGGGTGGTCGCGGGGGTGCTGCGGGACCGGCAGAGTGCGGTGGCGTGTGGATCCTGTCGAGCCGGGCCGGCGCGGCCCTCGTGATCGTGCTGCTCGTCGCCCCGGCCCTGCCGGTGGCGCGTCCGGCGCCGGCCGGTGCCGGGGTGGCGCCCAACGCCCCGCCGCCGACGCCGTCGTCTCCGCTGGCCGTGGCCGTGCGGCCACCGGGCTCGCCCGGCGCGTCCGTGGCCGGCGCGCCCGTGGGGCGGTTCCGCTGGCCGCTGGCCGGCACGCCGCGCGTCACGCGCCGCTTCGACCCGCCGCCCGAGCCCTGGCTGCCCGGGCACCGGGGCGTGGACCTGGCCGGCACCCCGGACGCCCAGGTCCGCTCGGCGGGCGCCGGGGTGGTCCTCTTCGCCGGCACGGTGGCCGGGCGGCCGGTGGTCACCGTCGGGCACGCCGACGGGCTGCGCACCACCTACGAGCCGGTCCTCCCCGGCCCGGCGGCCGGTGCCCGCGTCGCCGCCGGCACACCGATCGGCCTGCTGAGCGCCGGGCACCCTGGCTGCGTCGCGGCGGCGTGCCTGCACTGGGGGCTGCGCCGGGGCGAGGAGTACCTGGACCCGCTCGCCCTGCTCGGGCTCGGCCCCGTCCGGCTGCTCCCGCTCGATCCGCCGCCCGCCGCGCCCGCCGCTCAGCCCTGGGCGAGCAGCGTGGGCAGCCGGACGGCCAGCCGGTCGTACTCGTCGGGGGTGTTGTAGACCTGGCCGCACAGGCGCAGGTAGCCACGTCCGTTCCAGGCGGCCGTCGACACCTCGACCGAGAGCCGGTCCGCGATCCGGGCCCGCAGGTCCCGGGCCGCGTCCATCGTCGTGGCGAGGCCCGGCGGCAGCGGGATCAGCCGCATGGCGACCGTCGGTCCGCCGGGCTCCGGCAGATCGGCCGGCGCCACCCCGAGCGCGTCCCCGACCACCCGTTGCCCGTACGCGGCCAGCGCCGCGTTGTGCGCCCGCACCCGGTCCAGGCCGAGGCTGCGCAGGGTGAACAGGCCGACCGGGGCGGCCAGCCAGCCGGTGTAGTCGAGGGTCGCCTGCCACTCCACCCGGGTGGGGAACCCGCTGCCCTGCTCCCAGGAGACGACCAGCGGTTGGATCCGCTCCCGCCACCGCTCGGCCACCACCAACGCGGCGGTGCCGCGCGGCGCGTACGCCCACTTGTGCAGGTTGCCCACCCAGAAGTCGGCGCCGACCGAGGCCACCGTGGTCGGCAGCATGCCCGGGGCGTGCGCGGCGTCGACCAGCACCGGCACCCCGTGCTCCCGGGCCACCCCGACGATCGCCGCCGTCGGGAACAGCCGGGCCGTGGGCGAGGCGATCTCGTCGACGATCAGCAGCCTGGTCCGCCCGGGACGCAGCCCGGCCCGGACGATCTCCACCACCTCCTCGTCGGTGGCGGTCAGCGGCACGGGCAGCATCCGCGACACCGCGCCGGTCCGGGCGCACTCCCGGTCCACCGAGAAGCCGACCGCCCCGTACCCGTGGTCGGTGGTCACCACCTCGTCGCCGGGACCCAGCCCGAGCGACTGGAGCACGATGGCGGCGCCGGCGGTGGCGTTGCCGACCAGGGCGGTGCCCTCCGGATCCGCGCCGAGGAAGGTGGCCAGGTGCCGCCGGGTGTGGGCGATCCGGTCCACCAGACCCTGGGTGAAGAAGCGGAGCGGGTTGGCCTCCATCTCGTCACGCAGGCGCTGCTGGGCGCGCTGCACGGCGATCGGGACGGCGCCGAACGATCCGTGGTTGAGGTGGCTGACCGACGGGTCGAGAGAGAAGAGCAGCCGAGCCCCGGGGATCGGCTCGGGCGGCTGCGGAACCGTCATCGGGCGATCGTAGCCCGCCGTGGATCATCAGCCCGCCGCTTCCGCCCGGGTTCCGGCTCGGCATGAGGCCGCCGCTCTCCGGCGCACGCACCAGCCCTCAGCCGGGCAGCTTCAGGTAGCGCAGGCCGCCGCGGTCAGGCTCGCGGGTGTGCCTGCCGGTACGCCGCCCGCAGCCGCTCCACCGACACGTGGGTGTAGATCTGCGTGCTGGCCAGCGAGGAGTGCCCCAACAGCTCCTGCACGGCGCGCAGGTCCGCGCCGCCCTCCAGCAGGTGGGTGGCCGCCGAGTGCCGCAGCCCGTGCGGGGTCACCCGCGGCAGGCCGGCGGCCTCGGCGTACCCGCCGACGATCCGGCGGGCCGTGGTGGGGTTGAGCCGGCCGCCCCGGGCCCCTAGCAGCAGCGCGCTGTCCGAGCGGCGCCCCGCCAGGGCCGGCCGGCCCTGGGTCAGCCACGCGTCCAGGGCTCGCTGCGCGGGCAGCCCGTAGGGCACGGCGCGTTCGCGCCCTCCCTTGCCGAGCACGCGGACCACCCGGCGGGCCTGGTCGACGTCGGTGACGTCCAGGCCGCAGGCTTCGCTGATCCGCACCCCGGTGCCGTAGAGCAGTTCGAGCAGCAGCCGGTCCCGCAGCAGCACCGGGTCGGGCTCGTCGTTCCCGCTCCCGGTCCGGGTGTCGTCCTCGTCCCGGGTCCGTGTGGCGTCGTCGACGTCGGCCGTCGTCCGGCTCCGGTCCGGGGCGTCCATCAGCGCGGCGGCCTGGTCGGCCCGCAGGACGATGGGCAGCTCGCGGTGCGCCCTGGGACTGGCCAGCGGCGCGGCCACGTCGCCGGCCAGCAGGCCGGCCCGGTGCGCCCAGGCGCTGAACGTGCGGGCGGCGGCGGCCCGCCGGGCGAGTGACGTCCGCGCCGCGCCCATCGTCCGCTGCTTCGCCAGCCAGCTCCGCAGCACGGTCAGGTCCAGCTCCGACAGGTCGGCGCAGCCCATCCGCACCGCGTGGTCGAGCAGCGAGACGAGATCCGTCACGTACGCCCGCACGGTGTGCGCGGAACGGTTGCGCACCCCGGCCAGGTGGTCGGCGAAGTCGTCCACCGCCTCCCGCATCGGTGCCGGGAGCGCCTCGTGGGCCGCCCGCGTGCCCCGCCGCTGGTCAGTCACCGGGGACTCCCGCTGACCCGTCGGCGCCGAGGACGCCCGCCGGCACGTCCGGCGCACGGTGGCCGCCCTGCGTGCCGACGGCCTGCTGGCCGGCCCGGTGGCGCCTCGGGGCGCCCCGGCGCGGTGAACGGGCGGTCGGGGGACACCGGTTCAGCCTACGGGCGTGGACGGGTGGCGGCCGGCCGCCGCTCAGTGCCGGAACAGGGGTGCCGGCCGGCCGTCGTTCCGGGCCGGAGCCCGCTGACCGTCGGCGGGGCGCCGTCGGGGTCCGACGGGCGGTCGCATCGGCGGCGTGACGGGAACCGAACCTGACGCGGCGCGGCACGCCGTTCGGGGTGGCTGACCTGGGCCTGGACAGGGGAAACTGTTCCTACGAACAGGACAGTGGCAACGTGCGCGGGTCGCCGGTGGGCGAACGGGCGGCGTTGCCGGCAGGTGCCGACACCCCGTCACGGCGGGCGGCTGGGCGCTGGGGGCGCACCGGCGAGGTGGCGGCGCGGAGGGTGACACGCGAGACGGATCGGAACGGGCGTCCCGGGGGTGGCGACGCCGGTGGGAGGAGGGACCGAGCGTGGGGGTGGATGCCGTCCTCTACCGGCAGGTGCGGGCCGGGCCCGTTCGCCGCCGACCGTCGTACGTCTCGACCGACGTGGTGGCGGACCCGCACGACGTCCTGCTGGACCTGCTCAAGCGGGTCCGGGGCGGCGGCCGTACGCCGCTGCTGGACCGGATCGACCCGCTCGGCGAGCTGGTGGTCGACGTCGAGGGGGTGCCGCAACTGCTGGTTGAGCTGCGCTGCCTGGCCGAGGTGGCCCGGGCGCCCGCGGAGGTCGACCAGGTCCGCCGGCTGGACCTCCTGGCCCGGCGCTGCCAGAACAGCCGCGACGCCGAGATCCGGTTCGAGGGTGACTGAGCGCACGGACAGCCTCGGCCAGGTCAACTCTGCGGAGCGGCGGACGTACCCGGACTGACGCCTGTCGGCGCCCGGCCGGCCCGGGTCGCGCGCTCCGGCGGCGGCGCGAGGGCGTAGCCGTCGTCGCGGCGCACCACCAGGGCCAGTTCCTCCAACATGGAAAGCTTGCGCATCGCGGTACGCAGGTCCACGCCGGCGCGCGCCGCGACGCGCTCCACGCCGATCGCCTTCCGCCGGGGCAGCGCCTCCAGCACCTGGGCCGCCTCGTCGTCGAGCTGGTCCCGGGGGCGCTCCGGCGCGCGGGCGGGCGGCGCCAGGTCGTAACCGATCCGCCCCACCTCCTCCAGCACGTGGGCGGTGCCGGTCACGAGCCGCGCCCTGGGTTGCTCGCGGAGCGCCTCGTGCGCGCCGACCGACATGGCCGAGGTGACCGGCCCCGGCACCACCATCGCCGGCCGCCCGACGCCGATCGCGCGGTTGAGCGTCTGGGTGGCGCCGCTGCGGGCCGACGCCTCCACGAGCACCGTGCCCGCGGTCGCCGCCGCGATCACCCGGTTGCGGATGAGGAACCGGGGCCGCAGCGGTTCGGCCCCGGGCATCCACTCGCTCACCAGCAGGCCGCTCTCGGCGATCCGGTCGAACAGCGCGGCGTTGCCCATCGGGTACGGGCGGTCCAGACCACAGGCCAGCACGGCGACCGTGAGCCCGCCTGCGGTCAGCGCGCCGCGGTGCGCGGCGGAGTCGATGCCGAACGCCCCGCCGGAGACCACCGTCCAGTCCCGGTCGGCCAGCCCGTAGCCCAGCTCGGTGGCGACGTGCGTGCCGTACGGGGTGGCCGCCCGGGCGCCGACCACGGCGACGGATCGCGCCAACGCCTCGCCCAGCGGCCACGCCCCGCGTACCCAGAAGCAGAGCGGTGGGGCGGTCTCCAGGTCGACCCGGCGACCGGTCCCGGACAGCTGGAGCGCCCGTAGGTCCGCCACCTGGGCCGGCCACTCCTCGTCCTCGGGGGTGACCATCCGCGCGCCGAGCCGCTCGGTGCGGCGCAGCGCCTGCTCCGCCACCACTCGCGCGTCACCGGCGGCGGAGCGGGCCGCCACGGCCGACCGGAGTGCGGGGTCGGGCGCGCCGCCGTCCAGGAGCTGGTCGAGCGCCGCGACCGGGCCGAGCTGGTCGACCAGCCGGTGCACCGACCGGGTGCCCGGCTCGGCGAGCCAGGTCAACGCGACCCGCGCCAGCAGGCGTTCCTCCGTCCCGCTCATGCGCCCTCTCCCGTCCTCAGTTGGATGGCCTCCGCGATGTCCCCGCCGTCGGGGCGGTCCCGCCCGTCCAGGTCGGCGATGGTCCAGGCGAGCCGGATCACCCGGTCGAAGCCGCGTGCCGACAGCGATCCCGTGTCGAGCCGCTTCCGCAGCTCCCCGGTGTCCCGTCCGGGTAGCCGCCACGGTGACCGGCGCAGGTACGGACCGGGGATCTCGGCGTTGAGCCGCAGACCGGTCGGGGCCCAGCGGTCGGCGGCGGCCCGGCGTGCCGCGGCGACCCGCGCCGCGACCGTCGCGGACGACTCGTTGGCTGTGCCGGTCTGCAACAGCTCGGCCGCACGCACCGGGGGCAGCCGCACCTGCACGTCGACCCGGTCGAGCAGCGGGCCGGAGAGCCGGCCCAGGTAGCGCCGCCGGGCCAGCGGCGTGCACTCGCAGTCGACGTCGCCCGACGGCTTCGCGCAGGGACACGGGTTCGCCGCCAGCACCAACTGCGTGCGGGCCAGGTATTCGGTCGAGCCCTGGCTCCGGGCGACCTGGACCCGGCCGTTCTCCAGCGGTTGGCGCAACGCCTCCAGCGCACCCTTGCTGAACTCGGGGGCCTCGTCGAGGAAGAGCACGCCCCGGTGCGCCAGCGACAGCGCCCCGGGCCGGGCCAGCCCGGACCCGCCGCCCACCAGCGCGGGCACCGTCGCGGTGTGGTGCGGTGCCTGGAACGGGGGCCGGCGGAGCAACCGGCCACCGGTCGGCAGCAGGCCGGCGATCGAGTGCAGGGCGGTGACCTCCAGGGCGGCGTCGTCGTCGAGCTCCGGCAGGACCGACGGCAGCCGCTCGGCGAGCATGGTCTTGCCGGCGCCCGGCGGGCCGAGCAGCGCCAGGTGGTGACCGCCGGCCGCCGCCACCTCCAGCGCCCGGCGGCCGAGCCGCTGCCCGGCCACGTCGGCGAGATCCGGCCCACCGGTCACCGGAGCGGGCGCGTCGGCCGGCGGGGCGAGCAGCGGCGTGCCGTCCCGGACGAAGGCGACCAGGCGGTGCAGGGTGTCCACGGCGCGGACGTGGACGCCGGGGATCACCGCCGCCTCGGGGGCGTTGCCGGCCGGCACCACGACCTGGGCGAACCCGGCCCGGGCGGCGGCGGCCACCATCGGCAGCACGCCGCGTACCGGGCGGACGGTGCCGTCGAGGCCCAGCTCGCCGAGGACCACCGTGGCGTCCAGCGGCACGAGCGGCAGCTCGCCCGAGCCACCGAGCACCGCCACGGCGATGGCCAGGTCGAAGGCGGAGCCGTACTTCGGCAGGGTGGCCGGCAGCAGGTTGAGGGTGATCCGGCGGTTCGGCCACTTCTGGCCCGAGTTGACGATGGCCGCGCGGACCCGGTCCCGGGCCTCGTGCAGCGCGGTGTCGGGCAGGCCCGAGATCGCCACGCCGGGCAGCCCGGGGGCCAGGTCGGCCTCCACCTCGACCACGTGCCCGGCCATCCCGACCAGGCCGACGCAGAGCACCTTGGCGTAGCTCATGGTCAGAACGCGCCCCTCAGGTGCTCGACCCGGGCCGGTCCGGCGACCGGGAGCCGGACCGCCAGGACGTCGAAGCGGACCTCGTCGGCGGTCGTGCCCGTCGCGGCGAGCCAGCGCGCCGCCAGCCCGCGCAGCCGGCGCGCCTTGGCCCGCACCACCGCCTCGGCCGGACTGCCGAAGTCCTCCGTGCGCCGGGTCTTCACCTCGCAGAAGGCGAGCACCGGCCCCTCCCAGGCGATGATGTCGATCTCCCCCTCGGGGCACCGCCAGTTCCGGGCGACCGGGCGCAGCCCCGCCTCGATCAGGTGCCGGACCGCGCACCGCTCGCCGTACGCCCCGACGGCCTGGTTCCGCTTCGTCATGCCGCCAGCGTGCGGTGGGCGGGCCGGCGGTGGGTCCGGAGCGGGGGCGCCTGTGGACGACGGAGACCCCTGTGGACGGACGCACGATCATGGTGCCGCTGTGCTAGGCCCGGCCGGGCCGCCGCTGGGCCGGGTGCCCGTGATGACCGCCTATGTCGTCCGTGACCAGCGGCGATGCTCCGAGCGGCCCGAATGGCGCGCGTGGTGCCGGTCGCATACCGTGCCGGTCGTGGACGGACGACGGAGCTTTCCCGACGATCAGCAAGGGTCGCACTGGGGCGACCGCGGGTACGAGCCGGACTGGCGTGCCGCCGGCGAACCGCGCTACCGCGACGACGACCTCCCGGCCCCGGAGCAGCGCACGGGGGAGAACCGGTACGGCGACCCGGGCCGGTTCGGGACCGCCGACCCGCTGAGCGACGACACGGACGGCTGGCGGCCGCACCGGCTGGACGACCCGGTGGAAACCTCGGGCGAGCTACCGGGGGAGCGCGGCGGCCGGCGGGCGGCCCGCGAGTCCGCCGACCCGCTACGTCCCGGTTCCACGGCCGGCTACCCGGCCCGCGAGTCCGCCGGTTCCCTCGCCACGGACCGCGCCGCCGACCCGTTGCGTTCCGGCCCGGCGGGCGGCTACCCGGTCGTCGAGCCGGCCCGTCCGGTCGGGCCGGCCCAGGCCGGTGCGACGCCGATCGGCGTGGGGGACCGGCCCAGCCCCGGCGGGGCGACCCCGCTGATCGTCGGGGAACGCCCGGGCGGCCCCGCACCGGAGGCGACGGCCGGGCCGGCGCCGCACCCGCTGGAGATGCCCACCGGTCCCATGCCGTCGGTCGCGCCCCGGCCCGACGGCCCGCCGCCCGGCGACGGGGTCTACCGCACCCGCCGCCCGGCCCTCGCGGTGCTGCTCGCGGTGCTGGTGCTGGTCCTGGAGGTACCCGCCGTGCGGGTGCTGCTGCGGGGCCTGGTCGGCGACCCGGTCTCCACCTCGCACGTCGTGGTGGGCACGTTCCTGGTCATCGGGTTGCCGATCTTCGGCACCGGCCTGTACGGGCTGCGCACCGGAGGGCTCGCGCTCGCCGACGGCAGCCGCGGCTGGCTCCGCCCGCCGACCGCCTACCTGACCGTCGGACTGGTGCTCTTCCTCGCCGCCGCCCTCGCCGCCCGCTGACCAAGTCGACCGCCGCCCTCGCCGCCCGCTGACGCCGTCGGCCGCCCGGGCTCGGCGCGCCGCGTGGGGCGTCCGGAACAGGGTCGGATGGGTGTTCCCGAACCCCGGGACCGGGGGGCGGAGAAGGGGCGTACACTGGTCGACTGGCGACCGCCTTGCGCGGTCGACCTCGCGCGCCCTCTCCACGGATCTCGTGGGGCGGCGGCCTCCCTGGTCCCGATCCCTGATCGGGCCCACCATGGCCGACGACCGGGCGCCAGGCGTCCGGCCGCCGGCTGGACGGGACAACCAGGGACAAACAGGGAGTACCCCACCATGGCCGTCGTGACCATGCGTCAGCTGCTGGAGAGCGGTGTCCACTTCGGGCACCAGACCCGGCGCTGGAACCCGAAGATGAAGCGCTTCATCTTCACCGAGCGCAACGGTATCTACATCATCGACCTGCGCCAGACCCTCGACTACATCGAGAAGGCGTACGACTTCGTGCGCACCACGGTGGCCGGGGGCGGCAGCATCCTCTTCGTCGGCACCAAGAAGCAGGCCCAGGAGGCCATCGCCGAGCAGGCGACCCGGGTCGGCCAGCCGTACGTGAACCACCGCTGGCTGGGCGGCATGCTGACCAACTTCCAGACGGTGTACAAGCGGCTCCAGCGGATGAAGGAGCTGGAGGCCCTGGGTGACCTGAGCGGCACCGCCGCCGGTTACACCAAGAAGGAGACCCTGCAGCTCTCCCGCGAGAAGGAGAAGCTGAGCAAGACCCTCGGTGGCCTGCGCGACATGCAGAAGCTCCCGGCCGCGGTCTGGATCGTGGACACCAAGAAGGAGCACATCGCCGTCGACGAGGCCCGCAAGCTGGGCATCCCGGTGATCGCCGTCCTCGACACCAACTGCGACCCGGACGAGGTCGACTTCCCGATCCCGGGCAACGACGACGCGATCCGCTCGGCCGAGCTGCTGACCAGGGTCGTGGCCGCCGCGGTCGCCGACGGTCTGATCGCCCGCTCCGGCCGTGGCCGGGGTGGCGACGAGAAGCCGGAGCCGGGCCAGGTCGGCGCCGACGAGCCGCTGGCCGAGTGGGAGCGCGAGCTGCTCGAGGAGCCGAAGAAGGCCGACGAGCAGCCGGCGACCGCTGCCGAGCAGCCGGCGACCGCTGCCGAGCAGCCGGCGACCCCTGCCGAGCAGCCGGCGACCGCCGCCGCGGAGTGATCTCGCCGTCGCGTCCCCACCGTCCGTTTTCACGGTCGGTGGGGCGCGACGGGTACGCCGGGCAGAACCGGCCCGGAGCCGGGCAGACCGGCCAGAAATCCGGGTAACCGGCAGCCAGACATTCGAACGCAGTCTCAAACACCGAAGAGAGAGTCATGTCCAACTTCACCGCCGCGGACGTCAAGAAGCTCCGCGACCTCACCGGCGCCGGCATGATGGACTCCAAGAAGGCGCTGACCGAGGCCGAGGGCGACTTCGACAAGGCCATCGAGATCCTGCGCGTCAAGGGTGCCAAGGACGTCGGCAAGCGGGCCGGTCGCACGGCCGCCAACGGCCTCATCGCCCACGCCGGCCAGGCGCTGCTCGAGCTCAACTGCGAGACCGACTTCGTCGCCAAGAACGACGCCTTCATCGCGCTGGCCCAGCAGCTGGTCGAGCACGGTGTGGCCAGCGGCGCGACCAACGCCGAGGAGCTGCTCGCCAGCACCATCGACGGCAAGAGCGTGGCCGACGTGATCCAGGAGCAGTCCGCCAAGATCGGCGAGAAGCTGGTGCTCAACCGCTTCGCCAAGCTCGACGGCACCACCGCGGTCTACCTGCACCGCAAGAGCCAGGACCTGCCCCCGGCGGTCGGCGTGCTCGTGCAGTACAGCGGGAAGGCGGACGAGGCCGGCGACGCGGACGCCCGCGGCGTGGCCATGCAGATCGCCGCCATGCGGCCGAAGTACCTGACCCGCGACGAGGTTCCGGCCGAGACCGTCGAGTCGGAGCGGCGCATCGCCGAGCAGACCGCCCGCGAGGAGAACAAGCCCGAGGCGGCGCTGCCGAAGATCGTCGAGGGCCGGGTCAACGCCTTCTTCAAGGACTTCGTCCTGCTGGAGCAGTCGTCGGTCGCCGACAACAAGAAGACGGTGAAGCAGCTGCTGGCCGACGCCGGCATCGAGGTGACCCGCTTCGTGCGGTTCGAGGTCGGCCAGGCCTGAGCCGCCGCTCCGGGCGCTTGACGCGCCCGGGCACAGGGAATTCTTCGACGAGGAGGCCGCCGGTGTACGTGACAGGCACCGCGGCCTCCTCGTCACATAGGGTCGGCAGCGGCAGGTACGCGGTACGCGGCGCCCACGAGGTGCGCGACGGAAGGGGCGGGTCGGATGACGCAGGTTGTGAGTGACCGGAGCCTGGCGGCGGATGACCCGACGGCCCCGCCGCCCGGTCGGGCCCGCCGGGTGGTGCTGAAGCTCTCCGGCGAGGTCTTCGGTGGCGGCGCGATCGGCGTCGACCCGGACGTCGTGCAGGCCATCGCCCGGCAGATCGCCACCGTGGTGCGCCGCGGCGTGCAGGTCTCCGTGGTGGTCGGCGGCGGCAACTTCTTCCGCGGCGCCGAGCTGCAGAAGCGCGGCATGGACCGGGCCCGCGCCGACTACATGGGCATGCTGGGCACGGTCATGAACTGCCTGGCGCTCCAGGACTTCCTGGAGAAGGAGGGCATCGAGACCCGGGTGCAGAGCGCCATCACCATGGCCCAGGTCGCCGAGCCGTACATCCCGCTGCGGGCGATCCGGCACCTGGAGAAGGGCCGCGTGGTCATCTTCGGTGCGGGTGCCGGAATGCCCTACTTCTCCACCGACACGGTGGCCGCCCAGCGGGCGCTGGAGATCCGCGCCGACGTGGTGCTGATGAGCAAGAACGGCGTGGACGCGGTCTACACCGCCGACCCCCGGATCGACCCGACGGCGAGCAAGCTCGACTCGATCACCTTCTCCGAGGTGCTGCGCCGCAACCTGCGGGTGGCCGACGCCGCGGCGTTCAGCCTCTGCATGGAGAACGGCCTGCCGATGCTGGTCTTCGGCGCCCAGGGCGACGACACGATCGTCCGTGCCGTCGGCGGTGAGAAGATCGGCACGTTGATCACCGCCTGACCGGTTCCGCCGAGCCGGCAGCGGTCCTCCGACAACAGCAGCACCCGCACAGCCCACGACGAGCGACAGAAGGAGGCGAGGAGACCGGTGATCGACGACACCCTCCTCGAGGCAGAGGAGAAGATGGAGCGTGCCATCGAGCACGCCAAGGAGGAGTTCGGCGGGATCCGCACCGGTCGCGCCAACGCCGCCATGTTCTCCCGGATCGTCATCGACTACTACGGCAGCCCGACCCCGCTGCCGCAGATGGCGTCCATCGCCGTGCCGGAGCCGCGCATGGTGATCATCAAGCCGTACGACAACTCGCAGTTGAACGCCATGGAAAAGGCGATCCGCGACTCGGACCTCGGGGTCAACCCGAACAACGAGGGCAACCAGCTGCGCATCGTGCTCCCGCAGATGACCGAGGAGCGGCGCCGCGAGATGATCAAGGTCGCCCGGCACAAGGGCGAGGAGGCCAAGGTGGCCGTCCGCAACATCCGCCGCAAGGGCAAGGAAGAGCTGGACCGCCTGGTCAAGGACGGCGAGGTCGGCGAGGACGAGGGCCGGCGTGCGGAGAAGGAGCTGGACGACCTGACCCAGCGCTTCGTCGCCACCGTCGATGAGCTGGTCAAGCACAAGGAGAACGAGCTGCTCGAGGTCTGAGCGCCCGCGTACCGCCACGGCACCGGTGTGCCGCCGCCCCAACCCGGGTGGCGGCCCGGTGCCGTCGTCGTGCCGGCCCACGTCCGCCGTGCGGGCTTCCCGGGTGCAGTAGGCTCGGCACGATTCCTGCCCACCACCGGGTGAACGGCGGGGATCGGCCGGCCGTCGGGCCGGTCAACCGGAACTGCTCGCGGCTGTAGGGGATGGTCTTGGTCTTGCGTCATGTGGTGGCTCCCGTACCGCCTGCCGGTGCGTGATGTCCCACCCCGACCCCTACGGCAACGCCGAGCCGCGCGGCTGGGACCGCCCGGCCCCGCTGCCGTGGCCGGAGACCGACCTGGAGCCCGGGCCTTGGCGCCGGCCGGCTGCCGGCCCGGAGGCGTACGCCCGGCCGCCCGCCGCCGACCCGCACGCCCGACCGGCTGACGGCTACGACGCGCCGCGCGGCCGCCGGCCGTACGACGGACCGCCGGCCCCCGAGCGGGGCTGGCGTGACGAGCCGGCCCCCCGCGGGCCGGGTCACGTGGACGCGGGCCACCGGGACGCAGGTCCCGGCGGTTTCGGCACCGCGGACCGGGACCTGTGGGACCACGACCCGCGCGACCTGGGTCGGGGCGCCGACCCGAGGGAACGCTACGACGCGTCCCCGCGGGGCCGGGACTACGACCGGCCCGACGGCGAGTACCCGACGGCCCAGATCGCTCCGGTACGCGACGAGCCGACCACTCAGCTCCCGGCGGTGCGCGACGAGCCCGGACCGGATCCGGAGCCGTCGGCGGCGCGCCGGTCGCGGGGCCGGCGGCGGGCCAGCGCGGACCGTCCGCCGACCGCCCAGCCGAAGACGTCCAAGGCGGGGCGCAACCTGCCGGCCGCGATCGGTGTCGGACTGGCCCTCGGCGCGGCCATCGTGGTGCCGCTCTTCTTCTACCTGCCGGCGTTCCTCGCCGTGATCGCCGCCGCGGTGGCGATCGGCTCCTGGGAGATGGCCGGCGCGGTCCGCCGCAGCGGCGCCCACCCGCCGCTGGTGCCGCTGGTCGCCGGTGGCGTGATCACCGTCGGGCTGGCCTGGTTCGCCGGTCCGGACGCGCTCTGTCTCGGCCTCCTGGTCACCGTGCTGGGCACGATGATCTGGCGGCTGGGCGACGGCCCGGGCAACTACCAGCGCGATCTCACCGCGGCCACCCTGATCGCGGTCTACGTGCCGTTCCTCGGCGGTTTCGCGGCGATGCTGGCGGCCGCACCCGACGACGGTCACCTGCGGGTGCTGGTCACCCTGGTCGCCGTCGTGCTCTCCGACACCGGCGGCTACGCGGCCGGCGTCGCCTTCGGCAAGCATCCGATGGCTCCCACGATCAGCCCGAAGAAGTCCTGGGAGGGCTTCGCGGGCTCGGTGACCGCGGCGGCCGCGGGCAGCGCCCTGCTGCTCTGGCTGCTGCTCGACGTGGCTCCCTGGTGGGGTGCGCTGTTCGGGGTGGCGATCTCCGGCGCGGCGGTCCTCGGCGACCTCGCCGAGTCCATGATCAAGCGGGATCTCGGGGTCAAGGACATGAGCAACCTGCTCCCCGGGCACGGCGGCCTGATGGACCGGCTCGACTCGATCCTGTTCGCGGTGCCGACCGCCTACCTGCTGCTGGCGATCTTCGTCCCGATGGCGGGCTGAGGCGTGAATCACGCGGGTGACGTCGCCTCGGCCGGCCGGCCGGGGCCGATTCGGCACCCACGGACAGGTGCGTCCCCCGTTCGGCGTGTCAGACTGGACGCGCCATGACGAGCCTCCCGCTGATCTCCGTAGACCCCGACGCCCGCGGCCGCCGGCCCGCGATGCCACCCCGTCACCTCGCCGACCTGGACCTGCCGGGCCGGCAGGCGCTCGTCACCGAGCTGGGTGAGCCGGCGTTCCGCGCCAAGCAGGTCTCGAACCACTACTTCGGCCGTCTGGTCCGGGACCCGGAGCGGATGACCGACCTGCCGGCGGCGACCCGCGAGCGGCTGGCGGGCACGCTGCTGCCCACCCTGCTCACCCCGGTGCGCGAGATGGCCTGCGACGACGGCGCCACGCGCAAGGCGCTCTGGCGGCTGCACGACGGCTCGCTGGTGGAGAGCGTGCTGATGGGCTACCCGGACCGGGTCACCGTCTGCATCTCCAGCCAGGCGGGCTGCGGCATGGCCTGCCCGTTCTGCGCCACCGGCCAGGCCGGGCTGACCCGCAACCTCTCCACCGCCGAGATCGTCGACCAGGCCGTCTACCTCGCCGGCGTGGCCGCCTCGGGGGCGGTGGCCGGCTCCCCGCCGCGCCTGTCGCACGTGGTGTTCATGGGCATGGGCGAGCCGCTGGCCAACTACGCGCGGGTGGTGGCGGCGATCCGCCGGCTGGTCGCCCCGGCCCCGGAGGGCCTCGGCCTGTCCCAGCGGCACATCACCGTTTCCACGGTCGGCCTGGTTCCGGCCATCCGCCGACTGGCCAGCGAAGACCTCTCAGTGACCCTTGCGTTGTCGCTGCACGCCCCCGATGATGAGCTGCGCGACGAACTCGTGCCGGTCAACCAGCGCTGGAAGGTGTCCGAGGTGCTGGACGCGGCGTGGGACTACGCGGACACGACGGGGCGTCGCGTGTCCATCGAATACGCGATGATCAAGGACGTGAACGACCAGCCGTGGAGAGCCGATCTGCTCGGGCGGCTGCTGGCCGGCAAGCTGGCCCACGTGAACCTGATCCCGCTCAACCCGACTCCGGGCAGCCGCTGGGACGCCAGCCCGAAGCCGGTCGAGCGGGAGTTCGTCCGGCGGTTGCGCGACGCCGGGGTGTCCACCACGGTGCGGGACACCCGGGGTCGCGAGATCGACGGGGCGTGTGGGCAGCTCGCCGCCGCCGAGGACAGGGACAGCGACCCACGCGCCGCAACGGCGTGACGGCGTAGCGGTAGAGACCAGGAGACATAGTGGCGAGTCAGGGTCAGCGTTTCCGGCGTAAGGCGCTCCGCCGGGGATACAAGGTCGACGAGGTGGACGCCTTCCTGGACCGGGTGGAGGCGACACTCGCCGGACAGCCGGTCGGCGCGCCCGTGGCCTCCCAGGAGGTCCACGACGTCGTCTTCCGGGTCCGCTTCAACGGCTACGACGAGTGGCAGGTCGACCTGCACCTGGACCGGGTCGAGCGGCAGCTCGCCGAGCTGGAGGAGCGCGGTGGCGCCCCCGGCGGGCGGGGTGGCGACCCCCGGATGGCCGACCGGCTCGGCCCGCCGATGCGCGACGACCGTGGCCTCTCCCCGGTGCCGCAGCCCCCGATGCCGCCCCGGCCGATGCCCGCGCAGGCCGGCCCGCCCGCCGACCGCTACGGCAACCGCTACGACGAGCCCACCGGCGCCTTCGCCGGCGG
>NZ_WBKT01000061.1 GCF_008868175.1 Micromonospora sp. AMSO31t
CGATGCCGGGGAGCCGTTCCGCCCGACGCTGACCACCGCGGCCATCAACAAGGCCCGGGCCGAGCGGCAGCGCACGGTCATCCCGCCCCGGCCCAAGACCACCCAGCAGGAGCCGCCGACCGGCGGCTTCAGCGCCACCGACCTGACCATCCCCGTGCCGACACCCCGCCCCGGCCAGGAGACCGCTCCCCCGGGTTCCCGGGCCAACTGGCCGCTGGTCAACACCGGCGAGGACCAGGACGACCGGGCCACGGAGGCGCCGGCCTACCCCTACGGGCGGGGCGTGGACGCACCGAGCGACCCGGGCCGGGTCACCCCGCCGTGGCTCGCCGACGACCTGCCGCAGGAGCCGCCGATGCTGCGGCTCGTGGAGCCGCCGCCGCTGGCCGACCGGGCGCTGCGTGACCAGCTGAACCCGCCGACCGACCCCGGGTTGGACGCGCCGCCGCTGCGGCTGGTCGACCGGCCGGACGCCAACCGGCAGAGCCGCCCGGCGCCCCGCGCCGAGGTGCCCCCGCCGCTCGAGCGGCGTCCCGCGCCGAAGGAGCACCGGCCGCCGCCGGTCTCCGACGAGGGCGACGGCGACCTGCTGATCTTCGCGCAGGCGAAGTCCGCCTGGTTCGTCGGGCACGGCGACGAGGCCGACCTGGACTGGTCGACCACCGCGGACACCGGTTGGCAGGCGGCCGAGCAGGCAGCCCGCCCGTCGGTGGGCTCGGAGACCAAGGCCGGCCTGCCCAAGCGTGTCCCGCAGGCCAACCTGGTGCCGGGCTCGCCGCTGCGCGAGGAGCGTCCACTCCGGATCGTCCGCAACGCGGCCAGCCTCGCCGAGAACACCACCGGCTACTTCCGGGGCTGGCGTCGCGGCCAGGAGATCGGCGGCTTCGCCGTCGGCGGTCGCCCCGGCCGGGAGGCGGCTGGCGGCTGGGACTTCAGCCGGGACACCGGCGACCGCGACGACGACCGGGAGTACGAGTACCGGTCCGCGGGCTACCGGTCCTGATCGGAGTCCCGTCCCACCCCACCCGCGTGTTCCTGCCCACACCCGGATAATTTGACGCCGGGCGCGGCCGGCCGGGAGCATACCCGGCGGACCAGCCGGCGGCGGATGTTCGCCGGGGGTGGGAAGGCGGCTCCAATGGCGACAGCGGCATTCGACTCCTCCGTGCTCACCCGTCGGGGCGTCCTCGCCGCGGCGGCCGGCAGCCTGCTGCTCGCCGGCTGCGGACAGCAGGGCGAGCGACCGGACGAGGAGTCGTCGGCCAGCAGCGCCCCGAGCGGCCAGGACCTGGTCGTCGGCGCCAGCCTGGAACTGACCGGCCGGGGCGCCGCGCTCGGCATTCCCCAGCAGCGGGCCCTCGAGATCAGCGCGGACGCGCTGAACAAGGCCGGCATCCCGGTCGGCAACCTGCGGCGGTCGATCCGCCTGGAGATCCGGGACAACCGCAGCAACCCGCGGGAGGCGGCCCGGCAGGCGGCCGAGCTGACCCGCGTGGGCGTGCAGGCCCTGGTCGGCGGCACCCTGGCGGAGACCTCGGTGGCCCTCGCGGAGGCGGCCCAGAAGGTCAAGACCCCGTTCCTCTCGCTGGGCCTCGGAGACGGCGTCGTGCTGCCGCTCACCGAACGGACCTTCAGCTTCCAGCTCACCCCGGACGCCGTCGACGTGGCCCGCCGCCTCGCCGGCCTGGTCGGGACGCAGCGCGTACGGCGGGTCGCGCTGCTGGCCGCCGACGGGCTGCACGGCGACTCCGGCGTGCAGGCGGTACGCGCCGCGCTGCGCGACGGCGACGCCGACCTGGTCCGCACGGTCCGGCTGCCCGAGACCGGGCGGAGCTTCGCCGGCGCCGCCCGGCGGATCGCCGCCGCCGACCCGGACGGCGTGATCGTCTGGGGTGCCGCCCCCGACTCCGGCGTGGCCGCCCGGGAGCTGCGCCGGGCCGACTACCGCGGGCCGCTCTTCTTCGACGCCGGCGCGGTCGCCGAGGACACGCTGAGCGCCGCCAACGCCGCCGCGGTCGAGGGGGCGTACGCGGTGCACCCGGCCTGCCTGTCCACCTCCACGCTCACCGCGACCAGCACGGCCGACCTGGAGCGGCGGGACTTCAACTACCGCTACACCCAGCGGTACGGCACCTCCAACACCTTCGCCCCGTACGCCTCGGATGCGCTCCAGCTCCTCGCCGCGTCGGCGCGGATGGCCGTGAGCCTCGACCGTGGACGGATCCGGGCGTTCCTGCAGACCCAGGTGGCCGAGGGCATCGCCGGCGGGTACGCCTTCACGGCCGCCCGGCACGGTGGCATGGAGGCCGACTCGCTCGCCGTCTACGTGGTCACGCAGGGCGCCTGGCGGCCGTACGCCTGACCGTCCGGGCCGGACCGTCCCAGCGGGACGGTCACCGGCCGACCGCGCAGCGTACCGGACGGCGAACAGCGAGAAGCGCCCGGTGGCCGATGGCCGCCGGGCGCTTCGTCACCGGGTCAGGCGGGGGCGACGGCCCGCGAGCGCCGCATGGTGAGCACGTACTCGACCAGCGAGATCAGCACGTGCTTCGTCGACTCCCGGTTACGGGCGTCGCAGGCCACCACCGGAACGTCCGAGGAGATCGCGAGCGCGTCCCGGACGTCCTGCGGGTCGTGGTACTGCATCCCGTCGAAGCAGTTGATGGCCACCAGGTACGGCAGCCGCCGGTGCTCGAAGAAGTCGATCGCCGCGAAGCAGTCGGCCAGCCGGCGGGTGTCGACCAGCACCACGGCGCCGATCGCACCACGGACCAGTTCGTCCCACATGAACCAGAACCGCGTCTGACCCGGCGTACCGAACAGGTACAGGATCAGGTCGCGGTCGATCGAGATACGACCGAAGTCCATGGCCACCGTGGTCGTCGTCTTGCCCGGCACCTGCCGGGTGTCGTCGACGCCCACGCCGGCGGAGGTCATGATCGCCTCGGTGGTCAGCGGCGTGATCTCCGAGACCGAGCCGACCAGCGTCGTCTTGCCGACGCCGAATCCACCGGCGATAACGATCTTCGCCGACGTCACGCGCCCGCTCGGGGCAGGCGGCCGGTGCGACATGTCAGAGCCTGCGAAGTCCACTCAGCACCCTCTCCAGCAGTTCAGTGCCCACCGCGTCGTCGGAGTCGTCCAAAATGGTCGGCTCGTGGACCGCGACCAGGCCGTCCGTCGCCATGTCGGCGATGAGCACCCGGGCCACGCCGAGCGGAAGTTGCATTCGCGCCGCGATCTCGGCGAGCGACTGCACACGTCCGTCACACAGCGCGGCGATGTACTGGTGCTCCCGGCCCTGGCCACCGTTGCCAGTGGCAACCGACCGGCCGCGCACCGTCGTCTCGACGAGCGCCTCCAGGGCGATCTCGAGCCGGGGGCGGGTACGACCGCGGGTCACGGCGTATGGACGGACCAACGCTCCGGTCGGTTCGTCACGATCGACCATCTCGCCGCTCACCTCCTTCGTACCCGGCACCGGCTCGCCCCGGTGGTGTTCGTCCTTGTCGTAGTTGTTGCCGCTTCTGACCCACCGGTCAGCGCGTCGTTCAGCCCATCATCCCGACAGCCGTGCGCGGCTGCGGGGTCAGAGCATCGCCCACCCGATCGACGAGCAGGGCCATCTCGTAACCGACCTGCCCGACGTCGCAGCTGCGCGCGGCGAGCACGGCGAAGGACGAGCCGTCCGAGATGGACATCAGGAACAGGAAGCCGTTGTCCATCTCGACGACGGTCTGGAGCACCGCCCCGCCCTCGAAGCAGCGGGCCGCGCCCTGGGTCAGGCTGACCAGACCGGACGAGATCGCCGCCAACTGGTCCGCGCGGTCCCGCGGAAGATCACGGGACGCAGCGAGGAGCAGGCCGTCGGCGGAGACGGCGACCGCGTGCGCCACACCGGGCACCCGGTCGGCGAAGTTGGCCAGCAGCCATCCGAGATCCTGCGTAGTAGTCATCCTTGTTGCTCCTTCTGCCCGCTCCCGGCCACTGGGCCTGAGCCAGACTGCGAGGACTGCTGCCCGCCCGGAGTCCCCTCCGGGCCGGTGGAGTTGCTGTCAGTCGGGTTGTTGCGCCCCCGCTGCACGCCCCGATGGTAGGCCGAAAGCAGACCCCGTACGCCTTCCGGCGTCCGGCGCTGCACCGACGTGGACGGCTTCTCGACGCCGCCGGGCACGAGCTGCGCCATCGGCGTCCGCTTCGGCAGGCCCTTCTGGGTGGTCTCCTCGACCGGGACCTCGATGGCCGCCGAGGCGGCCCGCCATCCGTCGTCGGCCGCGGTCTGCCAACCGGGCTGCTGCGGCGGGGCGGCGGGCTGCCGGGTCGGCAGCGCACCGGCGTAACCGGGACGGGCACCCCCGTTCGCCGAGCCGTTGTCCTGCGGCGCTCCGCCGGCCGTCGGAGTCTGTGCCATCGGTGTGTTACCTGTCGTCCCGGGTGGTGTCTGCTGCACGGTCCGACCGGCGGCGTCGACCCTGGCGAACTGCTGGGTCGCGGCACCGTTGGGCGCGGCCGGCTGCGCCGCGGCCGGCTGCGCTGCCGCCGCCTCCTCCTTGGGCGCCGGCCGGCTGGTGCGGAACCAGGCCGACTCGAGCTCCCGGAAGATCGGCAGCTCCATCGTCTCGTCCGCGTACCGCTGGCGGTTGCCCGGCTGCTGCGGGGTCGCCGGCCGCGGCGCGGGGGCCGGCGCGGGCCGGTTGACGGCCGGCGGCGTCTCCGGGCGGTTGACCCGGGGCAGCTCGGTGGTCATGTCCAGACCGGCGGCGAGCCGCTCCGGCACGGCCGGAGCCGCGGCCTGGTCGGGCGTCGCGACCGGCGGCCAGACCGGCGGGGCGCCGACGTGCGGCGTCGGAGCCGGCGGGGCGGGACGCGGCGGCGCCTGGTTCACCGGAGGCACCGATACCGGGTAGCCCGCGCTGGGCGCGGCCGACACGGGTTGGCCGGAGACCGGCGCCCCGGACACCGGGTAACCGGAGACGGGCGACGCCGACACCGGATAGCCGGAGACCGGGTAGCCGGAGGTCGGATAGCCGGAGGTCGGATAGCCGGAGGTCGGGTGACCCGAGACCGGGACACCGGAGACCGGCGGCAGCGGCGGCGCCGACACCGGCGGGACCGGCGGGGCGGAGACCGGCGGCGGGTTGTAGGGCCGGGCCTCGGGGCTGCTCGGCAGCTGCCGCGGGATGGCCGGCTGCTGGCCGGTGGAGGCCGGGTCGGCCTCGGCCGGGTTGCGCCGCTGGGGCAGCGGGTCGATCGGCTGGCCGTTCGGGTTCCGCGGGTTGAAGCCGTCACCGCCGGCCAGGGCGCCGGCGCCGGTCAGGTCGGACCAGGCCGGCATCGACCGGGCCCCGCCCGCGTTGGCCGGCGTGCCGGAGCCGTTCCGGTGCGCCGGGTCGAAGGACCGACCGCCCAGGGTGACCTGGTTGCCGGACGTGCCCGGGTGCGGGACCGGCGGCGGCGTGTGCGGGCCGTTGCCCAGAGCGGCCAGGGCGCCGAAGGCCGGCGCGGGACCACCCTGGCCGAACGCCGGTGCGGGACCGCCCTGCTGCGGGCCGGCGGCCGGGAGGGCCGGCACGGGCTGGCCGCGACCGGCGAGGGCCCGCGGCACCAGGACCGAGGTGGGCAGCGTGACGTCGGCGACGGTGCCCCGGTCGGCGCCGGGTCGCAGCTCGACCTTGACGCCGTGCCGAGAGGCCAGCCGGGCGACCACGACGAGGCCCATCATCCGGGAGACCGCCACGTCCACCTGCGGCGGCGTGGCCAGCCGCTCGTTCAGGTCACGGAGCTGCTCGTGACTGATGCCGATGCCCCGGTCCTCGACGTAGAGCGAGGCGCGGTCACCCACCCGGCGGGCCTCGACCATGACCTGCGAGTCCGGCGGGGAGAAGGCGGTGGCGTTGTCGAACAGCTCGGCGACCAGGTGCACCAGGTCGTTGACCGCATGCGCGGCGACCTCGATGTCCCGGTCGATCACGCCGAACTCGATCCGGGTGTAGTGCTCGACCTCGGACTGCGCGGCGCGGAGCACGTCGATCAGGGCGGCCGGCTCGCGCTGCACGCGGGTGGAGTCCGCGCCGGCGAGGACCAGCAGGTTCTCGTCGTTGCGGCGCATCCGGGTGGCCAGGTGGTCGAGCTGGAACAGCTCGGCCAGCCGGTCCGGGTCCTCCTCGCCGCGCTCCAGCCGGTCGAGGTGGCCGATCAGCCGGTCGACCAGGATCTGCGACCGGCGGGCCAGGTTGACGAACATGGTCGCGACGGAGGCCCGCAGGGCGGCCTGCTCGGCCGCGGTGCGGACGGCCTCCAGGTGGACGGCGTTGAACGCCTCGGTCACCTGGCCGAACTCGTCCTTGCTGCGCACCGGCAGCGGCTCGGCGATCTGGTTGGCGAGCTGGACCGGGGTGAGCTGCCCGGTGACCTGGGGGTCGCGCAGCCGGGCCACCGCCTGCGGCAGGCCGTACTGGGCCACCGAGAGGGCGCCCTGGCGCAGGTCGCGCAGCGAACGGGCCATGGAGCGGGCGACGAGGTAGGCGAAGAGGATGGCCAGCAGCAGCATGCTGAGCAGCAGGCCGGTCTCCAGGAACACCTGGCGCTGGGTGTCCGACCGCAGCTCGCCGGCCTGGCGGACCACGTTGCCGTCCAGCCGCCTCTCGACCGTGCGGATCAGCTTGGCGTGGGCCACCATGGTGGCGTCCCACTCGTCCGTCCCGAACGGCGGCTGCCGCAGGTCGCCGGAGGTGTTCGAGCCGATGAGGCTGGTGTAGCGGTCCGACTTGCGCAGGTCGGAGCCGGAGACGGTCTGGTCGAAGAACTGGGAGTCGGCCTGGTTGGCGACCGCCTTGAAGCTCTCCAACGCCTGCGTCTGGCCGGTGCCGCTGGCGATGAGCTGCTCGCGCAGGTTCGGAGTGAGGCGCTTCTGGTTCAGCGCGTCGTGCACGATCACCCGGCGCTGGGCCAGGTATTCCTTCTGCCGGGCGACCGCGGCCGCGGCGCGCATCCGGTCGCTCAGATCGTTGTCGCCGGCGAGCTGGATGGCCGAGTCGCGGATCGAGAGCAGGTTGTTGATCAGACCCTCGTACGACGTCTGCGCGGCGTCGCTGCTGAGCTTGCCGTTGAAGACCTGGCTGCGGGTGCCCGGCAGATCGGAGAGCCCCTGGTCGACGATCTTCAGCCGGGCCTCGAATGTGCGCGGCAGGTCGTCGATCTCGAGGCGCTGCCGGGAGTAGGGCGCCTTCGCCTGGTCGACCCGCTGGTTGGCCCGGTTGTAGGACTCCTGGTACTGCGCCCGCGTCTGCACTTCCTTCGAGCTGAGGAAGAGCACCGAGCTGACCCGCTCGTCCTGGAGCGTGTCGGCCAGGTCACCCGAGTAGGAGATCAGGTTCGCCAGGTCACCGGCTCGGTTGGCATTGTTCAGCGTCTCCAGGTGGTCGACCAGACCGCTGGTGCCGACCACGACTGTCGCGATGGTCGGCACGATCATGATCAGGCCGAGCTTGGACCAGATCGGCATGTCGCGGAGCCGGCTGGCCGGCCGGCTCAGACGCGACAGGAAGGAGCCCGCCGTCGTTGGCCGTTTGCTCACGTCACCGCCCTCGCATTACCGCGTCCGGCGTCGCCTGTGGGCAACGCCGAGCGACCGACCCGGCGGGTCGGACCTCCGAGATTCCATCACGCCGCCCCGCAAAGAGAAAGCCCAGGTTGTCCCTCGCCGGAGGTGTGATGAGATGTTGATGCAATTTGATAGCAATCCGTCTGGCCGGAGTCACTGACCGTAATGGAACACCCGCACCGCGTTGTCCTGCTCGCTGGCCCTTCCGGCTCCGGAAAGTCGTATATAGCCGAGCGAACCGGACTTCCCGTCCTCTGCCTCGACGACTTCTACAAGGACGGCGATGACCCTACGTTGCCGCGTCGGAACGGAGAGGTGGACTGGGAGTCCCCGCTGTCCTGGGATGCGGACACAGCGGTGGAAACAATCGCCCGACTGGCCCGGGACGGCAAGGCCGAAGTGCCGGTTTATGCGATCGGCGCGGACCGCCGGGTGGCCACTCGGCCATTCGACGTCGACGGATCGCCACTTTTCGTTGCCGAAGGGATCTTCGCCGCCGAGATCGTCGAGGAGTGCCGCCGGCGCGGCCTGCTCGCCGGGGCGTACGCGCTGCGCCGCCCCCGCGGGGCGACCTTCGTCCGCCGGCTCGCCCGCGACCTGGCCGAGCAGCGCAAGGCGCCCCGCGTGCTGGTCCGGCGCGGGGTGGCGCTGCTGCGGGCGGAGCCGGCGGTGCTGCGCCGGCAGACCGGGCTGGGCGCCGAGGCGGCCCGGGCCGGGCAGGTGCTGCGCCGGGTGGCCGCCCTGCTCGCCGGCCACCCGCGGCAGCCGTGATCAGCCGATCAGCTTGGCGTACGCCGGCTTGATCACCTCGTCGATGATCTTCAGCCGCTCGTCGAACGGGATGAAGGCGCTCTTCATCGCGTTGATGGTGAACCACTGGAGTTCCTTCCAGCCGTAGCCGAAGGCGTCCACCAGCAGGGCCATCTCGCGGGACATCGAGGTGCCGCTCATCAGCCGGTTGTCGGTGTTGACCGTCACCCGGAAGCGCAGGTCGCGCAGCAGCCCGATCGGGTGGTCGGCGATCGACGCGGCCGCCCCGGTCTGCACGTTGGACGAGGGGCACAGCTCCAGCGGGATCCGCTTGTCCCGGACGTACGCGGCCAGCCGGCCCAGCACCGGCGGATTCCCGGGCGTGATGTCGTCGACGATCCGGACGCCGTGCCCGAGCCGGTCCGCGCCGCACCACTGGATCGCCTGCCAGATCGACGGCAGCCCGAACGCCTCGCCGGCGTGGATGGTGAAGTGGAAGTTCTCCCGCTGGAGGTACTCGAAGGCGTCCAGGTGCCGGGTGGGCGGGAAACCCGCCTCCGCGCCGGCGATGTCGAAGCCGACCACCCCGGTGTCCCGGTGCCGCACGGCCAGCTCGGCGATCTCCTGCGACCGGGCCGCGTGCCGCATCGCGGTGAGCAGCGTGCCGACCCGGATCGGGGTGCCCGCCTCGGCGGCCAGGGCGCTGCCCTCCCGGAAGCCGGTGACCACCGCGTCGACCACCTCGTCCAGGCTCAGGTTCTGCTCCAGGTGCTGCTCGGGGGCGAACCGGACCTCGGCGTAGACCACGCCGTCGGCGGCCAGGTCGAGCGCGCACTCGCGGGCCACCCGGCGCAGCGCGGGCCCGGTCTGCATGACCGCCACGGTGTGCGCGAAGGTCTCCAGGTAGCGCTCCAGCGAACCCGAGTTCGCCGCCTCGGCGAACCAGCGGCCCAGCGCCTCCGGGTCGGTGGTGGGCAGCTCGTGGCCGGCCTCGGCGGCCAGCTCGACGATCGTCGCGGGCCGCAGACCGCCGTCGAGGTGGTCGTGCAGCAGCGCCTTCGGGACCTTGACGATGTCCTCGTACGAGATTGCCATGCACCGACCCTAGTCACCGACCGTCGGGAAGCGGCACCGGACCGGGCCGGCTCACGGCCGCCAGCCGTACACCCGCTCGACCGTGAGGCGCAGCACCAGCCGGCCGTCGGCCACCATGGCCGCCCGGTAGTCCGCCCAGTCCGGGTGCTCGCCCCGGATCCGCCGGTAGACCTCGACCAGTTCCTCGACCGTGGCATCGTCGGTGGCCGCGGCCGGCGGGGTGATGGTCACCCGACCCTCGGCCACCGCGTACGCCCCGCCGTCGGCGGTGCTCACGTGGAAGCTGGCCCGCGGGTCGCGCCGGAGGTTGCGCACCTTGGCCCGGTCGCCCACGGTGGAGCAGCGGATCAGCCCCGGCTCGGCCAGGTAGTCGAGGTTGGAGAGCTGCGGCCGGCCGTCCCGGCGCAGGGTGACCAGCACCCCGCGACCCCGCTCGCCGAACAGCTCCCACAGCCGGGCGGTCACGCGGCCACCGCCCGCAGCGGGGCGAGCGCCGTGGCCAGCCGGGCGACCTGGTCGAGCATCACGTCCGCCGCCTCCTCCCGCCCGGGATCGGGCCGCAGCTCGCCGGCGTCGTCCAGCGCCTGCCGCAGGAAGATGGTCACCGCCTCGTTGACCGGCACCATGTTCAACGTGGTCACCACCTGCTTGATCATCTGGACGGCTCGCAGGCCGCCGGAGCTCATGCCGTAGCTCACGAAGCCCACCGGCTTGTGCCGCCACTCGTGGTAGAGGTAGTCGATCGCGTTCTTCAGCGGCGCGCTGAAGCCGTAGTTGTACTCGGGCATCACCAGCACGAAGGCGTCGGCTGCGGCGGTGGTCGCGCTCCAGGAGCGGGTGTGCTCGTGCAGGTAGATCCCCTCCGAGGGGTGGTGCGGCTCGTCGTGGAACGGCAGTCCGACCTCGGCGAGGTCGACCAGGCGTACCTCGTCGAAGCCGCCGTGGCGGACGGCGGCCGCGGCGAACCAGTCACCGATCCGCCGGCCCACCCGGCCGGGCCGGGTGCTGGCGACGATCACGTTCAGGCGGGGCATGGCGTGGTCACTCCTGCGGGGGCGGGCCGGACCGGGGCCGGCGCGGTGAGTCGGGGGACGAGGTACTGGACGAGCGGCCCGATGGCCAGTGCGAAGAGCAGGGTGCCGGGACCGACCGTGCCGCCGAGGAGCCAGCCGAGAGCGAGCACCACCACCTCGATGAGGGTGCGGACCCGCCCGATCGGCAGGCCGCGTGCCGCCAGGCCGGTCATGAGGCCGTCCCGCGGACCGGGGCCGAGCCGGGCTCCGAGGTAGAGGGCCGTGGCGACGCCGTTGAGCAGGATGCCGGCGAGCAGCAGGGAAACGCGGCCGGCGAGTGATCCGACAGGCGGCAGCAGCGCCAGCGTGGCGTCCAACGCCAGGCCGACCAGTGCGACGTTGGCGACGGTGCCGACGCCGGGGCGCTGCCGCAGCGGGATCCAGAGCAGCAGCACCACCAGCGCGACACCGTTGACCAGCACGCCCATCGGCAGCCCGGTACGCGCGGCCAGGCCCTGGTGCAGCACGTCCCACGATGCCAGTCCCAGGTCGGCCCGGACCAGAAGCCCGACGCTGACGCCGAAGAGCGCCAGGCCGGCGAGGAGCCGGACCCAGCGGGCCGGCAAGCTTGTTGACATGTCATCAACCTAGAGCCTCATTGATGACGTGTCAACCATTCGGTTAGGCTCGGTGCATGGACGAACCACGGTGGTTGGACGAGCGGGAGAACCGGGCCTGGCGCGGCTACCGCCGGATGCGCCGCCTGCTCGACCTGGAGCTGGCCCGGGACCTGACGCAGGACGCCGGGCTCTCCGAACCGGACTACGACGTCCTCTCCGACCTCTCCGAGACGCGCGACCAGCGGCTGCGGCTCAGCGAGCTGGCCGACCGGATGCTCTGGTCACGCAGCCGGCTCTCCCACCACATCTCCCGCATGCAGCACCGCGGCCTGGTCACCCGGGAGGAGCACCCCTCGGACGGCCGCGGTTCCATCGTGGTGTTGACCCCGGCCGGCCTCGCCGCCATCGAGGCCGCCGCCCCGGGTCACGTCGCCGCCGTCCGCCGGCACCTCATCGACCTGCTCACCGACGAGGAGATCGACGCGCTGGGCGCGCTCACCCACCGGGTGGTCGACCACCTCACCGGCCGCCCGGCCCCGGAGGCCTGACCGTGGACGCCCGGATCCTGACCCGGCTGCGCTGCCCGGTCTGCGGGGAGCCGCTGGCCGAGACCACCGCCGGCACCGCCCGGGCGCTGCGCTGCCCGCGCCGGCACAGCTTCGACATCGCCCGCCAGGGGTACGTCAACCTGCTCGCCGGCCGCGCCCCGCACACCGGGGACAGCGCCGAGATGGTGGCGGCCCGCGCCGACTTCCTGGCCGCCGGCCACTACGGCACCGTGGCCGCCGCGCTCGCCGGGACGGCCCGGGAGATCGCGGAGGGCGCCGACGAGGCGTACCCCCTGGTGGTGGACGCCGGCGCCGGGACCGGCTGGTACCTCGCGGCGGTGCTGGCGGCGCTGCCCGACGCGGTCGGCCTGGCCCTCGACGTCGCCAAGCCGGCGCTGCGCCGGGCGGCCCGGGCCCACCCACGCGCGGCCGCCGCGCTGGCCGACACCTGGCAGCGGCTCCCCCTGGCCGATCACGCCGCGACGGTGCTGCTGAACGTCTTCGCGCCGCGCAACGGCGCCGAGTTCCACCGGGTGCTCGACCCGGCGGGCGCGCTGCTGGTGGTCACCCCGGCCGCGGACCATCTCGCCGAGCTGGTCGACGCGCTCGACCTGCTCCGGGTGGACCCGGCCAAGGCCGACCGGGTCGCCGGCAGCCTGAGCGCCCACTTCACGGAGGAGTCCGCCACCGAGCACCGGGCCCGGCTGGAGCTCCGCCGCACCGAGGTGGCCACCCTGGTCGGGATGGGTCCGAGCGCCTGGCACGCCGACCCGGCCCGGCTCGCCGAGCGGATCGCCGCGCTGCCCGAGCCGGTGCCGGTCACCCTCGCCGTGCGGCTCGGCGTGCACCGGCCGCGCTGACCGCCGCTCAGGTGGAGAGATCGACCTCTTCCCAGCCCGGCGGCTCGTCGTGGTACGGCCCGCGCAGCACCACCGCCCACTCCAGCGCCCACCGGCGCTGCCCGATGGCGTTGGCGTCCACCAGCCCGGGCAGCGCCAGGCCGGCCTCCTCCGCCTCCAGGTACGCCCAGTCCAGGCAGTAGTGCAGGTCGAGCAGGGCAGCCGCGTCGGCCGGGTGCTGCGGGGCGGCCAGGATCCGGGCCCGCCACTGACCGAAGTTCTCCCCGGTGACCAGGTTGGGCATCCGCTCGACAAGCCGCTCGTCCACCGGCACCGTCGGGTCCAGTTCCTTGGCCAGCCCGAGCACCCAGGCCAGCGAGAAGAGCGCGTCGTGGTGCAGCACGAAGGACCGGTGGTCGCCCTTGCCCCCCATCACGAACTGCCACTCCGGCGGGGTCACCATCTCGACCAGGTGCGACTCCAGCAGCCAGCTCATGGCCGCCTGCGCCGGCATCCCGAAGCAGCGGGCCAGGATCACGTGCAGCACCGCGATCCGTGCCTCGATCTCCGGGGTGGGGCGCAGCTCGATCTCGTCCCCCGGCTCCCACACCAGCGGGAACTGCGGGGGCGGCAGCGGGAGGCCCAGCCGGGACAGCTCGTCGAGGCTCGCCTCACGAACGGCCCGGGGATCGGGGGCGGGTACGCGCACGGCTCAGGTCCCTGTCTGCTCGCAACGGCTCATCGCCGGTCGGTCCCCCCTTGGCCTGCGACAATAGCGGCTCGGTCGCCGCCGCACCATGACCGGGAAAGATCAGCCGATCCGCTCGATCACCAGCGGCGTCGCGGCGGGGGCGTGGGGCGCGATCCGGACCGCCCGCTCCGCCTCGGCCAGCGCCGCCGGGATCCGCTCGGCGTGCTCGGCGCGCAGCTCGTACAGGGGTTCGCCGGCGCGTACCGGGTCGCCGGGGCGCTTGTGCAGCACCACACCGGCCGGGATGCTCACCGGGTCCTCCTTGCGGGCCCGGCCCGCGCCGAGCCGCCAGGCGGCCACCCCCATCGCGTACGCGTCGATCCCGGCCACGTAGCCGTCCTCGGTCGCGGTGACCACCTCGACCTCGGGGGCCTTCGGCATGGGCGCGTCCGGGTCGCCGCCCTGGGCACGGATCATCGCGCGCCAGGCGTCCATGGCCCGGCCGTCCCGCAGCGCCGCCTCGGGGTCGGCGTCCGGCAGGCCGGCCGCGGTCAGCATCTCCCGGGCCAGCGCCAGGGTCAGCTCCACCACGTCGGCCGGGCCGCCGCCGGCCAGCACCTCGACCGACTCGGTCACCTCGACCGCGTTGCCGATGGTGAGGCCCAGCGGAGTGGACATGTCGGTGAGCAGGGCAACCGTGCGCACGCCGTGCGCCCCGCCCAGCTCCACCATGGTCCGGGCCAGCTCGCGGGCGTCGTCGACGTTCTTCATGAAGGCGCCGGAGCCCACCTTCACGTCGAGCACCAGGGCGCCGGTCCCCTCGGCGATCTTCTTGCTCATGATGGAGCTGGCGATCAGCGGGATGGCCTCGACGGTGCCGGTGACGTCGCGCAGCGCGTACAGCTTGCGGTCGGCCGGGGCCAGCCCCTCGCCGGCCGCGCAGATCACCGCACCGACGTCGCGCAGCTGGGCGATGAACTCGTCGTTGCTCAGCGCGGCCCGCCAGCCGGGAATCGACTCCAGCTTGTCGAGCGTGCCGCCGGTGTGGCCGAGGCCCCGGCCGCTGAGCTGCGGCACGGCCCCGCCGCAGGCCGCGACCAGCGGGGTCAGCGGCAGCGTGATCTTGTCGCCGACGCCGCCGGTGGAGTGCTTGTCCACGGTCGGCCGGGCCACCGCCGACAGGTCCAGCCGCTCACCGCTGGCGATCATCGCGGCGGTCCACCGGGCGATCTCCGGCGCGGTCATACCGCGCAGCAGGATCGCCATGGCCAGCGCCGACATCTGCTCGTCGGCCACCAACCCCCTGGTGTACGCGTCGACCACCCAGTCGATCTGGCCGTCGCTCAGCACGCCCCCGTCCCGCTTGGCCCGGATGACGTCAACCGCCGTGAATGCACTCATCAGATGATCTTTCCTCGTCGTTCCGGAACCGGTGTCCCGGCTCAGGCCGGGGACCAGCGGATCGGGATCTCCAGCGGCGGCTCGCCATCGCCGGCCCAGAAGATGGTGCCCGACGCGTCCACCACGACGACGCGCGGCGTCCGGGCCAGCCCCCAGGTGATCGCCTCCGCCGGGTCGTCCCAGGTCGGGCCCTCCTCCAGCACGCCGGTCTCGGCGCCCTCGGTGTCACCGGCCGACCGCTCCCAGTACGCCGTCCACACCTGCTGGCCGGCCGAGAGGTCCGGGTGCACGAAGACGGTGCCCCGGCCCCGCCAGGCGGCCAGCCGCTCCGGGACCACCGGCACCGGCGTCTCGCCGGTCACCGCCTCCAGGTCCTCCACGCCGAACGCGTGCGGCAGCAGCTCGGCCATCCGCAGCGTGCCGCCCTTCGCCTCGATGAGGCACTCCGGGCCGCCGTTCTCCCACAGCAGCTGCCGGCACCGGCCGCACGGCATCAGCGGCTCGCCGGTGGCGTCGACGCAGGACAGCGCCACGATCCGCCCGCCGCCGGTGGCGTGCAGCGAGGAGACCACGCCGCACTCGGCGCAGAGGACCACGCCGTACGCGGCGTTCTCCACGTTGCAGCCGACGACCACCCGGCCGTCGTCGACCAGGGCGGCCGCCCCGACGGGAAACTTCGAGTAGGGCACGTACGCGTGCCGCATGACCTCGGTGGCGGCGGCCCGCAGCCGCTCCCAGTCGATCTCCATCACGACTCCCATTCTGCCCAATTCACGCTGATCGGTCGCGGTGGCGGCCGGAGACGGCCGTGCCCGGCGGGTTCAACCCCGCCGGGCACGCTGCGTCGCGGGCGGTCAGCCCTTGATGTACGGCTTGCCGTCGGCGGCCGGCGCCCGGACCCTGCCGACCAGACCGGCCACCGCCAGGATCGTCGCCAGGTAGGGCAGCATGGCGAGGAACTGGCTCGGGATGCTGCTGCCGATCGCGCCCAGGTAGGTGGCGAGCTGGTCGGCGAACCCGAAGAAGAGCGCGGCGAGCAGCGCGCCGGTCGGGCTCCACCGGCCGAAGATCAGCGCGGCCAGGGCTATGAAGCCCTTGCCGCCGATCATGTTCTTGGTGAACGAGTAGAGCGCCAGCGTGTACGACGCGCCACCGACGCCGGCCACCAGCCCGGCCATGATCACGTTGCGGTAGCGCAGTCGCAGCACCTTCACGCCGAGCGTGTCGGCTGCCGTCGGGTGCTCACCCACCGACCGGGTCCGCAGGCCCCAGCGGGTGCGGAACAGCGCGATGTGGATGACCAGCACCAGCAGCAGGCCGACGTAGAGGAAGATGTTGCCCCGGAACAGCGCCGGACCGAGCAGCGGGATGTCCTTGAGCAGCGGGATCTCCCAGTTGCTGAACCGCGGCGCGCTGTTGTACTTCGTCGCGTCGGTCTGCATGAGCCGCTCGTAGAGGAAGCCGGTGACGCCGACCGCCAGCAGGTTCAGCACGATGCCCATGACCACCTGGTCGACCAGGTAGCGGATGGCGAAGACGGCCAGCAGCAGCGAGATCACCGCGCCGCCGATCGCGGCGGCGACCAGGCCCACCCAGACGCTGCCGGAGATGCTGCCGAACAGCGCGCCCGAGAAGGCGCCCATGAGCAACTGGCCCTCGATCGCCACGTTCACCACGCCGGAGCGTTCGCAGAGCACGCCGGCCAGCGCGCCGAAGATCAGCGGCAGGGCCAGGATGAACGTGCCCCGGATGACGTTGACCAGCGGCATGAAGTTGCGGCCCTCGGGGGCGGCGGAGACCTGCCAGCACAGGAAGCTCAGCACGAAGGCGACCAGCCCCACGCCGAGCACCAGGGTGAACCAGCGCTTCGGCACCCCGGCGAGCAGGGCGGCCCCGGCCGCGGCGGCGATGATGCCGAAGAGGATCGCGCCGACCGTGCCGTTGATCTCCAGGGCGGCGCCGCCCTCGGTCTCGCTGAGCGTGAAGCGGGCCTGCTGGTCGGTGGCGAGCGCGCCGAAGAGCACCGTGGCGAGCACGCCCAGCCCCAACAGGACGGCCCCGGTCTTGCGGGCACGCGTCCAGAAACCCTCGTCGACCGCGGTCACGGCGACCTCGGGGACAGCGGTGGTGGACATGCTCACCAGCCCTTCGCGAGGCTCGTCTGCAGCCGGGCCGCGCGGGCCGCCCGGAGCTGGAAGATCGCCTTCACCATGGCCGGCGCGGCGATGAAGATGACGATGAGCGCCTGGAGCACGGTGACCAGCTCCAGCGAGATCCCGGAGTACGACTGCATCCGGTTGCCGCCGGCCTGGAGCGCGCCGAACAGCAGCGCGGCCAGCAGCACGCCCCACGGCTTCACCCGGCCGAGCAGGGCGACCAGGATGCCGTCGAAGCCGATCTGCGCGATCACCAGCGGGGTCAGCGCGTTGGCGGTGGAGCCGAGCACCATGTTCGACCCACCGAGGCCGGCCAGCAGACCCGAGATCACCATGACCAGCACGTACGTCTTGGTCACGCTGATGCCGGCGGTCCGGGCGGCGTCCGGGTTCTCGCCCACCGCGCGCAGCTCGAAGCCGAGCGTCGAGCGGTTCAGCAGCCAGGCGATGAACCAGGTGGCCAGCACCGCGACCAGGATGCCGGCGTGCACCCGCAGGTTGTCGCCGAGCAGCCGGGGCAGCTGGGCGGAGGACTCGACCGGCTTGCTGATCGCGTCCGACCGGTTCGGGTTCTGCACCCCGCTCTGGACGATGATCCAGGACAGGAAGTAGACGGCCACGTAGTTGAGCATGATCGTGTTGATCACCTCGTGGGCGCCGGTGCGCGCCTTGAGGATGCCCGGGACGAAGCCCCAGAGCGCGCCGCCGAGCGCGCCGGCGAGCAGCGCGACGAGCAGGTGCACCCCGGGCGGCAGCGGCAGCGCGAAGCCGGCCACGGCGGCCAGGATGACGCCGATGGTGGCCTGACCCTGGGCGCCGATGTTGAACAGGCCGCCCCGGAAGGCGAGCGCGACCGCCAGGCCGGTGAAGACCAGCGGCGCGGTGTAGGTGAGCGTCTCCGAGATCGGGCCCATCGCGGCGGTGAAGCCGACCGCGTCCGGGTCGAAGATCGCGCCCTTGAACAGGTTCGCGTACGCCTCGCTGACCACGGTCCAGCTGGCGTTGAAGGCGTCCGCCGGGCGGGCCGTGATGTAGCCGTAGGTGGCCAGCACCTCCGGGTCGGAGACGATGATGAGCACCGCGCCGACCAGCATGGCGAGCAGCACCGCGAGCACGGTCACGGTGACCGTGTTGGCCGCCCAGAGGTTGTCCAGGAAGAGCCGGCCCAGCGTGGGGCGGGGCTCCGCGGCCGGGGGCTGCCTGGTGGCGGTGGCGGGCACCGCCCGCTCGGTGTCGCCGGCGGGCGCGGGCGGGTTCGCCCGGGCCTCTGTCCGCGCCTCCTGCGCCTCGGTCGCCGGCTCCTTGTCGGGGGAGCCCGACACCGGGTCTGGGTTGGTCATGCCTCGTCCTCGTTGCCAGGGCGGTCAGCGGTCGTGGTGGCGGTGTCCGGCGTGATGCCGGCCATCAGCAGGCCGATCTCCTCGCGGGGGGTGTCCGGGCCGACGATGCCGATGATCCGGCCGCGGTACATGACCGCGATCCGGTCGGCCAGGCCGATCACCTCGTCCAGTTCGCTGGAGACCACCATGACGGCGGTGCCGATGTCCCGCTCGCGGATGACCCGGCTGTGGATGAACTCGATCGAGCCGACGTCCACGCCCCGGGTGGGCTGGGCGGCGATGAAGAGCTTCAGCGGCCGGGACAGCTCCCGCGCCACGATCACCTTCTGCTGGTTGCCGCCGGAGAGGGTGCCGACCGCCGCGTCCGCCGAGGAGGTGCGGACGTCGAACTGCTCGATCCGCTCCTTCGCCGACTTCGCGATGGCGTCCGGCTTGAGCGAGAGGCCCTTGCCGAAGGGCGGCTGGTCGTAGATGTCCAGCACCAGGTTCTCCGCGACGGAGAACTCCTTGACCAGGCCGTCGACGCTGCGGTCCTCCGGGACGTAGCCGACGCCGGCGCGGAGCACCTTCTTGGTCGACCAGCCGTGCACGGCCTCGCCGTCCAGGCTGATCGAGCCGGCGAGCACCGGGCGCAGCCCCATGATCGCCTCGATCAGCTCGGTCTGCCCGTTGCCCTGCACGCCCGCGATGCCGAGCACCTCACCGGCGTGCACGGTCAGGTCCACGCCGTCGACCGCGCGGACCTGCCGGTCGTCGTCGACGACCAGGCTGGCGACCTCGAGCATCGGCTTGCCCGGCTGGGCCGACTTCTTGTCCACGGTCAGCCGGACGCTGCGGCCCACCATGAGCGCGGCCAGCTCGTCGCGGCTGGCGCTCGGCTCGGCGGTGCCGACCGTCTTCCCGCGCCGGATCACCGTGATCCGGTCGGCGATGGCCTTGACCTCGCCCAGCTTGTGGGTGATGAACACGATCGACTTGCCGGCCTCCTTGAGCGACCGCATGACCGTGAGGAGTTCCTCGGTCTCCTGCGGGGTCAGCACGGCGGTCGGCTCGTCGAGGATGAGCAGATCGACGTCGCGGGTGAGGGCCTTGACGATCTCCACCCGCTGCTGGATGCCGACCGGCAGGTCCTCGATCACCGCGTCCGGGTCGACCCGGAGGTTGTACCGCTCGGAGACCTCGGCGACCTCGCGCCGGGCCCGCCGCCGGTCGAGGAAGCCGGTGAAGCTTCCCTTGGTCTGTTCCGCGCCGAGCATCACGTTCTCGGCCACGGTGAAGACCGGCACCAGCATGAAGTGCTGGTGCACCATGCCGATCCCGGCGGCGATCGCGTCGGACGGGCCCTTCAGCTTCAGCGGCTTGCCGTCAACCAGGATCTCGCCCTCGTCGGGCTGGTACAGCCCGTACAGCACGTTCATCAGGGTCGACTTGCCGGCGCCGTTCTCGCCGAGCAGGGCGTGGATCTCTCCAGGCTCCACCGTCAGGTCGATGTGGTCGTTGGCGACCAGATCACCGAACCGCTTGGTGATGCCGCGCAGTTCGAGTCTCAGCGCAACCTCCTGGAGTGCGAGCGATGGTGCAGCGTAGCGGCTGCCGCGCCGCCACCGCGCCGGGTGGGGTCGGTGGGGGATCAAGGTGACCGGCCGCCCCGGCGTCGCGCGGGATGTTCCCGCGTGCGCCGAGGCGGCCGGTCGTCAAACCTGGTGCCCGCCGGCCCCCGCTGCCGATGATCTCACCGCGGGGGTCGGCGGAGCGGTCACTTGGTCGGCTGGGCCTTCGAGGTGACCGTGATGGTGCCGGCGGCGATGTCCGCCTTGATCTTGTCGACCTCGGCCTTCAGGTCCGCCGGGACCTTGCTGTCGAAGTCGTGGTACGGGGCGATCGAGACGCCGTTGTTGGCCAGGGTGCCGACGAAGCCGGGCTTGGCCTGGAGCTTCTCACCGTTGGCGGCCTTCAGCACGGCGTCCTTGACGGCGTCCGGGATGTTCTTGACGACCGTGGTGACGAGCGCCGGGCAGTTCGGGGTGCTCTCGCAGCCGTCGACGTCCACCCAGACGACGGAGTACTTGCCGCCCGAGGCCTGCGCCGCGGCGGTGGTGCCGAGGCCGGCGCCGCCGGCGACCGGCATGATGATGTCCGCGCCCTGGGCGACCAGCGCGTCGGAGACCTTCTTGCCCTCGTCCTGCTTGACGAAGTCGTTGGTGAAGGAGCCCTTCTGGGTGGCCTTGTCCCAGCCGATGACCTGGACGTTCTTGCTCTTGGCCTTGTTGTAGTACGCCACGCCGTCGGCGAAGCCGTCCATGAAGATGGTGACCGGCGGGATCGGCAGACCACCGTAGGTGCCGACCTTGCCCGACTTGCTCATCCCGGCGGCCAGGTAACCGGCCTGGAAGGCGGCCTGCGCGGTGTCGAACTGCATCGGGTAGACGTTGTCCACGCCCGGGTTCGCGTCCACGATGCCGAACTGCTGGTTCGGGTTCGCCGCGGCGGCCTTCTTGGTGGCGTCCTGCATCAGGCCACCGACGGCCAGGATGAAGTCGCACTTCTGGTTGACGAACCCGGTCAGGTTGACCTCGTAGTCCGCCTCGGCCTTCGACTGGACGTTCTTGATGTCGATGTTGTCGTTCTCCTTCTTCGCCTCCTGGAGACCCTTCCAGGCCGAGGTGTTGAAGGACTTGTCATCGATGCCACCGACGTCGGTCACCATGCAGGCGCTGAACTTCTTGCCGCCGGTGCCGCCGGCGTTCTTGTCGTCCTCGGGAGCCTCACCACATGCGGCGGCGCCCAGCACGAGGCCACCCGCCACGATGGCGGAGGCGATCCGCATCCCACGCACAGAGCGCAAGACGTCTCCTTCCCATTGCACACCGCGTCGTGCGCGGTGGCAGCCCTTGCGCCGGCCTGCGGTGTGCCGCCGGCGTCCCACGTTACGGACGGGAGCGTACGCCCGCGCCCACCCACCGGCCGACAATCGTGCACGACTGTTGAGCGGTCGTTACCCCTACGTAACCGATGCGTGGGGCACATCACCTTCCGTGCCGGCGACCTGCCGGAGAGGTGCCGCGAACGTCCGTTTTCCGTGGTCTTCCCGCTGTGCCGGAGGGCTAACGCCAGAAGACCGCCACCGCCGCGTTGACCAGCGTCAACCCGATGATCGCGAGGAAGTGCCCGCGGTTCACGGACTCCCGCTTACGGGAGAAGAAGACCATGACAAAGATGAGCAGCGCGAGCACCAACTTGGTAACAAGCTTCGCCGGTGCCGGCTCGTCGCCGTCGCGCAGCGGGGCGGACAGACCGATTCCGGTCAGCAGCCCGATCACCGAGCCCCAGAGCATGGCGGCGTTGATGCGGAGCCGGCCGTTGACGTACTGGGCGATCGCACCGCCGAGCAGCATCGCGAACCCGATGAGATGGACGTAGAGAAGGATCAGTCGAAGAGCTTCCACGCCGGCCATCCTCCCCCATCAACGACGCCTTGTAGTAGCGGCCCGCCGAGGTGCCGTCATACCGTGACCTGGACGAGACGCGACCGCGGCGGCTGTTCGGCCGGCTTCTCGACAAACAAACAAATGAGCCGGACCACAACTGGCCCGGCGCATTTATTCCGGACGACTACCGGTGAACAATGCTCCTGAGGCCACTGAAGTAAAGGGAGGGATCGCTCGCCGTCGAGTATTTACCGGAGTTGTATTTCACCCAGGCCCCGAAGCGCCAGCTGCACCCCCGCTGGTCGCAGAACTCGCCTTCCACACGGAACTCGGTGGCGCCCGACCTCGTGCCGTCACACTTCACCGAGACCGAGCGGGCCGTGCTGGGCGAATCGCAGACAAGAGCCGCTTGAGCAGGGCTTGCGGGCAGCAGGACCACTCCACCGACGAGAGCGCCGACCGCCAGGACGCCCTGGGCAAATCGCTTCTTCATTTGTCTCCCCGTTACACCTGAGAAAATCCCCCGAAAGTGGGGGTCACCCGGTTAGGTGCGCTGTCAGGCTAACAACTATCCGTGAGGGGATCAAGACCAATTGCATTCACCGCCGTCGACCTGCCGAGTTCGCCGACATTCACGGCGGCCAACGCCGCCGGCGGCCGGCGCAGGGGCGTCGGCGTCCCGACGAGGTGCCGTCACACCGCGACCTCGGCGGGCCGCCGATCCGCCGCGGGGCTGGTCGCGCCGGCGCGTACGGACCGGCGGCCGACGAGGACCAGGGCCAGGCCGACCAGGGCGTAGCCGGCCAGCACGGCCACCGGCCGGCCGGCGCCCGCCCCGTCGAAGAACGCGGCCGAGCGCAGCAGCGTGCCGCCCGCGCCGACCGGCAGGAACTGCCCCACGGCCCCCCAGGGCTGCGGCAGCAGCTCGGGCGCGGCGCTCACCGCGGAGAGCGGGTTGCCGACCAGGAAGACGAGCAGCGCGCCGAGCCCGATCCCGGGAGCGCCGAGCAGCGCGCCGAGGCCCGCCACGGTGCCCGCCGCCGCCAGCGTGAACAACCCGATCGCGCCGGCCTCACGCCAGAGATCGCCGTCGAGGACACCCAGCCAGCCGTGCAGCACTGCGGCCCCCACGAGGCCGGCCAGGACGGCGAAACCGAGCAGGCCGGCCAGCCGCGCCGCGCGCCGGGCCACCAGCACGGTGAGCAGGGCCCCGGCCAGCATGCCGGCCAGCGCGAGCGGCAGGAACCCGGCGGCGAAGCCGGCCCCCCGCGGGTCGTCCGGGTCGGCCGGCACGACCTGCACCACCGGCACCGGACGGCCGGCGGACAGCTGCGTGGCGGCCTCGGTGAGCAGCGCCGCCACGGTCGGGCTCGCGGCCGGGGCGGTGTGCAGGGCGACGCCGTCCGGGCCGACCACGAAGGCGGCGTACGCCTCCCGGTCGCGCAGCGCCCGGTCGGCCGCCGCCCCGTCCGGCAGCGTGGTCACGGCGAAGCCGCCGGGGTGGGCGGCCGTGAGCCGGGCGGCCAGCTCGGCGGCGGCGGGCGCCGGCCCGGCCACGGCGATGGGCAGGTCGCGCGGCGCCAGGTGCGCGGCCGGCGCCGCGAAAAGGGGTACGAGCAGCGCCTGCACCACCACGGCCAGGCTGGCGACCAGCGCGGCGAGCAGCCAGGGCGAGCGGATCCGGTACGGGTGAGCGGGCATGGCCGCCTCCTTAAAACGAACGTTCGTTCTCTTGGACTGAGCGTGCGCTGCCACACGGTCCGCCGTCAAGAACGAACGTTCGCTTTACACTGTGGGTCGTGCCACGCGTATCGGACGAACACCTCGCGGCCCGCCGTCAGCAGATCCTCGACGCGGCCCGGCGCTGCTTCCGGCGCGACGGCTTCCACAACACCTCGATGCAGGACGTGATCCGGGAGGCCGGCCTCTCGGTCGGCGCGGTCTACCGCTACTTCCCGAGCAAGAACGACCTGATCACCGCGATCGCCCAGTCGGTGATCGGCGGCGCCGAGGGGCTCTTCGCCGAGCTGGCCACGGCCGAGCCGCCGCTGCCGCTGGTCGAGGCGCTGGACCGGGCCCTCACCTACGTCGACGCGCAGTCCGACCCCGACGGCGTGCTGCCGCTGGCCATCCAGGTGTGGGGCGAGGCGCAGCGGGACCCGACGCTCGCCGAGTTCGTCGGCCGGACGTACGCCAGCTTCCGCAGCCACTTCGCGACGCTGGCCCGGCGGGCCCAGGCGGCCGGCGAGCTGCCCGCGGACGCCGACCCGGTGGCGGTCGGCGCGGCCCTGTTCGCCCTGGTCCCCGGCTACATCCTGCAACGCATCCTGACCGGCTCGCCCGACCGGCACACCTACCTGACCGGAGTCCGCACCCTCCTCGCCGCCAACCGCGGTTAGGAGGGGCCCCCTCCGCTACCCGAGGCGTTGGAAGGGGGCCCTTCCTTGCAGGTCAGGCGAGGCACCACACCTGGAAGGTGGGGCCGTCCGCCGGGAGCGTCACGGCGCCGTCCGCGTCCGGGCGCAGCGCCGGAGCGCCGCCGTACACGTTGTCGCCGGCCGGCAGGCCGGTCAGCCGGACCGGGGTCCCGCCCGCCCGGCGGGCCAGAACGAGCACCGCACCGGCCGGCGCCTCGCGGAGGAAGACCAGCGTTTCCGCGTCGGCGTGCACCCAGCGCAGGCCGCCGTGCCGCAGCGCCGGCTCGTCGCGGCGCAACGCCAGCAGCGACCGGTACGCGTCGAAGGTGCGCCCGTCCCAGCTCTCCGGCCGGTGCCACGGCATCGGGGTACGCGAGCCCTCCCCGTTGGCTCCGGTCAGGCCCAGCTCGTCGCCCGCGAACACCACCGGGGTGCCGGGCATGGTGGCGAGCAGGCCGGCCGCCACCTCCTGCCGGGCCGCGTCGCCGACCACGGTGCGGATCCGGGCGGAGTCGTGCGAGCCGAGCAGCTGCCACGAGTGCGTGTACGACCGCCAGGAGATCAGCGACCGGTAGGTGTTCATGGTGGCCAGGACCGCGCCCGCGTCCCGTCGCCGCACCCCGCCGGGGGTGCCGAGGAAGTTCGGCAGCGTGCCGTCGCCCCGGCGCAGCCAGGACCACACCGGGTCGGTGAAGCCGACGTAGTTCATGGTGCCGTGCCAGCCGTCCCGGTCCAGGTCACCCGTGTGGTCGTGGCCGTGCTCGGCGAGCAGCAGCCCGTCGGCGCGGGTGTCGGCGACCACCTCCCGCAGCAGCCGGGCCACCTCGTGCGTGTACGCGTCCGCGCCCCGCCGGCCGGTCATGTTCGCCACGTCCACCCGCCAGCCGTCCAGCGCGTACGGCGGGCGCAGCCAGCGACGCAGCAGGGAGTCCTCGGCGGTGGCGAAACGGCGGCGCAGTTCGGCGCTGCCCCAGTTGAGCTTCGGCAGCGACTTCACCCCGTTCCACGATTCGAAATCCCCGCCGGGCAGGTCGAAGTAGTACAGCTCCCGCTCAGGCGCGTGCACGTCGGAGACGGCGGCCGTGAACCACTTGTGGGCGTCGCCGGTGTGGTTGCTCGTGATGTCGCCGAGCAGCCGCCAGCCCCGCGCGTGCACCGCGTCGGCCAGCCGGGCCAGAGCGGCGTCCCCGCCGAGCAGCGGGTCGACGGTGTCGAAGCTCGCCGCGTCGTACCGGTGGTTGGAGCGGGCCGGGAAGATCGGTGTGAGGTAGACGGTGTTCACGCCGAGCCGGTCCAGGTGGTCCAGCCGCTCGGTGACGCCGTCGAGGTCGCCGCCGTAGAACTGGCGGGGCGTCTCCGGGCCGCGCCCGATCACCGGGGTGTCCCAGTCGCACGGGATCGCCCAGTCCGGCGCCGTCCGGCCCGCCGCGGCGGCCGACCGGGCGAACCGGTCCGGGAAGATCTGGTAGATGACCGCGTCCCGGGCCCAGGCCGGCGGCGGCGCGTAGCTGACCAGCTTGAAATCGCCGTTGTCCGGCACGTCGTGGTCGGTGAGGCCGGCCGCGTTCAGCCAGCGGGGGCCCGCCGCGCCGTCGAGCAGGAAGCGGTAGTTGCTGACCGGGTTGCGGACCTCGACGTCGGCCCGCCACCACACGTCACCATCCTCGGTGCGGTCGACCACCGCCTCGGCGAAGCGCGGCTCGCCGTCACCGGCGGTCCGGACGTGCACCTGCCGGACGTCGGCGCCGGCCGGCACCCGCACGAAGACGGGGACGGTCTGCCCGAGGGCGGGCTCCTGCTCGGGAACGTAGGTCGCGGATCCGTCGTGGTGCGGCTGGAGAGACATGGGCATGCCTTTCGCGTCGTCGAGAACAGGGAGTCGGGCGGGCACCCGCCGCGATCGGTCACCCGACCGCGGCGGTCCGCCCGAAAACCGCTCCGGTGTACGTCACAGACGCCCTTGCCGCAGCGTGCGCAATGGGTACGGAGTGGCACCACTCGCCTCGCCCACGACGGCGAGTGGCCACCCCTCCGGTCTATCCTTTGACGGCTCCGGCGGTGAGGCCGGAGACGATGTAGCGCTGGAGCAGTTGGAACACCAGCACCGTCGGGACGGCGGTGAGCAGGGTGCCCGCCGCGAACATCCCGAAGTTGTTGTTGCGCTCGCCCGCCACCATGCCGAACATCCCGACCGCCAGGGTCTTCGAGTCCGGCTCGGTGAGGAACACGTTGGCGATGATGAACTCGTTGATCGAGCCGATGAACGCGAGCAGCCCGGTCACCGCCAGGATCGGCGCCACCAGCGGCAGCATGATCCGGAAGAAGACCTGGGCATGCGAGGCGCCGTCCATGGTCGCCGACTCGTCCAGCTCCTTCGGCAGGGTGTCGAAGAAGCCCTTCATGAGCCAGGTGTTCGCGCCGAGCGCGGTGCCCATGTAGAGCAGGAACAGGCCCCACGGGGTGTTGAAGCCGATCGCCGGCCACAGGCCAGTGACCGTCGTGAAGATCAGGAAGATCGCCACGATGGCCAGGAACTGCGGGAACATCTGGATCAGCAGCAGCGCGAGCAGCCCGACCCGGCGACCGGCGAACCGCATCCGCGAGAACGCGTACGCCGCCAGCGCCGACAGGAAGATCGACGCGAAGCTGGCCACGCCGGCGAGCAGCAGCGAGTTGAGGAACCAGTGGGCGAACGGCGTCTTCTGGAACAGGTTGGTGAAGTTCTCCAGGGACGCCCCGGTCGGCAGCAGTTCCGTCGACGAGAGCGTGCCGAGCGGGTTGAGCGCCGCGGAGATCACGAACAGGATCGGGAAGAGGCTGAACGCCACGGCCAGCACCCCGACGAGGTGCCGCCAGCCCACCTGGGCGAACCAGCGTCCCTTCGACTTCCCCGTCCCGGCCCGGTCGGCGACGGCAGCGTCGGACAAGGTGGTCACGAGTAGACCTCCTCCTGCTTCCGGGTCCGCGAGAAGCTGATCGCCGCCACGATCGCCACGATCGCGAAGATGAAGATCGAGACCGTGGTGGCCAGCCCGTACTCGGCGCCCTGTGCGCCGAAGGCCAGCCGGTAGGTGTAGGTGATGAGCAGGTCGGTGGCGCCGTTTCTCGGGTTGTCCGGCGCGAACGGCCCGCCCTCGGTGGTGAACAGGATCGCGTTGACGTTGTTGAAGTTGTACGCGAACGACGCGATCAGCAGCGGCGACAGCGCGACCAGCAGCAGCGGCAGGGTGACCGCGCGGAAGGACTGCCACGGGCTGGCGCCGTCGACCGAGGTGGCCTCGGTCAGCTCGCGCGGGATCGCCTGGAGCGCGCCGGTGGCCACCAGGAACATGTACGGGTAGCCCAGCCAGAGCTGCACGAGCAGCACCGCGATCCGGGCCGACCAGGTGCCGCCGAACCAGTCGATGTGCAGCCCGAACAGGTCGTTGACCAGCCCGAAGTCGGTGTTGAACATGTCCCGCCAGACCAGCAGCATGGCGAACGACGGCATGGCGTACGGCAGGATCAGCAGCACCCGGTAGACGTTGGTGCCGCGCATCCGGGGCGAGTGCAGGGCGAGCGCGATGGCCATGCCGAGCAGGAACGTGAACCCGGTCGAGCCGATCGCGAAGGCGAAGTTCCACAGCAGGGTGCCGAAGAACGGCCCGGAGATGTCCGGGTCGGTGAGCACCCGGGTGAAGTTCTTCAGCCCGACGTTGACCTTCCAGCCCTGGGCGAGCCGCTCGCCGTCGGCGGCGACGAAGGAGCCGTTCGCCGGGTCGGCGGTCCAGGTCTTCCCCGTCTCGCTGTCCTTGACGCAGTCGCAGCCCGCGTCGTACGCCCGCACGGCCTTGCCCTCGTAGGCCCGGGACAGGCCGTTGGAGCGGACCGCGCCACCGGCGGTCGGCACCACCAGGTCGGTGATGTCCTTGCTGCGACCGCTGGCCTGACCGAAGTTGAGCACGGTGTAGCCGGCGGCCTCGGTGATCTTGCCGGTCGCGCTGACCGTGACGTCGCCGGCGTCGAGCTTGCGCAGCCCGCCCGCGTCACCGGCGAAGACCTCGCGGGTCTTCGGGTCGCTGAGCAGGAACACCAGGGGGCCGGTGGCCGGGTCGCCCGTTGTGGCGATGGAGAGGGAGTACTCGGTGGAGCCGGGAACCTGCCGCACCGAGGAGGTCTGGATGGCGACGATCGCGTCGTCCTTGGTGCCGCGGTGGCCGTCGCCGAAGTTCGTGAACGCGGTGCTCGCGGTGTAGAGCACCGGGAAGACCTGGCAGGCGATCAGGAAGATCGTGCCGGGGACCAGGTACTTGGCCGGGATGTGCCGGCGGCTCAGGTAGAGGTAGAACAGGCCGGCCGTGGTGGCGGCGAGGATCCCCAGCCCGACCCAGTGCTCGGCCTCGACGAGCGGGAACGCCGCCCAGATCGCGATCCCGGCCACCAGGCCGAGCAGGACCACCTTGACGACGAGGCCGGTCGCGGTGATCGGCGCGTGGTTCCGCGCGGTACGGGGCGTGCGCGGGAGCCCGCGGCGAACGGGCTCCCGGCCCGGGGCCTGCTCAGCAGACCCCGGGCCGGACAGCGACGTGCTCATTACTTGATCTGACCCGCGATGGTCTTGCCCGCGGCGGTGATCGTCTTGGCCGGGTCGGCGCCACCGATGATGGCGGCCTCCGCCTTGCCGAACGGGTCCCAGATCGCGGCCATGGCCGGGATCGCCGGGAGCACCTGGCCGTTCTTGCCGGCCTCGGAGAACTTGGCCAGGTCGGCGTCCTCGCCCTTGACCTGGTCGAACGCGGCGGTCAGCGCCGGCGGGCGCGGCTCGGCCTGGTAGAGCGCGACGGCCAGCTCGGGCTTGGTCACGTAGTTGGTGACGAACTCCTGGGCCAGGGCCTTGTTCTTGCCCTTGGCGGCGACGTAGAACGCCTGGACGCCCACGAACGGCTGGGCCTCCTTGCCGCCGGCGAAGCCGGGGACCGGCGAGATGTCGTACTTGATGTTGGCCTTCTTCGCGTCCGCGATGGCCCACGGGCCGGAGACCAGGAAGGCGCACTTCTTGCCGGTGAAGGTGGCGATGGAGTTCTCGCCGGTGATGGAGCGCTTCAGCGCGCCGTCGCCCTTCTCACCGAGCTTCGCGATCTTCTGGAAGGCCGCGATCGACTCCGGCTTGCCCACGCCCAGGTCCTTCGGGTCGTAGTCGCCGTTGGCCGCGGTGCCGAACAGGTAACCGCCGCCCGAGGTGTACAGCGGGTAGATGTGGTACGCGTCGCCGTTCTGGCCGGACTGGAGGCAGAGGATCTCGCTGGCCTTCTTCTCGGCCTTGAGCTTCTTGCCGGCGGCGACCAGGTCCTCGATCGTCTTCGGCGCCTCGGGGGCCAGCTCGGTGTTGCGGATCAGCGCGACGTTCTCGGTGGCGTAGGGGACGCCGTAGAGCTGGCCGTTGAAGGTGACGGCCTTGATCGCGGTCTCGTTGAACGCGCTCTTCTGCTCGGCGGCGAGCTGCACCGGGTCGATGGCACCGTTCTGGACCATGTTGCCGATCCAGTCGTGCGCGCCGACCACGACGTCCGGGCCGCTGCCCTGCTGCGAGGCGGTGACGAAGTTGGTCTGCAGGTCCTTGGAGACGGCCTGGACCTCGACGGTCACACCGTTCTCCTTGCCGAACTCCTCGGCGAACGGCTTCAGGGCCGCGGTCCGCTTGTCGTCGGCCCAGATGACCAGCTTGCCGCCGGCGGCCTTGGCGGACTCCTTGGCGGCCGGCTTGTCGCTGTCACCGCCGCCGCAGCCGGACGCGGCGAGCGCCAGGCCGAGGACAGCGACCACACCCGCGGTACGGATGCGCATCGGTACTCCTGTCGTCATGGCGGGCCCGCCGGGGGAAGGGCGGCTCGCCAGTGGAAACCTCGGAAAAGTCTTGCTGACCGGCGCGGGGATACTGCGCCGCTGCTCTCGCATGTTGCGGGGACGTTAGCAAGAGGTTGCAGAGAATGGAAGGGCTTGCAGGAGCGTACGCAAGAACTTGCTCGTGAGCTAAAGTGCCGCCATGCGCGCTCGACTGTCCGACATCGCCCAACAGGCCGAAGTCAGCGAGGCCACGGTGTCGCGGGTGCTCAACGACCGCCCCGGAGTGGCCCCCGAGACCCGGCAGGCCGTCCTCACCGCCCTCGACGTGCTCGGCTACGAGCGCCCCGCCCGGCTGCGCAAGCGCAGCGCCGGGCTGGTCGGCCTCGTCGTGCCCGAGCTGGACAACCCGATCTTCCCGGCCTTCGCCCAGGTCATCGAGTCGACGCTGGCGCAGAGCGGGTTCACCCCGGTGCTCTGCACGCAGACCCCCGGCGGCGTCACCGAGGACGAGTACGTCGAGATGCTGCTCGACCGGCAGGTCTCCGGGATCGTCTTCGTCTCCGGCCTGCACGCCGACACCGCCGCCAACCACGACCGGTACCGGGCGCTGATCGCCCGCCCGCTGCCGATCGTCATGATCAACGGATACGCGCCCGGCATCTCGGCGCCCTTCGTCTCGTGCGACGACGGCGAGGCCACCGAGCTGGCCGTCGCCCACCTGGTGGCGCTCGGCCACCGGCGGATCGGGCTCATCACCGGCCCGGACCGCTTCGTGCCGGTGCAGCGCCGGGTGGCCGGCTTCCGCGCCGCGATGACCCGGCTGGTCGGCACGACCGAGGCGGAGGCCGGCGAGCTTGCCGAGCTGTCCCTGTTCGGCGTCGAGGGCGGCGAGGCCGCCGCGGGCCGGCTCATCGAGCGCGGCGTCACCGGCCTGGTCTGCGGCTCGGACCTGATGGCGCTGGGCGCGATCCGGGCCGCCCGGCAGCGCGGCCTCACCGTCCCCGACGACATCTCGGTGGTCGGCTACGACGACTCCCCGCTGATGGCCTT